>JAUNTK010000027.1:0-20027 GCA_030538735.1 Pseudomonadota bacterium
TCATCGCGGCAATCAAAACCATCCTGGCCGGCATTCAAGGCGCAGGTCTGCGAGATGAAATCGCGATCAAGCAGGTTGTTGATTCGCGCATTGATGGTCAGCCAACGGGTGGCCTGCCAGCTGCCACCCAGATTGAGCAGGGCATGATCTTTGTAATAGGTGGGCTCGCCCGCGCTGTTCATGCCGTAATAGCGCTTGTAACGGCCCTCACCACTCAGGTTGAAATCGAGCGTCTCGCTGGCCTTCCAGTTAAGCGAGGCATTGAGCATATGCTTGGCCGGGTTGCCGGCGATGGGTTGGCCGCGCCCGCTACCGCTGGTCTGCTCGGATTGCGTCCACGTGTAGTTGCCGCGCAGCTGCCAGCTGGGGGTGAAATCGTAATGTCCGGCCAGCTCGACGCCACGGGTTTCGGCGGTATCGATATTGATGGTTTGGGCAAAACTTGAGTAGCCCAGCGCGGCCCAACCACTGCCGATATCGATGCAATAGCCGCTGCCCGGCACCGCCACTTCGCAGTTGGGGTACACGCCGCCGCTGGCGATCTTGTTCTTGAAGCGGTTGAGGAAGGCGGTGGCATTGAAGCCGGCATTGCCCCGCTCGTAATACGCGGCCAGCTCGAAATTGCGGCTGGTTTCTGGCTTCAAGCCCGGGGTGCCGACCAACGGCAGCACACCTTGCCCGCCAAAACCAATAATGCCGCTGAACAACTGATCCGGGCGCGGTGCCTTGTAGCCGGTGCTGATGCCGCCCTTGATCGTCCAATCACGGCTGACATTCCAGACCAGATAACCGCGCGGGCTGAACTGGCTGCCGAATACATTGTGGCGGTCGTAGCGCAGGCCGAGCGTGGCGGTCAGCGCATCGTTGAAGCGCCAATTGTCTTCAGCAAACAAGGCCCACTGCCGATGCTGTTGAGTGATGCCGGCTTGGTGTTGCGCGCTATCCATGCCAAACACGCCGTCTTCCATATCGGTATCGTTGAGCTGGCCGCCGAAGGTCAGCTTGTGATCGCCCAGCAGCATTTCAAAGCTGCTATCGAGAATCCAACCGCTCAATTCCAGCGTGCGCAGCGGGCGCGGCATAAAGGTGTTGAGGCGGGCGAGTTCCTCTGGCGTTAGTTGGGCGATGCCGGCAGCACCGGCGGGGTTGTTGCAATGGGCCGCCTGGCCGCGACGGGTGCAGACATCGTTCCACAGCGTTTGCAGCCGGGCGCGCTCGGCGATGGTCAAGGGCAGCGAGCGGCCCAGATTGCGACTCTCAATCTTCATCAGGCTGGTTTGGCTGCGGCCCCGCGACCATTCACCGATATGGGTCAACGAAAGCTGTTCGCGCTCGTAACGCTGGTACGGCGTATAGCCCACACGCGGCTGCACCACGCGGCGGGTAATCGTGCCGCTGCCATTGGGGTTGGGGATCACCGCATTGCCGCTGCGCCACAGGGTTTCGATGCTGTCGAGCGTGCCGGTCTGGCCAAGATGGTTATCGTATTTTTGCCGCGATACGTCGTAATCAAACAAGAAGCGATGCGCATCACTGGGCGTCCAATCAAGGCGAACACCGGCATTCCAGTTCGTGCTTTCCACCTTCTTGCCGCCGCCACCGAAGCCGAGTGAGCGGTTCCATTCACTGCCATCTGGCAGTTGCAGCGGCGCCCATTCCGGGTTGGATTCATCCTCGTGATGATGGCTGCCGCGCAACGCGATGCCGAGCGTGTCCTTCACCAGTGGGCCGTTGAGGTAAACATCACTGCTGCGCGCATCGCCGAACTGATCATCCTGCTGGATGGTGATGCCCTGCCGCAGCGATCCACCCCATTTTTCGCCGACCGGGCGGGTGATGATGTTGATCACGCCGCCCATTGCATCGGATCCATACAAGGTGGACATCGGGCCGCGCACCACTTCGATGCGGTCAATCGCATCCAGCGGCGGCAGGAAGGCGAACTGGCCGCCGCCAAAATTGTTGGGATAGATCGAGCCGACATTGCTCTGGCGGCGGCCATCGATCAAGACCAGCGTGTATTCCGAGGGCAGGCCGCGCATGCTGATCGTCGCCATGCCGTTTTTATCGGTGCTTTCCATGCCGACATCGATGCCCTCGATATCGCGCAAGGCATCGATCAGGGTCGCGTAGGGGCGCTTTTCCAGCTCTTCGCGGGCCACCACGCTGATGCTGGCCGGGGCCTCAACCAGCTTCTGCTCGAAGCCGGCGGCGGTCACCACCACGCGATCCAGATATTGCGGGTTGGGGTTGGGGCCGCGCGCGGCATCGTCATTGGCATGGGCGGCGAGCGGTGCGGTCAGGGCAAGGCTGATCGCGGCGGCGATCGTGCGGGTGCGGAGAGCGGCGTGCATCGGGTTCCTCAAGTGGCAGACGTGGTGCGTGATGTCTGGCTTGAGTGCATGGCAACTCTGGCGTGACAAACGGCGGGTTGGGTGGCTGATCCGTGCGGGATCAGGATGGCAGCGCAGGCCCGACATCGCCGTGCGCCATCGGCCGTGAAACGGCTTTGATGATGGCGTGGCTGACATTGATGCCTGTTGCGTCATTTGTAAATTGTAATGATACGGATTCTCATTTGCAATTCAGATTCATTGCCCTGCCACACAAATCCGCCGCACAAATCTGTGTGACAGAAATTGATCTGGCTCAGAGCCGGCGTGCGCCGAATGGCTAAGCTCTGCCGCGTCGCAATTTCCCGCAGGCGGTTCTGCGCCACGGGGCTTACCCTGGATAAATAATGGCAACCGTACTTTTTGATTCCGGCAGCCACCGCTGTATCGCTTTCAATGATCTTGTGCGCGGCGATGACGGCGTGCAAGCCAATCAATTCCTGATCCAGCATGGCGAGCACGCCGCCTTGCTTGATCCCGGCGGGGCGCTGCTTTACAACCCGCTGATTCTGGCGATGGGCCAGTACATCAAGCCGACCGAGGTCGATTACATCCTGTGTTCGCATCAGGACCCGGACATCATTGGTTCGGTCGATAAGTGGATGCTGTACACCCAGGCCACCATCGTGTGCTCTGAGCTATGGGGCCGCTTCGTGCCGCATGTGGTGCCGGGTTACATGAAGAATGCCGGGCGTGATCGCTACACGCTGATCCCCGACCAAGGCGGGGCAGTTGAGCTGGGTGAGGCCAAGGTGCATCTGCTGCCGGCGCACTTCATGCACTCGGTCGGCAACTTCTGCTTCTGGGACCCGGCCAGCCGCATTCTGTTCTCCGGTGACGTTGGGGCATCGCTGGTCGCCAGCGGCGAGCCGTATCAATTCATCACCGATGATTTCGATAACCATCGCCGTCGCATGGAAGGCTTCCATCGTCGTTATATGGGATCGAACAAGGTGCTGCGCTTCTGGGTGAACATGGTGCGCGAGCTGGACCCGGTGATGATCGTGCCGCAGCATGGCCTGCCGATCAAGGATCAGGCGATGCACGATTTTCTTGCATGGTTGGAGCGGCTTGAGTGCGGCACCGACCTGCTGACCCAAGGCCATTACCGCGCACCGATGGCCTGATCGCTGCGTGCATCAGGCAAACAAAAACGCCGGGGGTTCCGGCGTTTTGCAGGTGCGAAATCGCAGTGTTTAGCGGTCGTCGCGGGTCCAGATCGCGCCATCGATTAGCTTGATCGGAAACTTCGCCACCGGCGAATAAGCGGGGGCGCACAAAGCCTCACCGCTGCGTAGATCAAACTTGGCACCGTGGAACACGCATTCGATATTGCCGGCCTCGGCATCGACCGGCCCGGCCGAAAGCTCATAATCCTCGTGCGTGCATTTGTCTTCGATGGCGAAATATTCACCATCGAGATTGACCACCAGAATCGGTGTGTCGCCATGCCAGACGGTTTTCTTTTCGCCGGGCAGCAACTCGGCCTCGGTGGCGACAAACTCCCAATCGCGCAGGTCATCACTCACAGGGTTTTCTCCAACACCTCAAAACGCAGGTCGTCGCGCTTGGGTGTGCCAAAACGCTCATCGCCATAGGGGAAGGGTTTGTGGATGCCGGTGCGCCGGTAGCCGCGCCGGGCGTAGTACTCGATCAAGGCATCGCGCACATCGATCACCGTCATGCGCATCGTGTGTTGGCCAAATTGCTCGCGCACGATGCGTTCGGCCTCGGCCAGCATTTGCTTGCCGATGCCCTTGCCCTGCCGATCAGGCCAGACCGAAAACATGCCGAAATAGCCAGCGCCGTCATCCACGGCGACATGCGCGCAGGCAAGGATTTCGCCGTTGTCTTCGCCCAGCAGGATCACGCTTTGCGGGCGCTCGATGTCGGCAGCAAGGCGTTCGTCATCGATGCGCGCGCCGTCGAGCAGGTCGGCCTCGGTGGTCCAGCCAACGCGACTGGCATCGCCGCGATAGCTTGCGGTCACCAACTCAACCAGCAGCGGGATGTCGGCGTGGCGGGCGTGGCGGAAGGTGAGTGGCGCAGGGCGGGTGCTGGAATCAGGCATGGTGTGGATTCTGATCGTGTGGGTTTTGCTGTTCGGCGTCGCTGAGTGGTGTCAGCCGAGCAGCTTTCTCACCTTGTGGATGGCGCGCACCAGCGCATCGACATCCGCGTGCGTGTTGTAAAACGCCAACGAGGCGCGGCAGGTGGCGCTAACGCCGAAGAACTGCAACAACGGATGCGCGCAGTGTTGGCCGGAGCGCACCGCAACGCCTTCCAGATCAAGCAAGGTGGCAAGATCGTGGGCGTGGGTGCCGTCGATCAAGAAGGAGATGATCGCGGCCTTGTCCTTGGCCGTGCCGATGATGCGCAGGCCGTCGATGGCCGACATCGCCTCGTTGGCATGCGCCAGTAGCTCGGCTTCGCGCTGGTGGATGGCTGCCATGCCGATGCCATCGAGGTAATCGATAGCCGCGCCCAGCCCGATAAACCCGGCGATATTCGGCGTGCCGGCTTCAAACTTGTGCGGCGGATCGTTGAAGACCGTGCCCTCGAAACTGACGTGCTTGATCATCTCGCCACCGCCAATAAAGGGCGGCATCGCATCGAGATGTTCGCGTTTGGCCCACAGCACGCCGGTGCCGGTCGGCCCGCACAGCTTATGGCCGGTGGCGACATAGAAATCGCAGCCAATCGACGGAATATCCACTGCCATATGCGGTGCCGCTTGCGAGCCATCGATCACCGTCACGATGCCGCGCCTGTTCGCTTCGCGGCAGATTTGGCGCACCGGGTTGACCGTGCCAAGCACATTGCTGACATGGGTCAGGCCAAGCAATTTGACCTCGGGCGTCATCGCCGCCCAAAGTGCATCCATGTCGAGCGTGCCGTCAGGTCCCAATTCGGCAACGCGAATTTGTGCGCCGGTGCGTTCGGCGATCATCTGCCACGGCACGATGTTGGCGTGATGCTCCATCCTGGAGAGCAAGATGACATCGTCGGCCCGCAAGCGCGGTAGCGCCCACGAATACGCCACCAGATTGATCGCGAAGGTGGTGCCGCTGGTCAGCACCAATTCGTTGGCACGCACATTGAAAAAACGTGCCAAGGTTTTGCGTGAGGCTTCGTAAAGCTCGGTGGCCTCGCTGCCAAGTTGATGCACGGCACGGCTGACATTGGCGTTGTGGCGGCGATAAAAATCATCGACCGCCGCGATCACCGCCTGCGGTTTCTGGCTGGTATTGGCCGAATCCAGATACACCAGCGGCTTGCCGTGTACCTCGCGGCCAAGCAAAGGGAAATCGCGGCGGATGGCATGCCAGTCGGTCACGCTCATGCCGCCTGCATCCGGGCCAAGGCGTGCTCCAGCCGCGATTGCAGCATCGTGCGCAGCGCGTCGTCCTCGACCATCGACAACACATCGCGCACGAAGGCAGCGGTCAAGATGCGCCGCGCGTCGTGCTCGGCAATCCCGCGTGAGCGCAGATAAAACAGGGCGCTCGCATCCAGTTGACCAACCGTGGCACCGTGCGCGGCCTTGACTTCATCGGCGTGGATCACCAGCACCGGCTGGGTATCGATCTCGGCGCTGTCGGCAAGCAGCAGATTGCGATTCTGCAAATCGGCCTCGCTGCCATCGGCACCGGCTTCGATGGTGATGCCGCCGTGGAATACCGCACGCGCGCGACCATCGGCCAGGCCGCGCCAAGGCAGGGTGCTGTGAGTGTCTTTCGCGCCGTGCACGATGCCAAGCCGGGTATCGAGATGACGTTTGCCATCAGCCAGCAGCACGCCGGCGCAATGCAGATTGGCCGCCTCGCCATCGAGCCGGATATCCAGCTGATGGCGCGATAGCGCCGCACCGATTTCCAGATCAAGCCGGCGGTAGTCGGCCTTGGCCGCCAGCGTTACTGCGCTGTGCAAGAAGCGGGTGGCGCGCACGTTGTCATCCTGCACGCGCAGATGGCTGAGGCGGGCGCCGGCATCAAGCTGGATATCGACGCGGGCATTGTCCAGATTGGCGTGCTCGCCATCGCCCAGTTGATGCTCGACCAGCACCAGTGCGGCATCCGCGTGCAGGTGCAAGCGGTGATGCAGATACAGCGCGCGGTCCGCCCCGTCGTGCACGCTGAGGCTAACCAGATGCAGCGGCGCGTCGATCTGGCCGGTCACATTGATGCGCGCACCCGCCACCGCCAACAGGGCATTGAGATTGCGAAACACCTCGTCGCCGGCGGGCTGCCAGAGGGTCGGATGGGCGGGGATTTGGATCGCTTCGCCATTGCCGGCATCGGTATCGATGGCAAGGCCCGCAGGCAGCGCGCTGATATCGGACAAACCTGCATCAAAGCGGCCATTGACGAACACGATGCGCGGCGCGGGGATGCCATCAAGCAAGCTGGGATCGGCCGCGATATCGGCAGCGGGCGCAAACGTACGGCGCTCCAACGCGCGCAAGGGCGTGTATTTCCACGCCTCGCTGCGCGGCCCGGGCAGACCGGCGGCGCGGATGGCATCGGCGGCGGCGTCATCGCGGCCGGCAAGCAGGGAATCAAGCAGGGCAGTCATCTTAGGCGGCTTCCGGCGCGATGCGGTCCTTGAGCCAAGCGTAGCCGTGTTCTTCCAGCTTCAGCGCCAATTCTGGGCCGCCAGATTCGACGATCTGGCCATCGGCCAACACATGCACCACGTCGGGCTTGATGTAATCGAGCAGGCGCTGGTAATGGGTGATGACAAGGAAGGCGCGATCGGGCGAGCGCAGCGCGTTGACGCCATCGGCAACGGCTTTTAGTGCATCGATATCCAAGCCGGAATCGGTTTCATCAAGGATGGCGAGTTTGGGCTCTAGTACCGCCAGTTGGAAGATCTCGTTGCGCTTCTTCTCGCCACCGGAGAAGCCTTCATTGACGCCCCGATTAAGCAGGCTATCGGGCAGATGCAGCACCTTGATTTTCTCGCGCACCAGTTTCAAAAATTGCACCGAATCCAGCTCATCTTCGCCACGCGCCTTGCGCTGCGCATTGAGCGCACTGCGCATAAAGTAGGTGTTGTTGACGCCGGGGATTTCCACCGGGTACTGGAAGGCCAGAAACACCCCTTCGGCGGCGCGTTCTTCCGGTGCCTGCGCCAGCAAATCCTTGCCATCAAACAGCACCGAGCCTTGCGTGATTTCGTAACCTTCGCGCCCGGCCAGTACATTGCCAAGCGTGGATTTGCCGGCCCCATTCGGGCCCATGATGGCGTGGATTTCGCCGGGCGCAACGGTCAGCGAAAGCCCTTTGAGGATGTCGCGCTCGCCGGCGCGGGCGTGGAGGTTGGTGATTTTCAGCATGGCAGTGTTCATCGGCAGTGGCGAAGGCGTTTGAGCTCGATGGCATCGGTGAGCCGCAGGGCGCGCTGGCGCAGCACCGATGCCATTACGAATAAAGATATGGAAACGAAAGACCACACCAAGAAAAAGCCGTCGATTCTGGATGCGTGGTCAATCTTGGCAAGTAAGGCCATTGTGGCCAGCAGAGTGCCGGCGAACAGTGCGTTGGAAAGATTGAGCTGACTATCAGCGAATTTTTGCTTTGCGACGTCGGTTTTACAGTTTTTCAGTGCCCCATTCTTGGGCATCAACTTTTTTAATTGAAGCAGAAAAATACGTATCTTCTTCATCCAACCGCCCCTTCCAGCGAAACCTCCAGCAGTTTCTTCGCTTCCACCGCGAACTCCATCGGCAGCTCGCGGAACACCTGTTTGCAGAAGCCATCGACGATCATCGATACCGCGTCTTCCTCGCCGATGCCGCGCGCGCGGCAGTAGAACAATTGGTCGTCGCTGATCTTGCTGGTGGTGGCTTCGTGCTCGACGGTGGCATCCGAGCGTTTCACTTCGATATAGGGGAAGGTGTGTGCGCCGCATTTTTTGCCGATCAGCAGGCTGTCGCATTGGGTGTGGTTGCGCGCCGCCTCGGCCGCACGGTCGATCTTGACCAGCCCGCGATAGGTGTTTTGCCCGTGGCCGGCGCTGATGCCCTTGGAGACGATCTTCGATTTGGTGCGGCGGCCGATATGGATCATCTTGGTGCCGGTATCGGCCTGTTGGCGATGATGGGTGAGTGCGACGGAATGAAACTCGCCTACCGAGTCATCGCCCAGCAGCACGCAGCTTGGGTATTTCCAGGTGACGGCGGAGCCGGTTTCGACCTGCGTCCATACCACCTTGCTGCGCGCGCCACGGCATAGTGCGCGTTTGGTGACGAAATTGTAGATGCCGCCAACGCCGTTTTCATCGCCGGGATACCAGTTCTGCACGGTGGAATACTTGATCTCGGCATCTTCCAGCGCGACCAGCTCGACCACCGCCGCGTGCAATTGGTTTTCGTCGCGCATCGGCGCGGTGCAGCCTTCCAGATACGAGACGTAGCCCTTGTCTTCGCAGATGATCAGCGTGCGCTCGAATTGCCCGGTATGGCCGGCATTGATACGGAAATAGGTGGATAGCTCCATCGGCGAGCGCACGCCTTTGGGGATGAACACGAAACTGCCATCGGAGAACACCGCAGAATTGAGCGCGGCGAAGTAGTTGTCACCAACCGGCACCACGCTGCCCAAATACTGCTTGACCAACTCGGGGTGTTCGGCAATCGCCTCCGACATCGAGCAGAAGATGATGCCTTTCTCGGCCAGTTCCTTGCGGAAGGTGGTGCCGACCGAGACCGAATCAAACACTGCATCGACGGCGACGCCGGCCAGCTTGGCACGCTCATGCAGCGGCACGCCGAGCTTGTCGTAGGTGTCGATCAATTCTTGCGGCACTTCGTCAAGCGATTTGTATTTGGCTTTGGGGGCCGAGTAATACGACAGCGCCTGGAAATCAATCGGCGCGATTTTGAGCTTGGCCCATTCCGGCATCGGCATGGTCAGCCAATGCCGGTAGGCGGCCAGGCGCCATTCGGTCATCCATTCCGGCTCGTTTTTCTTGGCCGATAGGGCGCGGATGGTGTCTTCATCCAAGCCCGGCGGCAGCGAATCGGATTCGATCTCGGTGATGAAACCGGCCTCGTATTTGCGGCCAAGCTGGGCGTGGATCTCAGCGTTTTCCAGCGGCGTATCCGCCAGCGGGGCGATCAGTTCGTTTCGTGCGTTCATATCGTGTCCTCAGGCCACCGCCAGCCGCGCCGGGATGCGCTTGCGGGCGGGGGCGATGTCATCGCCGTGCAGCATCGAATGCAGACTGACGCTGGCCAGTGCATCGGCGATCACCGTGTTGATCCGCTGCCAGTTGCTGCGCACGCCGCAGGAATCCTCGATCCCGCATTGACCATCGTGGATGCTGCATTCGGTCATGGCGAGCGGGCCTTCCATCGCCTCGACGATATCGGCCAGCGAGATCGCGCGCGCATCGCGGGCCAAGCGATAACCGCCATTGGCACCGCGAAAGCCCTCGACCAGTTCGGCCTGCGCCAGCGGTTTCAGAACTTTTGATGCGGTCGGCAGTTCGATGCCGGCGCGCTCGGCCAGTTCGGCCGCGCTCAACACGCAATCAGGCGTGGCGGCAAGCACGCTCATCACCAGCGTGGCGTAATCGGTGAGTTTGGTGACGCGTAGCATGGCGGCGTGGCGGTGGCTGGCCGGAGTCGATTGGGTAATCAGTACCGAAATTGTACCAATTGGCGCCAGCCACGCCAAGCCACGCGGCTGTGCCGGGTTTCAGGCCGGTAGCGGCAGGAACATCTTGCCCTTGCGGATGCCGGCCTGCGCCTTGTCGATATCGCTTTCCAATCGATATTCGTAGCTGCCCTTGACCGCGCCCATGCGGATTTGCTGTTCGATGTACAGCACCTGCCCGGCAGCGATATCGAAATCCAGCGGCTCGCTGTTGCTGGCACCGGCCAAACGGTGCTGGCCGGGTTCAAGCTCAATGCGGAAGAAACTGTAGCCACGGGTCTGGCCGATGGTGTGCTCATCAAGCGTGACATCCAGCCCTACCAGAAAGCCCACGGTCTGCGCCCGGTACAGATACAGCACGCCCTTGCCGGCAACGGGCTGAAACCCGAGTGCGTGCTGTTTTTCATCGGCGCTGGCCGTGGGCATCGATGTGTTCTTCACCGCCAGCAGGTAAATCAGGTAACCGATAAAGCCCAGCAGAACCACCGCGGCCAGCAGATTGAAAATCAATGCCGCACTGCCGCGCAGGAACATTGCACCGGCAAGCCCGGCAACAAGGCCGATGATCATGAAGGGCAGCAGCTTGCCCAGATTGGCACGACCGAGATCCATGTGATCTTTCCTGGATGGGGGGATTCTTATCGTACCCATTTTCTGCGGCGGCATTGCGGCACAATGGCAGCCACCTTTGCCATGCCGATTGATTCAATATGCCGAAAAACAGCAAGCGCAAGATCGAGCGTCGTAAATCCAGCATCCACGGCAATGGCGTGTTCGCCACGGCGGCCATCGCCAAGGGTGACCGGGTGGTGCGCTACAAGGGGCTGTTGCGCACGCATCAGGATGTCGATGCCGAATACGCTGAGATTGACGAGAACGGCCACACGTTTTTATTCACGCTCAATGACGATTATGTGATCGATGCCAATGTTGATGGCAATGTCGCGCGCTGGATCAACCATAGCTGCGCGCCCAACTGCGAGGCGGTGCTGCACGAAAACGGCAACGGCAAGCGGCACAAGGACAAGGTGTTTATCGAGGCGACCCGCGATATCGCGCCGGGCGAGGAGCTCTCTTACAACTACGGCATCGTGCTGGATGAGCCGCATACGGCGGCGCTGAAGCAATTATGGGCCTGCCGCTGCGGCGCGGAAAATTGCAGCGGCACCTTGTTGCAGCCCAAGCGCAAACCGGCCGCCAAGTAAGCGCGGCTTACTGCAGTTGTTGCAGCGAGGCGCGGTTGATGCGCCATGAGGATTGCGCGGCGCTGGCACCATCCACCACGCTGCGCTGCAGAAAATAGCTGCCCATATAGCGCGTCTCGCGGCCATCGGCATGGCGGGCGTTGATGGTGACCGGCACCTCGATATGGCGCTGCCCGGCACCGGCATCGATCGGGCCGGGTTGGCCGATCTGGATCGACACGCTGCCGGTATCGGCAAACCCGCGCTCGAATTGCTCCACCGATTGCCCGCTGGCGGCACCCGCCCCCTGCCAAAGTTGGTAGGCGCGCGGGTATTGACGCTGGTTGATGGCGCTGTAGTAATCGCGGATCAGCTTGACTGCCTCATCGGCGCCGGGCTCGGTGTGGGCGGTGGCGGGCGGCAGCACGGCGTTGCCATCGATGCTTTCGGCATTGGCGATGCCGGCGTCGTCGTTCACTGGCTCGGCCAGTTCGGCCGGTGCTTCGATGATGAGCGGGCTGCCGTCACTGCCTTCGGGCATGCCCGTGATCGAATCTGTTAGTGAGCCGGGCGCGGCATCGGGGCTGGGCAGGCCGCTGTTGCCGGCAGCGCCGGGTTTGCCGGCAAAACTGCCCGGCCCGCGCGGCCCTTCATCGTTGCCGCAGGCAGCGAGGCTGGCGATCAACAGCAAAATAGGCAGGCGCATGTAAGTGGATCGGGGCGACATCGGTATTCTCATCAAAGGGCGCGCCGGCGCGGCTGCAGCCAACCCAGCAGTATGCCGAGCAGCAGCATCGCAATCGTGCTCAGCACGATTTGCTTGATGACCAAACTGGCGGGCCAAGGCTGCACCGCGAAATAGATCAGATAGCCCGGAATGGTGGTGGCGAGTGCCACTGCCGCACCAAAGCGCAAGCCTTGTGCGGGCGTATTGGCAGCGGGATGCAGGATGCGGTAAAGCCAGGTCAGGCCGAAGCCGATGAAGACATGGGCCAGCAACATCCACGGCAGATGACGCGCGCCATCCGCTTCGCCGCGGACGAAACCACTTGCCGCCAACGCAGCGTAATCGGCCCGCAGCAGCAGGCCGTGGATCAGGAAATCCAGCACCATCGCGGCGATGCTCACCACCAATGCACAGATCCAGAAACGCTTGTCCATCGAGTTCTCCCAGCGAAGTGTGGATGCTAACCCGGCATGGCTTGACCGGACATCAACAGGCCGCGCAGCAGGCCGATCAGCGCGCATACCAGCATCACCGGCACCACGCCCAGTTTGAAGCGAACCAAGGCCAGCAGGGCGGCGATGGCGAGCAGCAAATTGAATACATCGAGCTGGCCCGCGCGCCAAAACGTGCCTGTGGCAAAGGCCAATGCCAGATGCGCGATCACCCCGATCACCGCCGCATTGATCCCGGCCAACGGTGCGTCGAAGCGCGTGCGCGTGCCGCTGGCCTCGATCAATGGCGCACCTGCCAGCACCAGTAGAAAGCTGGGCAGAAAGGTGAAAAACGTGGCGACCAAGCCGCCGGCAATCGCCAGCGCAAGTGGGTCGCCGGCCGCGCTGTTCCAGCCACCGACAAACCCGACAAAGGCCACCACCATGATCAGCGGGCCGGGCGTGGTTTCACCCAGCGCCAGGCCATCCAGCATTTGCCCCGGCTGCAGCCAGCCGTAGTGTTGGGTCGCGGCCGCATCGACATAGGGCAACACGGCATAAGCGCCGCCAAAGGTCAGAAAGGCCGCCTTGCTGAAAAACAGCGCCATATCGCGCAGGGTGCCAGCGGGCAGCAGCAGAAAGCCGGCCAGCCATAGCGCCGCGCAGACGGCCAACAACTTCAACGTGGTTTGCCAGCGGAAACCGCTAGGTTTTTGTATCGATGCAGGCTTGCTGGTGGCGGGTGTGCGCAACAAGGCCCAGCCGGCCAGCGCCGCCAAGCCGATCAACAACGGGAACGGCAAGCGCAGCCACGCCAATGCAATGAAGGCGGCCGCCGCGATGGCCCATTGTGTTGGTTGTTTGAGTATCTTGCGCCCAAGCCGCCATGCCGCTGCCGCGATGATCGCCACCACCGCCGGGCGCAGGCCATCCAGCACATGCGCGAGCGCAGGCAGATGCTGGTAGGCGACATACAGCCACGAGAGCAGCAATAGCAGCAATAACGATGGCAGCACAAACAACACGCCCGCCGCGATGCCGCCACGCACGCCATGCAGGCGCCAGCCGATATAGGTCGCCAACTGCTGCGCCTCCGGGCCGGGCAGCAGCATGCAGTAATTGAGGGCGCGCAGAAAGCCTTGCTCGTCGAGCCAGCGGCGGCGCTCAACCAGTTCATCGTGCATGATCGCGATCTGCCCAGCGGGCCCGCCGAAACTGATCCAGCCCAGCTTGAACCACCAGCGCAGCGCATCGGCGAAGGGCGGCGGCGGGTTGCGTGTTGTCTCGATCTCGTCGCCGGTGGGACTCATCGTGGCGGTGCGCCTGCTTGCAGCAATGGCCACGGATTGTAGGCGCCATCGTGGGCATAGATGGCGTAATGCAGATGCGGGGGCGTGCCGCCGGCATTGCCGCTATCGCCGACATAACCCAGCACGTCGCCCGGCTGCACGCTATCGAAGCGCTGGATGCCGGCGGCGAAGCCCTCCAGATGCGCGTAGTAATGCCGCTCGCCCGCTGGCCCATGCAACCAAACCTGCTTGCCGCCAAGGCCGAAATCGCGCACCGCCAACACCACGCCCGGTGTGGTCGCCAGCACCGGGGTGCCGCGCTTGGCAAAGATATCCACGCCTTCATGTGTGCGCCCACCACTGCGCGCACCGCCCCACGTATCGGCCACGGCGCGGGCGCGCACGCCTGCGACCGGCATCGGTAATTGATCGGGCGGCGGCAGGCGCGAGAGCTGCCAAGCAAGCCGCGCCGCTTCTGCCCATGGCTGCTGCCAAGCCCAGTGGCCGGCAGCCAGCATGGCGATGACAATCAGCGGCCAGATCGGCCAACGGCGACGGGCAGGGCGGGGCATGTCCGGCTCGATGTAGGCGGGCCATCAGCATCGATGATGGATGTGTGTGCGGGATGAAGTGGCGTGCCGGATGCGCCGCTTGGTAGCGAGTGATGCAAGGCCATCACTTCGATCCGGCCAGGTAACGCCCCCTTGTAGTCGCCACTCAAATGGCGCGTCCCGCTTCAATCCACGGCCATGCACCATCGGCAGCGAACCCGCGCATTGCGATCTGCATGCGCGAAATTCGGATGGACGTTCGCTTCGGATCCAAACCACGCCGCCCAACGCAGACACGCATCAACCCTTCAAGCACCCACAAAAAAACCGAGGCCCCTGCAGGCCCCGGTTTTTCAATCTCGACGATGCGCCAATAATCAGGCAGCGGCATCCTTGAGCTTCTTCAGCGGCTGCACCTTGACCTTGACCGAGGCCGGCTTGGCAGCGAACCACTGCTCTTCCTTGGTGAAGGGGTTGATGCCCTTGCGCTTGGGCTTGGCCGGCACCTTGACCGACTTGATCTTGAGCAGGCCCGGCAGGGTGGCTTCCAGCGATGCCAGCACGGCCTTGACGTCCTTGGCGGCAACGTCGGCGTGTTCGGCGATGTGGGCGATCAACGCGGACTTGGTCATCGCGTCGGCAATCGGCTTCATCGTCTTGGGAGCAGCCTTCTTCGGTGCAGCGACTTTCTTCGGTGCAGCAGCTTTCTTGGTGGCCATGGATCTGACGTTCCTTTGCAATTGAGTTGATCGATGCGCGGCATTGACCGGCAGCCCAATGTATTGCATCGAATTG
Source organism: Pseudomonadota bacterium (assembly GCA_030538735.1). Classification (GTDB taxonomy): domain Bacteria; phylum Pseudomonadota; class Gammaproteobacteria; order Xanthomonadales; family Xanthomonadaceae; genus Solilutibacter. The sequence continues at coordinate 15,032 of JAUNTK010000027.1, forward strand.
CCGACGCCAAGCGTTTTGGCGGTGTTTTTTGCAGTTTTTTTCCGATATCGAATCGATTTCGGCCTATCTGCCCTCTTTGGCGGCTTTCCACGCCGTGATCCGCTGGTTTTTCCCTTGTCCATCTGTGCGTCGTGCACGCGAATTCGGCGTATACGGGGCTGCCGTCATCGCGCCAATCAGCCCCAGTCGATCTCGCCCTGCACCACGCGGGTGACGCGACCACCCGACCAGACATCGCCATTGGCATCGACGGTGAGTTCGATGATCGCGTCAAAGCCGACTTCGCGGCCTTGGCTGATCCGGTAAAAACCGCCATCGCCGGGCAGCGCATGTTGCGAGGCCAACCACGCGGCAAGCGTGGCATTGGCCGCACCGGAGGCAGCATCCTCGAATTGCGCGGGCGCGCCAACCCAGGCGCGCACGGCCAGGTAATACACCGCGTCATCGCTGCGCGCATAGGCGCACACGCCCATGCTGCCGGTGGCCTCGGCCAGCTGCGAGATCGCCTCCCAGTTTGGTGTGGCCACGCGCAATGCGGCCTCGTCGGATAATTCCACCAGCCACCAGCGGCGGCCACCGTTCATCAAGGCCGGTGGCAGCTCGCCCAACGGCAGGCCGGCCAAGGCATCGCGCAGGCGCGGGTCATTGGCGCTGGCGGTTTCCACCAAACTCGCGCGCGGGGTGCGCACGGCGATGGTGCGGGCCGCGCCTTCGCCGCTGACTTTTAGCGGCAATTTGCCGGCGGCGCCATGCTGCACCAATACCCCGTTTTTCGGCGTGGCAAGACCGGCCTCCAATACCGCGTGCGCGGTGCCGACGCTGGGGTGGCCGGCAAACGGCACTTCGCGCCGCGGGCTGAACATGCGGATGCGGTAATCGCTGTCGGCATCGGTGGCCGGCAGCACGAAGGTGGTTTCCGGCAGGCGCGTCCAGCGCGCGATGGCCTGCATGTCGTCATCGGATAGGCCCTCGGCATCCAGCACAACGGCCAGCGGGTTGCCGGCGCCGGGGCGGTCGGCAAACACATCGGCAAGCAGATAGGGGCGCAGACGGCGGGCGGGTTTGCTCATTAGAATGCGGTGTTCTTAATCAGGTTCGACAGGCCCCTCATTCTAATGTCCTCATCGCCGGATTCCCCACCGTGGGTGGTGCTCAAGTTTGGTGGTACCAGTGTTTCGCGTCGCGCGCGCTGGGACAACATCGGCCGTATTGCCGCCGAGCGCGGCCGCGATCAGCGGGTGCTGATGGTGGTCTCGGCCTTGTCCGGGGTGACCAACGAATTGCAGGCGATTGCGCATGGCGAAGGCATCGCTGAGCGGGTCGCAGCACTTGCGTCACGCCACCGCGATTTTGTCGCTGAACTGGATTTGGATGCCGATGCGGTGTTGGGCGAGCGGCTGGCCGGGTTGCAAGCCTTGGCCGCTGACCCGCGCGCGCAAACGCAGCGTTTTGATTGGCAGGCGGAAGTTTTGGCGCAGGGCGAGTTGCTCTCCTCGACCATCGGTGCGGCGTATCTGGCCGCGCAGGGCCTGGATATCGGCTGGGCCGATGCGCGCGATTGGTTGAGCGCGATTGATGTGCCGCTGCAAAGCGAGTGGGCGCGGCGGTTATCGGTCAACTGCCATTGCAGTACCGATGACCAATGGCGCACACGTTTTGCCGCGCAGCCCAACCGCCTGCTGATTACCCAAGGCTTTATCGCCCGCCACGGCGATGGCGGCACCGCGATTCTGGGCCGTGGCGGCTCGGATACCTCGGCGGCGTATTTCGGTGCCTTGCTGGGCGCGCGGCGGGTGGAAATCTGGACCGATGTGCCGGGCATGTTCAGCGCCAACCCGCGTGAGGTGGTCGATGCGCGCTTGCTGGCGCGGCTTGATTACGCCGAAGCGCAGGAAATCGCCACCACCGGCGCCAAAGTGCTGCATCCGCGCTCGATCACGCCCTGCCGCGATGCGCGGGTGCCGATGGCGATTCTCGATACCGAGCGATCCGACTTGCCCGGTACCCGCATCGATGCCAGCGCCGCCACGGTGCCCGGGGTCAAGGCGATCAGCCGCCGCAACGGCATCGTGCTGGTATCGATGGAATCGGTCGGCATGTGGCAGCAGGTCGGCTTCTTGGCTGATGTGTTTGAGCGCTTCAAACGCCACGGCTTGTCGATCGATTTGATCGGCTCATCCGAAACCAACGTCACCGTCTCGCTTGATCCCAGCGATAATTTGGTCACCACCGATGTGCTCTCGCGCCTGTCCGAAGACTTGGCCGAGGTGTGCCGGGTCAAGGTGATTGGCCCGTGCGCGGCGATCACCTTGGTTGGCCGTGGCATGCGCTCGCTGCTGCATAAACTCTCCGATGTGTGGGCGATTTTTGGCAGCCAGCGCGTCCATCTTATTTCGCAATCCTCCAACGATCTCAACCTGACGTTCGTGCTGGATGAAAGCGCCGCCGATGGCCTGATCCCGGTGCTGCACGCGGCGATGATTGATTCCGGGGCGATGCCGGTACACGAGGAAAGCGTATTCGGCGTGCGTTGGCGCGACATTCTGGGCCAAGTCAGGCCGCGCCCCACGCCGTGGTGGTCATCGCCCGCATCACGCGCCGAATTGCTGGCCTTGGCCGAACACGCCACGCCGCGCTACAGCTACCACCTGCCGACCATCCGCGCGCGTGCTGGCCAGTTGCAGGCGGTGCAGGCGGTCGATCAACGCTTCTACGCGATCAAGGCCAACAGCCATCCCGAGATCCTGCGCACGTTGGCCGCCGAAGGCTTCGGGCTGGAATGCGTATCGCTGGGCGAAATCCGCCATGTGCTGGTCAGCCTGCCGGGCTTGGACCCAGCGCGCGTGCTGTTTACCCCCAGCTTCTGCCCGCCTGCCGAATACGCCGAAGCGTTCGCGCTGGGCGTGCATGTCACCGTCGATAACGTCGAAGCCTTGCAGCATTGGCCGGCGATTTTTCGTGGCCGCGAGCTATCGCTGCGCATCGATCTTGGCTATGGCGATGGCCATCACGCCAAGGTGGTCACGGGCGGCAAGCAATCGAAATTCGGCCTTTCAGCCAGCCGTTTGGATGAGTTCATCCGCATCGCACATGAGCTTGATGTGCGCATCGTCGGCCTGCATGCGCATCTTGGTTCGGGCGTCGAAACCCGCCAGCATTGGGAGCGCATGGTGGATGAAATGGCCGGTTTGGCGCGCCGCATCGGCACGGTGCGCACGCTGGATATCGGCGGCGGTTTGCCAATCCCCTACAGCATCGATGATGAACCCTTCGATCTTGACGAATGGGGCGCGGGCCTTGCTGAAATGAAAGCCCTGCACCCGGATTTCCAACTGGTGATCGAGCCGGGGCGTTTTCTGGTTGCCGAAAGCGGTGCCTTGCTGGCGCGGGTGACGCAGGTGGTCGAGAAAGACGGCATCCGCCGTATCGGTGTTGATGCCGGTATGCACACCCTGCTGCGGCAGGCCTTGTATGACGCCTGGCACGACATCCATAACCTGAGCCGTTTGGATGAAGCCAACGATGCGCTGTTTGCCGTGGTCGGCCCGATCTGCGAATCCTCCGATGTGTTTGCCCAGCGCGTGCGCCTGCCCGCCGCCACCGCGCCCGGTGACGTGATCTTGATTGCCGATGCCGGTGCCTATGGCTACACAATGGCCAGTCACTACAACCTGCGTGGCCTGCCGCCACAGGACGTACTGCAATGAATGATGTGAGCTTCAACCGCGAGGCGGTTCGCGCCTTCCGCTTCGTCCGCCGCGAGTTTGATGCCACCAGCGGCATCGCGCGGCTGGTGTATGCCTTTGATGACGGCCCCGAGTTGGTGGAAACGGTCAGCGTGCCGGGCGCACCATTCGCACTTCAAGGCGCGCGCGCCGAGGCGGTTGAACACGCTTTGACCCTGCTGCATCTGATCGCCGGCGTCAGCTATTACAAAGCGGCGGTGCCGGGGGAAATCCGCATCGATTACGCCACGCTTGATGCGGCCACCGCGGCGTTGCTCGATGAGGTGTATCGCCACGGCTTGGGTGAGTTCGCCTATCGCAATGGCCTGCAGTTGGATGGGCGGATTCGCTTCCCGCATGGCGATGTGGATGTCGCCGCTGCCACCGTGCTGGGCCTGCGTCAACACGCCTTGGTGGCGATTGGTGGCGGCAAGGATTCGCTGGTCTCGATCGAAGCCTTGCGCAATGCTGGCGTGGCGCAGACCGTGACGTGGATTGGTGGCTCGCAGTTGATCCGCGCCTGTGCCGAACGCACCGGCCTTGCCACGCTCAATATCCAGCGCCAGATTGCGCCGCAATTATTCGAGATGAATCGCCAAGGTGCCTACAACGGCCATATCCCGGTGACCGCGATCAACTCGGCGATCATGGTACTGGTCGCCTTGCTGTGCGATGCCGACCAAGTGGTGTTCTCCAACGAGCGTTCGGCCAGCTATGGCAGCCTGATCGAAGGCACCGGCGAGGTGAATCACCAGTGGTCGAAGGGCTGGGCATTTGAGCGCGATTTCGGCGCTTATGTCGAGCAACGCATCGCCGCCGATCTGCATTACTACTCGCTGCTGCGCCCGTTATCGGAGCTGGCGGTAGCGCGCCAGTTTGCCAAGAACACCCATTACGACGCGCATTTTTCCAGCTGCAATCGCAATTTCCACATTCTGGGCGAGCGCCCGGTCAACCGCTGGTGCGGGGTATGCCCGAAGTGCCATTTCGTGTTTCTGGCGTTGGCCCCGTTCATGCCCAAGCCGCGTTTGACTGCGATCTTTGGCCGCAACTTGTTGGATGAGGAAAGCGAGATCTCGGGCTACGACGCACTGCTTGAATATCAAGACCACAAACCGTTTGAATGCGTTGGCGAGGGCCGTGAATCGCGGGCAGCGATGGCAGCATTGGCCGAGCGCCCGGAATGGAGGGAGGATGTGGTGGTGCGCCGCTTCGTCGGCGAAATCATGCCGCAGTTGGTCGCCGATGATCTTTCGATCGATAGCCTGATG
>JAUNTK010000027.1:20037-25845 GCA_030538735.1 Pseudomonadota bacterium
AACACCGCATCCCGGCCGAGCTATGGGAGCGCCTTGGTGAAAATTTCCGCGCTTGATGGCTGCCGTGTCGCGCTCTGGGGCTGGGGGCGCGAGGGCAGGGCGGCGTATCGGGCATTGCGTCGGTGCTTGCCTGATCTAGCACTGACCCTGTTCTGCAGCGCGGCGGAAGTCACCGAGGCGGCGGCGCTGGACGATGATCGGCTTGAAATCGAGACTGCGGCCAGTGGCGAAAAATTGGCCAGCTTTGATGTGGTGATCAAATCGCCGGGGATCAGCCCGTATGGCGAAGCCGTGCGCCACGCAGCCGAGCGCGGCACCCGCTTCATCGGTGGTACTGCGCTGTGGTTTGGCGAGCGTGGCGCGATGGAACGCACCTTGTGCGTGACCGGCACCAAGGGCAAGAGCACCACCACAGCGCTTCTGGCGCATCTGCTGCGCGCCGCTGGCAGACGTACCGCACTGGCCGGCAATATCGGCCTGCCGCTCTTGGAATTGCTGGATGCCGAAGCTGACGAATGGGCGATCGAGCTGTCCAGCTACCAGACCCGCGATGTGGCGGCGGGCGGCGAGCGGCCCACGCTCGCGATCATCACCAATATCTTCCCCGAGCATCTCGACTGGCATGGCAGCCAGCAGCAGTACGTGGCCGACAAGTTGGCGTTGGTGACTGCGGCGCATCCGCATATCGCTGTGTTGAATGCGGACGACGCGACCCTGCGCGGCATGTTCGGTGGCCCTCACACCGTAGCGGCTGATGACGAACCCCACACCGTCACCCGGGCGAAAGCTGGGGCCCATGCGGAAGATGCGCGTCAAAGCCCAATCGATTCCAGCCTGCGCTGGAATGGCGGAGGCGCTTCCGTGCCATCCCATGGCACGGATGCCGACCCTCAACAAGCCTCGCGTCTGATCTGGTTCAACACGCCGCAGGGCTGGCATTTGCGCGATGGCGTGATCCATCGCGGCGATGTGCCGGTACTCGATACAGCGAATCTTCCGCTGCCCGGCACCCACAACCGCAGCAATCTATGCGGCGTGCTGGCCGCGCTGGAAGCGATCGGCATGGATGCGGCTGCATTGGCCAGCCATGCGCATGGCTTCCAGCCCTTGCCCAATCGTGTGCAACGCCTGGGTGTCCGTGACGGCATCGAAGTGGTCAACGATTCCATCAGCACCACCCCATACGCCGCGCTGGCCGCGCTGGAGGTGTTTGCCGGGCAGCGCATCGCCTTGTTGATCGGCGGACATGACCGTGGCCTCGACTGGCAGGATTTCGCCGATGCCATGCGCACCTCTGCCCCACACTGCATCGTGACCATGGGCGCGAACGGTCCACGCATCCATGCCATGCTGGCACCGATTGCCGAGCAGGCAGGCTTCGTCCTGCGCGCGGCAGACGATCTGGCCGATGCAGTCGCCAAGGCACGCGCCGAGTTGGGTGGCAGCGGCGTATTGCTGCTTTCACCCGGCGCTCCCAGCTTTGGGGCCTACACCGATTACGTCGCACGCGGCCGGCACTTCGCCGAGCTCAACGGCTTCGACCCGGATGCGATCAGCGCCATCGAGGGGCTGGGCATTGATCCGGTCCAAAACCGTGCATGAACTCGCCAGCCAGCCCCGCTGAGTCGCCCTCGCCGCCATATTCGCGCGCCCTGTTGTGGCTGGTGGCGATTGGCTTCTTCATGCAGACGCTGGATGCCACCATCGTCAATACCGCACTGCCGGGCATGGCCAAGGCCTTGGGCGAAAGCCCGCTGCACATGCAGATGGTGGTGGTGGCCTACGCGCTGACGATGGCTGCCGTGATCCCGGCCACCGGCTGGCTGGCGGACCGCTTCGGCACCCGTCGCCTGTTCTTGCTGGCGATCATCCTGTTCACCGCAGGCTCGGCGGCCTGTGCGGCCTCGCAGGATCTGAACCAACTGGTGGCTGCCCGCATCCTGCAGGGGTTGGGCGGGGCGATGCTGCTGCCGGTGGGGCGCTTGGCGTTGCTGCGTGCGGTGCCGCGTGAGCATTTTCTGGAAGCGATGAGCTTCGTCGCCATTCCGGGTTTGGTTGGCCCGCTGATCGGCCCGACCTTGGGCGGCTGGCTGGTGCAGTACGCCAGCTGGCACTGGATTTTCCTGATCAATATCCCGGTGGGCGTGATCGGCGTGCTGGCCGCATTGCGCTACATGCCCGACATGCGCGCCGATGCGCCGGGCCGTTTTGATGGCGGCGGTTATCTGGCCCTGGTGGTGGCGATGGTGGCGCTGTCGCTGGCGCTCGATGGGCTGGGTGCGCTGGCCATCGGCCATGCCACGGTGGTGATCCTGCTGTTGCTGGGGCTGGCCGCGTTGGCGACGTACTGGCTGCATGCCTTGCGCTCGCCTGCACCATTGTTCCCGCCCAGCCTGTTGTCGATCGCCAGTTTCCGGGTCGGCGTGCTGGGCAACCTGTTTGCGCGGATCGGCTCGGGCGCGATGCCCTATCTGTTGCCGCTGTTGCTTCAGGTTTCGCTGGGGCATACCCCGTTGCAGGCCGGGATGATGTTGTTGCCGATGGCATTGGCCGGGATGGCGGTCAAACGTTTGGTCAGCCCGGTCATCACCCGCTTCGGCTATCGCCGGGTGCTGTTGAGCAATACCGCGTTGCTGGGCGTTGTCATCGCCAGTTTTGCGCTGATGACGCCGGAACAACCCACCTGGCTGCGCATCCTGCAAATGGCCGTGTTCGGTGCCATCAATTCGCTGCAGTTCACGGCGATGAACACCGTCACCCTCAAGGATCTGGATGCACCGCGTGCCAGCAGCGGCAACAGCATGATGTCGATGGTGCAGATGCTGGGCATGAGCCTCGGCGTGACCGTGGCTGCGGCGCTTCTGGGTACATTTTCGGCGGCCTTTGGTGGGGTTGCTGGCGAGGCCGCGTTGCCGGCGTTCCGGGCCGCGCTGGTGGCGGTGGGCGGCTTGACCTTGCTCTCGGCACTGATCTTCTGGCAGTTGCGTGAGGAAGCCAAGCCAGAGCAGACGCCGCCCGATACACCGGAGCCGAATTGAGCGGGCCGTGCGGCCAGTAAAGGCTTGACGCGCTGATAACCGCTGCCGCAGCACGATGCCTGTACCTCTTTGCGAGACTCTTGCCATGCGCCTGCCACGTCTGTTCGCCCTGTGCCTGTTACCGTTGTTGGTCATGAGCCTTCCCGCATTGGCCGCCATGCAATCGCAAGCCGTGAACTGGCAGGTCGATGGCCGCCAGTACAGCGGCTACGTGGTTTGGGAGGATGCCATCAATACCCCGCGCCCCGGCTTGGTGATGGTGCCGAACTGGCGCGGGGTGAATGATTCGGCAGTGGAGAAAGCCAAGGCCGTCGCCGGGCAGAATTACGTGGTGCTGGTGGCCGATGTCTACGGCAGCAAGCTGCGCCCGAAAGACAATACCGAGGCCGCCGCAGCCGCCGGCCCGTTGCGCGCGGATCGCCCTGAGCTGCAGCGCCGCACCGCCGCCGCCGTCACTGCCTTGCGCGCGCAGGCCGGGCGCGTGCCACTGGATGCCGAGCGCATCGGCGCGATTGGCTTTTGCTTCGGTGGCACTGCCGTGCTGGAGCTGGTGCGCATGGGCCAGTCACTGGCCGGCGTAGTCAGCCTGCACGGCGGATTGGGCACCGATACGCCGATGGCCGCAGCCAGCGCGCGCAGCGCGTTGCTGGTACTCAATGGCGCGGCCGACCGCGCGGTCAGCAACGATGAAATCGTCGCCTTCGGCAAGGAAATGGATGCGGCCGGTGCCGACTGGCAATTTGTCAACTTCGCGGGCGCGGTGCACTGCTTTGCCGAGGCCGATGCCGGCAACGATGCGGCCAGCAATTGCCGCTACGACGCGCGTGCCGCGACACGCGCCTATCGCTACCTGCATGATTTTTTCGGCGAGCGCTTCGCCCGTTGAGGCCGACAGGGCACTCGCGCGGAATCGCGTGCCGCGGCTCGGCGATTGCTTGAACCCCAGCGATCACATCGATCAGGGCGTGTGGGCGGGTTGAGCGGTTTGCCGGCCACAACGCCGGTTTTGCACTTGTATCTCACGCCTGTCGCCCTCAAATGGGAGAATCAACCTTTCTTCCACAAGGAATGCCCGCATGTCCCTTACCGCCACCTTCGATACCGACCGCGGCCCGATCAAGCTGGAGCTGTACGCCGATAAAGCGCCGCTGACCGTGGCCAATTTCGTCAATCTGGCCAAGCGCGGCTTCTATGACGGCCTCAACTTTCACCGCGTCATCAATGATTTCATGGTGCAGGGCGGCTGCCCGGATGGCCGTGGCACCGGCGGCCCGGGTTACCGCTTTGAGGATGAAACCGATAACGGCGTCGCCCACGAGCGCGGCGTGATTTCGATGGCGAACGCCGGCCCCAACACCAATGGTAGCCAGTTCTTCATCACCCACATCAAGACCGATTGGCTCGACGGCAAGCACACCGTATTCGGCAAGGTGCTGGAAGGTTTGGATGTCGTCGATGCGATCAAGCAAGGCGATGGCATCAAGAAAGTCACCATTGAAGGGGATGCGGATGCCGCACTGGCCGCCAAGGCCGAGCGCGTCGCGGAATGGAACAAGATTCTCGCAGCCTGAGTAATCCAACGAAGCCGGCATCACGCCGGCTTCGTCGTTTCTGGAGCAAGCGATGCACGATATCGATGCGATCCGTTATTTCCTTGGCCTTGCCACCTTGGCCAACTACGCGGTGCTACTGGTCTGGTTCGGCGTGTTCGTGTTGGCCCATGACGGACTGTACCGGCTGCACGCGCGCTGGTTCAAATTGAGCCGGGAAACGTTCGATGCACTGCATTACGGCGCGATGGCGGTTTACAAGGTTGGCGTGTTGCTGTTGTTTCTGATCCCCTGGCTCGTTCTCCATTGGCAGTAGCTGGGCAGGGCGGCCGGGCCGGAGCCGCGTGATAAAATCATCGGCTTGCGATGGCGGATGCCTCTGCCTTCGTGCGTCATCTTCCCGTCCCCACCGAAGCGAGATCGACATGCCCCAACTTGCTACGCGCATTGGCCGCGCCAAGCCCAGCGCCATCATGGCCGTTGCCGAAAAAGCCAAGCAGCTCAAGGCCGAAGGCCGCGACATCATCAGCTTCTCGATCGGCGTCCCCAACTTTCTGCCCGGCCCGCACGTCTATGAGGCCGCGCGCAAGGCGGTAGAACATGACAGCGGCCAGTACGGCAGCAATCGCGGCAGCAACGAGTTGCTGGATGCCTTCATTGTTCATATCGAAAAGTTGGGTTTGACCGGCTATGGCCGCAACAATTGCGCCACCGGCATCGGTGCCAAGCACATCCTGTACAACCTGGCCGAGGCGCTGTTGGATGAAGGCGACAGCATCGCCTTCCCGACCCCGTACTGGACCAGCTATCTCGATATCGCCGAGATCGTCAACGCCAAAATCGACCTCTTGCCCTGCGGCCCGGAGCAGCACTACAAGCTGACCCCGGCGCAGTTGGATGCCGCACTGGCGAAAAAGCCGCGCGTGTTTTTGTTCAACAACCCGTCCAACCCGACCGGCATGGTCTATGGCAAGGATGAAATCAGCGCGCTGGCCGATGTGTTCGCCAAGTACCCGGATACCTGGATCATCACCGACGACATCTACAACACGATGATTTTTGATGGCGTTGGCTATCACAACTTCGTGCAGGCGCGCCCGGAGTTGCGGGATCGGGTGATCTTTGTCGATTCGCTGTCCAAGACCTATGGCATGCCGGGTTGGCGCGTTGGTTTCATGGCCGGGCCGGAAGTGGTGGCCAAGGCGGTGACCACGATGAAC
>JAUNTK010000160.1 GCA_030538735.1 Pseudomonadota bacterium
GATGCGCACCACCGTCAGTGCGGCACTGGCCGGGAATAGCAGCGATAAAAAGGTGGGCAGGATCGCCAGCAGATCGATGATGCCGAAAAAGCTGGTGGCGTAACGCACGGGCTTGCGCACCACCCACAAGCGCAGCGCATATTCAGCGGTGAAGATCAGGGTAAAAAACCACTCGGCGATATACAGCGGGCCATGCCAGCGCGCCTTGATCATCGGCACGCTGTCAAGCATCACCACGATCACGCTGGCGACAATCGCCAGCATCAACAGCAGGTCGAAATTGCGCTCGCCGCGGCCCTCGTGATGGAAGATGATCCGGAACAGTTTGTAGCGCAAACCGGGCGCGGTGGTGGCCGGGTAGTGATCGCACTCGAACACCCCCTTGTGCGTCGCCGCTTGGGCGATGTCGGGGCCGTCATCCTGATGGTGATCGTGCTGCATGAGCCGCTTGAAGTCCCGGTGCCATCAAAGCGACGCGAATGCCGCGCGTGCGGCCGCGATGGTTTCGGCGATCACCGCATCATCATGCGCCGATGACACAAAGCCCGCCTCAAACGCCGAGGGTGCCAGAAACACGCCTTCATCCAGCATCGCATGGAAGAAGCGGTTGAACCGGGCCGTGTCGCTGGCCACCGCGCCGGCATAGGTATCCACTTTGTCGGCATTGAAGAACAGGCCGAACATGCCGCCGACGCGCTGGGTGGAAAACGGCACGCCAGCCTCGCGTGCAGCGGCTTCTAAACCATCACATAGCGCATTCGATTTCGCTTCCAGCGCCTGATAAAAACCCGGTTGCTGGATCAGCTCCAGCATCGCCAAACCTGCGGCCATCGCCACCGGGTTGCCGCTCAAGGTGCCGGCTTGGTAGATCGGCCCGGCCGGTGAGATTTGCTGCATCAGTTCACGGCGTCCGCCATAGGCACCCACCGGCATGCCGCCGCCGATGACCTTGCCGAAGGTGGTCAGGTCGGGCGTCACGCCGTAGCGCGCCTGTGCGCCGCCAAGCGCAACGCGGAAGCCGGTCATCACCTCGTCGAAGATCAATAGCGCGCCGTGCTTGGTGCACAGTTCGCGCAGGTGTTGCAGATAACCCGCGCGCGGCGGCAGGCAGTTGGCATTGCCCACCACCGGCTCGATGATCAGGCAGGCGATATCCTCGCCGCATTCGTCAAACAGCGCCGTTGCCGCAGCAAAATCGTTGTAAGGCAGGGTCAGGGTCAGGTCGGCCAGCGCCTTGGGCACGCCCGGCGAATTCGGCACGCCAAAGGTCAGCGCGCCGCTGCCGGCCTTGACCAGAAAACTGTCGCCGTGGCCGTGATAACCGCCCTCGAATTTGACCATCCGCATCCGCCCCGTCGCGCCACGCGCCAAGCGGATCGCAGAGAGCGTGGCCTCGGTGCCGGAGTTGACCATGCGCACCATTTCGCAGCTTGGGATCAATCGCTGGATGGTTTCGGCCATCGTCACTTCCAGCGGGTTCGGCGTGCCAAACGACAGCCCGCGCTTGGCGGTTTCGATCACCGCCTGCAACACCTTCGGGTGGTTGTGGCCAACGATCATCGGCCCCCACGAGCCGACATAATCGATATAGCGGTTGCCATCGGCATCGAACAGATACGGCCCTTCCGCCCGCTCGGTAAAGAACGGCTCGCCACCGACCGATTTGAACGCGCGCACGGGCGAATTGACACCGCCGGGCATCAAGCCTTGGGCGCGGGTGAACAGGTCGTGGGATTGGGCGTGGCTCATGGCGAGGGTCTCGTGTGTGGGTAGAACGTCGTGCGGTCGGTCAAACAAAGGCGGCGGTATACGCGCGGGCGGCGGCGAGTGGGTCGGGTGCCGCAAATACGCCGGCGATCACCGCCACCAGATCCGCGCCAGCGGCCAGAGCGATTGGCGTATTGTCCGGCGTGATGCCGCCGATCGCCACCATCGGCAGGCCGAGTGGTTTCGCCTCGGCAAACAAGGCCGGCGTGGCGCGTCGCGCATTGGGCTTGGTCGATGAGGCAAACAGCGCGCCGAATGCAATGTAGTCGGCGCCGCGTTGGGCCGCCTGCCGCGCGCGTTCGATATCGTCATAACAACTGATGCCGATCGCACGCCGATCGCCCAGCAGCGCGCGTGCGGCTTCGATACCGCCATCGGCATCGCCCAGATGCACGCCATCGGCATCGGCTGCCAAGGCCAGATCCGCATCGTCATTGACGATGAAAAAGACGCCCGCCGCGCGGCAGGCCGCACGCAAGGCGTGTGCTTCGCGCAGGCGTTGTGTCGCGTCCGCGCGCTTGTTGCGATATTGCAGGCAGGCGGCATGCGGCAGCAGTGGCGTCACCTGTGCCAACAGTGCATCGCTGTCATCGTGATCGGGGGTGATCAGATACAGCCCGCGCATGGGGAATGCGGCTCGACTCATGCAACCAGCGCCTGTCGATGTGAGAATGCGCCATCTTCCTCCATCGCGCAGCGAGCGTCATGTCCGATAGCAACACCAACCCCGCCCCGTACCGCATTTGGATGTGCGTGGTTTGCGGCTTCATCTATAACGAGGCCGAAGGCTTCCCCGAAGACGGCATCGCGCCCGGCACCCGCTGGGAGGATGTCCCCGATACCTGGACCTGCCCCGATTGCGGTGTCACTAAAGACGACTTCGATATGCAGGAAGTCTGAGCCAATAGCGGCTATCCAGCCTCGCGCCGGGTTCGCCCGGCGCAGTGTCGGCGCTTACTTCGCTGCCGGGATCCCCGGCCCGAAGGTCAGCTCCGCCCCGTTTTCCAGCTTCATTTCCGCCGCCTTGCCGGCATTCAACTCCAGCACATAGCGCGCCGGCGCATCGCTTGGATACGGCGGGCAGCGATCCCCCAGCGAGCACGGCGGTACATCGCGCCGCTGCGATACCAACGTGCGCGACTCATCGAAATACAGGATGTCGAGCGCGATGCGTGTGTTCTTCATCCAATACGCCAGCGGCTCCTGACGGTCATGGATAAAGATCATGCCGTGGTCGGCCGGCATCGAATCGCGGAACATCAACCCGCGCGCACGGCTGGCGTCATCGGCGGCCACTTCAACCGTGTACTTCTTGCCCGCCAGTTCCACCCACTGCCCGCGGTCACCGGCGCAGCCCGTCAAAGGCAGCAACAAAGAAAGAGAAAGCAGATGCGCGAACTTGTTCATGGCGACATACATGGAGAGTGGTGGATGGCCCATTCTGCCCGCTGCGCCGGGCCCGGTGCAGAGGCTGCAAAAAAGTGGTTGCAATTCCCCTATTCAGGTGCATAATGCGCAGCCCGCCAACGCAGACGCAGCGGCGGGGCAGCATCAAGCAAGAAATTTTCACCAAGTTGTTGACGGATGAAAAAAGTACGCTATGATGTCTGGCTCACCTCGGCGGAAACGCTTCGGTGAGGCGGCAGAAAAAAGTTTCAGTTGAGGTGTTGACGGAAACCAAATCTGCTGTATAGTGATCGGCTCCCTCGAACGAAACGTTCCTTGGGGTTGAGCAAGGCAAACGAGCCGCTGAGGGCTTGGTTTGAAGATCTTTGACAGTGTACGCAGGTAAC
>JAUNTK010000161.1 GCA_030538735.1 Pseudomonadota bacterium
AGTCCCGGCACCACAGCAACAACAACACCCACCCCACCGACGCCGGCCAGCAACACGCCAGCGCCTACTGCCGCCGCCACAACGCCACAAGTCGCCCGCGCCGAACCCACTGCGCCCGCCGCCAGCGCCACGCCCTACATCCTGCAAGCCGGTGCCTTTCAGGCCAGCGGCGATGCCGAAGCCACCAAGGCCAAGATCGCCCTGCTTGGCTTGAACGCGCGCGTTGAATCGGCCCAGATCAGCGGCAAAACCGTGTATCGCGTGCGCATGGGGCCGTATGCCAGCGCCACCGAGCTGGCCGAAGCCAAGCAGAAACTGGAAAACGGCGGCCTGCCGGCGATGGCGATCAAAGCCAAATAAGCGCAGGCCCACATCGGCTGGTGATTGACCGGCGTCGGCCCAGTTTGGGCGCGGCATAACAGTGGCGCACAATAGCCTCTTTCTTATCGAGGCCGATCATGACCACCCGCACCGCCCTGATTACCGGCGCCAGCTCTGGCTTTGGCCGCGCCATCGCGCGCAAATTATTGGGTGAAGGCTGGCAGGTCATCATCACCGGCCGCCGCCGCGAACGGCTGGAAGTCCTGCACGCCGAGTTTGCCGATAACGCCTGCATCGCCTGCTTCGATATCCGCGATGCCGATGCGATCACGGCCGCCATCGATGGCTTGCCGGAACGCTTCCAACGCATCGATTTATTGGTCAACAACGCGGGCCTCGCGCTTGGCACCGCGCCTGCGCAACGCGCCGATCTGGCCCAGTGGCGGCAAATGATTGATACCAATATCACCGGGCTCATCACCCTGACCCACGCCGTGCTCCCGCGCCTGATCGAGGCCAAGGCGCTGATCATCAACATCAGCTCGATTGCGGCGAGCTACCCCTACCCCGGCGGCAATGTGTATGGCGGCAGCAAGGCGTTTGTCAGCCAATTTTCGCTTGGCCTGCGCAGTGACCTGCACGGCACCGGCGTGCGCGTGACCAGCATCGAGCCGGGCATGGCCGAAACCGAATTTACATTGGTGCGCACCAACGGCGACCAAGCCGCCAGCGATGCGCTGTATGCCGGCGTCAGCCCGATCAGCGCCGAAGATATCGCCGATCAAGTCCACTGGCTGGCCAACCTGCCGCCGCATCTCAATATCAACCGGATCGAAACGATGCCGGTCAACCAATCATTCGCTGGGTTTCAAGTGCATCGCGGTCAATAGGGCCAAGCGATGAGCCCGGCCCTGCCCGCCGATGTAACGCCCGCGCGGCTTGAATTGTGGCGCTGTTTTTCCGATGTCTTTCTTGATACCGAGCTGTCAGAAACCTTGGTCTCAACTTACAAGTGCAACACGTTATGTGTAGATCACCATTCCCTCGGTGGCGCTTGTACGTGTTCAGTCAGCTTGGAGCTCCTTGACTCTAGATCATCGCTAACGTTAGCTTGAGTTTCTATCATCCCGTCCCCCCAAGTGTGATGATGCCTGCCCGCCTTCAATGCCGCCCTTTTCGTCTGGCAACTTTGCTGATGTCAGGCTGCCTGCTGGCCGCCTGTTCAAGGAATGTCTCGATGGCCTCCGACTCTGATCCCCTTGCCGTGGAGCGTGGCCCGGCCAAGCTCAACCCGGCACCCAAACAAGCTTACGAAATCACCTTGACCATCGATAACGCGCCAGGGCCGTTCGAGGTGGTGCGAGGCTCGGCACAATTCGATGTCACCAACGAAGGGGATTGCGGTTACATCGATCCCATCTCCGGCGCACTTCATCGCATCACCCGCTTGGAGCCATTCGTGCTGAACAAGGCTGGGGACAATACCTACAAAGGCATTATCTATCTGGACTACATGATGGACGAAGCCTATTACGGACGCGCTGTTTGCCACTGGGAATTTACCGCAGCCAGTGGTTACCTCCGCGCAACTACCGATGAAGGCACCACCCGTTTTCTGCCCGGACTGGCCCGCGAGGATGTGCTTGCTGAGAAATCCACAACCACGTATTTTTGGCGAGGCGCATACCCCCGCGACCAGATAGATAATGCACCAGATTACGGCACCACTACTTTCGAGAAAACTGCTTCAGAAATCCGCGAAGATCTCTTTACTATCACCCTCAGCGCCCGCAAGGTGACCCCATGAGCATCACGTCATTGCAGTATGCGCGTTTGGCCGAAGACAGCTACACCGCCAGACCTGCCGGAATTCGTGCGCCTGGTGAAAGAGAAAACGTAGACATCAACGGCGTCCAGTTCCAAGTGTTGGAACACGCAGAAAACCGCCGAAATGGTTATGCCGGCACCCTGTATCAACAGGTGGATACTGGCGAAATCGTAGTGGCCCACCGCGGCACTAATGATCCAGTGCGTGATGGCGTGATCACTGATGCAGGCATGGTGACAACCCGAGCCAACAATCAGGCCAAGGATAGCTTGGCGTTAACCCGCAGAGCAATCGACTACGCAAAAGAATCTATACCCAACTATGGCCACGCCCCCGAAGTCCCCGTCACCGGCCACTCCCGCGGTGAGGCGAGTATACCTTTAGCAACCTCGGAAGCTCCTTGACTCTCGAATGCCGCTAGCGTTAGCCTGAGCCCTGATCATCCCGTCCCCCCCAAGTGTGATGATGCCTGCTCTCCTTCAATGCCGCCCTTTTCGTCTGGCAACTTTGCTGATGTCAGGCTGCCTGCTGGCCGCCTGTTCAAGGAATGCCACCATGAATACCAACGACGCTCAACCGCTCGACCCGCACGCGCTTGATCGCGGTGCGGCCAAGCTCAACCCGGCACCCAAACAAGCTTACGAAATCACCTTGACCATCGATAACGCGCCAGGGCCGTTCGAGGTGGTGCGAGGCTCGGCACAATTCGATGTCACCAACGAAGGGGATTGCGGTTACATCGATCCCATCTCCGGCGCACTTCATCGCATCACCCGCTTGGAGCCATTCGTGCTGAACAAGGCTGGGGACAATACCTACAAAGGCATTATCTATCTGGACTACATGATGGACGAAGCCTATTACGGACGCGCTGTTTGCCACTGGGAATTTACCGCAGCCAGTGGTTACCTCCGCGCAACTACCGATGAAGGCACCACCCGTTTTCTGCCCGGACTGGCCCGCGAGGATGTGCTTGCTGAGAAATCCACAACCACGTATTTTTGGCGAGGCGGATATCCGCGCCGCAAGCTGGACAATTTCGCAGATATTGGTAGCCCTTCTCCATTGAGGATGAGTGAGGAGGTACGACACGACCTCTTCACTATCACGCTTAGTGCCCGTAAGGTGGCCCCATGAGCATCACCTCATTGCAATATGCGCGCTTGGCGGAAGACAGCTACATCGCCAGACCCACCGGAATTCGTGCGCCTGGTGAAAGAGAAAACGTAGACATCAATGGCGTCCAGTTCCAAGTGTTGGAACACGTAGAAAACCGCCGAAATGGTTATGCCGGCACCCTGTATCAACAGGTGGATACCGGCGAAATCGTAGTGGCCCACCGCGGCACCAATGATCCAGTGCGTGATGGCGTGATCACTGATGCAGGCATGGTGACAACCCGAG
>JAUNTK010000162.1 GCA_030538735.1 Pseudomonadota bacterium
TGACCGCGATAAACGGCCCGCGCGCCACCTTGGAGTTGGCATGCACGATCTCAGCGATCTTCTCCTTGCCGCTGCCGTTGGGCCCGGTGACCAACACCGCCAATGGCGATGCGGCGACTTGGCAGGCCAAGCTCAACACCCGCTCGCTGGCTTCATCGGCATGGATATAGCCGCATAGATTGTGTTGGCTGGCGAGTGCATCGCGGCGCTTGCGGGCCTGCGCGGCCTTGCTGGATGTCTCGCGCTGCAACTCGGCAAGTTCCAACAAATTGCGCACGCTGGTCAGCAGTTTGGCGTCATCCCACGGCTTGCCAAGGTAATCGGCCGCGCCAGCTTTGACCAATTCCACTGCGCGCTCCAACTGCGTCCACGCGGTCAGCAGGATCACCGGCATATCGGCGTGCGATTGGCGGATGGCATTGAACAAGGCCACGCCCTCATCGCCACTGGTGGTATCGGCCTCGAAGTTCATATCGGCGATGACTAGATCGATGTCGCCACGGCGCAGCCGCGCCAAGCCTGCATCCGGGGTGGCCGCCGCCGCCGTATCGATGCCGTGTAGCGAGAACAGCACATCAAGCGCGGTGGCAACGGCGGGGTTGTCGTCGATGACAAGGATGCGGGGCATGGCAATCAGATCAATCAATCAACCGACATTGTAGAAGCGCGCCATGCCTGCGGCGGGCGTGTGTACGCGCCACCGCCAGCGAGATGCCCGCCATGCCGGGGCATCTCATACGCTGCGGGTGGCCGTGGCTGGCGGGATCGCCGCCGCACGCAAGGCCGGCCACAGCACCGCCAATTGCCCCAGTGCCAGCAGTACCAGCGCGCCCACCGGCAGCACCGGCCACGGCAGGCGCGGCAGCTCGTAGGCGCGCATCAGCCATTGGTTGATGCCGAAGGCCAGCAGCATGCCCAGCACGATGCCGCCGCCGACGATCATCAAGTTCTCGGTCTGGAAATAGCGCAGCACATCGCCACGGGTCGCACCCAGCGCACGGCGCACACCGATTTGCTTGGTGCGTTGCTGCACCCAGAAGCTGGCAAGGCCGACGATGCCAAAGGCGGTGACGGTGAGCAGGATCAGCGAGATGATCGATAGCAGCCACACCGTTGCGCGGTCTTGTGCGTAGTAGTTTTGCCGCATTTCACCGAAGGATTGTTTGTCAAGGATGACCCGGCGCGGGTTCAAGCGGCGCAGTTCACCCACCGCCGCATCCAGCACCTGCGGTTGCGCCACACCGGGCTGGGTGCGGATGACGTAGCGATGCGCCACGGTGTAGGGGAAGCGCACCGGGAACAGCATCGAATACTGCGATTCTTCCGCACTCCAATTGCGCGCCGATGGCCGTTGCAGGGCATCGACCACGCCCACCACGGTGATCGGCTGCGGCATGCCCATATACACCGGCTTGCCCGCCGCGTTCTCGCCGGGGAAGAGCTTCTCGGCCAAGGTGTGGGTGATGATGGTCACACGCGGCTGGAAGCTGCTGAAGGCGGCTTCGTCGGGGATATCGATGATGTCATCGGCGCTGAAGGCGCGACCGCTGGTCACGGCAAGGCCGAACGTGTCCAGCATGCCTTCCTCGCCCATGTACATGGTGGCATTGACAACGATGCCCTTGTCATCGGGCAGGTTTTCGACGCCACTGTTCCACGAGCTGTTGGTCAGCGGCACCTGCGAGACCATGCTGGCATTGGCTACGCCGGGCAGGCCGCGTAGCGCGGCAAGATCGGCGCGGGTTTGCGCCATCGCATCGTCTTGCTGGCCGATGCCGGTCAGGCTGATGTGCAGCAGGTGCGCTTCATCCATGCCGCTGGGTATGCTGATGGCTTCGACGCGGCGATGCACCAGATACAGCGCATTGCACAGGATGGCGCAGGTCAGCGCCACTTCCAGCAGCAGGATGGCCACGGCGGATTTGTGGCGGCTTAGGGTGGAGAGAATCGGTCGGAACTGGCTCATGGCTGCCTCACTGGGTCTTCAATTGGATGGCCGGGGTGATGCGCATTGCCCGCCATGCGGGTAGCGCACCGGCCAGTAGGGCAGCGGCGATGGCGATGGCGAAGGTGCTGCCCAACATCGGCATGTCCATCGATGCCAAGCTGGCGTATTGCGCCGGTTGCTGGCGTACGCCCCACAGGCCGAGGAAGGCCAGCGCCAAACCCACCACGCCACCGACCAGGCCGACTACGCCCGCTTCCACCAGCAGTTGCAGGAAGATCTGCTTGCGGCTGGCACCCAGCGCACGGCGCACGCCGATTTCGCCACTGCGGCGCAAGAATTTGGCCAGCAGCAGCCCCACCACATTGACCAGACACACCAGCAAAAAGCCCAGTGCCAGCCACAGTTGCAGCTTCACATCCGATGGCACTGCGCCTGTGTGGTCTAACCACTCGATCACATCACGCAGGCGCACGTTGGGCTCGCGGCTGAAACGCCCGGCGGCCTTTTGCTGGGCAGAGTAATTTTCTAGATAGCGCTTGAAATCCGCTGCCGCGGCCGGTGAATCCAGCTCCACCCAGTACTGCAGCCACACGCAGGGCTGGTTGAGGTCGGTGGTCTTGCCTTGGCGTTCGGCGGTGAAGCAGTTCATGTTGCCGTCGTTGCTCCACTCCAGATCACGCGCCGTCGCGAACGGGATAAAGGCCATGTCGGTGGTGCTGAAGGCATCGTCGTTGTTCTCGTAGAAGCGTGGGGTCAGCCGCCACTCGTCCAGCACACCGACAATGCGAAACGGCGTGCCTTCCAACTGCGCTTCTTGCCCTACCGAATCCGCGCCGCCGAACAGCCGCTCGTTCAACTCGCGGGAAATCACCGCCACCCGCGCCCGCGCGTTGTCCTCGTTCGCCGTCCACGGCTTGCCGTACTTCATCGGTGCAAGAAACATCGGGAAGAAATCGGCAGTGGCACTGCGCACGTTGGCGATGAACGGGTCCACGCCACTATCGCCGCCATGGATCACCGCCGAACTGTAGGCGGTGATGGTCTGGTGCTTGGCCTCTGCCTGCGCCAGCAGGGTTTCGGCATCGAAACGGCTGAGGTCGGCCGGGGGTTCAGCGCCGGGGCTGGCGGTACCACCGTACATATCCAACTGCACCCGGAACAGCCGGTCGCTTTTTTCCGGGATGGGGTCGCCGGCCAGCGTGCGGAACACGGTGAGCGTGGTCATGGTCGCGCCGATGCCCACCGCAATGGTGAGCACCATCAGCACGGTGAGTGCCTTGTTGCGTTTCAGGCTGCGCAGCGCGAGTTTTAGGTAGTAGCCGAACATTGGTTGACTCCTGATTTTTCCTTTTCCCGCTGGGGTGAAGGCGTGAGGCTTGCGAGCCATTGGCTCGCTCACGTCTGAACGCCATGCGCGCTGCGCATGGCAGGGGCGCATAGCGAGGTGGCGCGTAGCGCCGGATGAGGGTTGCGGGGTGTGATGCGAATGGCTTCACCTGTGGTGGTCAACCTTTTCTGGACACTCTCAAGGGGCGTTTAGGCCGTCTGC
>JAUNTK010000163.1 GCA_030538735.1 Pseudomonadota bacterium
TCCAGACGCGCCAAGCCAATGCCGGCATTCGGCAACTGGCCGAAATCGAAGGCGCGCTCCGGGTTGGCCACGTTCATCATGATCTTGAGCGGCGCCGGCGGCATATTGTCCAGATCGGTGGTGGTGCGCTCAAACGGCAGTTTGCTGGCATAGATATAGCCGGTATCGCCCTCGGCGCAGCTCACCGTCACCTCAGCGCCATCGCGGATGGTATCGAGCGCGTTGCCGGTGCCGACCACCGCCGGCACGCCCAGTTCACGCGCGATGATCGCGGCATGGCAGGTGCGGCCACCGCGATTGGTGACGATCGCGGCGGCGCGCTTCATCACCGGCTCCCAATCGGGGTCGGTCATGTCGGCCACCAACACATCGCCCGGCTGCACGCGGGCCATGTCATCCAGGCTGCGCACCACACGCGCCACGCCCGCGCCGATCTTCTGGCCGATGGCGCGGCCTTCGCACACCACCTCGCCACGCTGCTGCAAGGTGTAGCGTTCGATCTGGGTGGCCTTGGCGCGCGATTTCACCGTTTCCGGGCGCGCCTGCAGGATGTAGAGCTTGCCAGTCGCGCCATCCTTGCCCCATTCCACATCCATCGGCCGGCCGTAGTGTTGCTCGATCACCAGCGCCTGCTTGGAGAGCTCGGCAACGTCCGCATCGGTGATCGAAAACTGGTTGCGCAATTCGGCCGGCGTGTCCTCGGTGCGCACGCGCTCGCCGGGTACATCCGAATACACCATGCGCAATTGCTTGCTGCCCAGTGCGCGGCGCAGGATCGCCGGCTTGCCAGCGTTCAAGGTCGGCTTGTAAACGTAGAACTCATCCGGGTTGACCGCGCCTTGCACCACCATTTCGCCCAAGCCGTAGCTTGAGGTGACAAACACCACATCGCGGAAACCCGACTCGGTATCCAGGGTGAACAGCACGCCCGAGGCACCGATATCCGAGCGCACCATCTGCTGGATGCCGGCCGAGAGGAACACATCCTCGTGGGCAAAGCCGTGATGGACGCGGTAGGCGATGGCGCGGTCGTTGTAGAGCGAGGCGAATACCTCCTTGACCTTCAGCACCACATCATCGGCACCAGTGACGTTCAAGAAGGTTTCCTGCTGGCCGGCAAAGCTGGCATCCGGCAAATCCTCGGCGGTGGCCGACGAGCGCACGGCGACGGCGAGATTATCGCTGCCAGCGTCTTTCGACATCTCGATATACGCGGCACGGATATCGGCTTCCAGATCGGGCTGCAGCGGGGCATCAATCACCCAGCCACGGATCTCGGCACCGGCGGCAGTCAGTGCCGGCACGTCTTCCACATCAATCGTCGCCAGCTTGTCGTAGATGCGCGCGTGCAGATCGTTATGGGCGATGAAGGCCTTGAACGCATCGGCGGTGGTGGCGAAGCCACCCGGCACGGACACCCCGAGCCCGGCCAATTGGCCGATCATTTCGCCTAGCGAAGAATTCTTGCCGCCCACCTGGGCGAGGTCGGTCAAGCGAAGGTCTTTCAGCCAGAGGATATTGGTGGCGCTCAAGGCAGGCTCCAGAGTGGGGTGGGGTGGCCACGACGCGGCTGCGCCGACAACGCGCTATTTTAGCAATCCCTGACCGCAAGTATCCCGTTGATTGATATGCCGCACTCGCGCCCGGTTTTTTACGTCTCGGATGGCACTGGCATCACCGCCGAAACCATCGGCCAAAGCCTGCTGACCCAGTTCACCGATCAAGACTTTGAAAAGGATCGCCTGCCCTTCGTCGATACTGCGGAAAAGGCGAGAGCGGCAGCAGTGGAGATCCGCCTGGCGGGTGAGCGCACGGGCTTTCGGCCGATCGTGGTCAATACCGTGGTCGATAGCGATATCACTGCCATCCTGGCCGAAAGCGGCGGCTTGATGTTGGATGTGTTCGCGCCGTTCATCGCGCCACTGGAGCAGGAACTGGGCCGCAAACGCCAGCCCAGAGTGGGCAAGGCGCATGGCATCGTCGATTTCGATGTGTATCACCAGCGCATCAATGCGATGAACTACGCGCTGACCCATGACGATGGCATGCGTGTCGATTACAGCGATGCCGACCTGATTTTGGTCGCCGTCTCGCGTGCTGGCAAAACCCCGACCTGCATCTATCTGGCCCTGCATCATGGCGTGCGCGCCGCCAACTACCCACTGACCGAAGAAGACCTGGAAACCGATCGGCTGCCGTCCAAATTGCGCCCGTTTCGGCACAAGATATTTGGCCTGACCATCGACCCGGAACGCCTGCAGCAGATCCGTCAGGAGCGCCGTCCCAACTCGCGTTATGCCCAGCTTGAAACCTGCAAGCGCGAAGTCGCCGCTGCCGAGGCGATCTTCCGCACCGAGAACATCCCGGTGTTATCGACCACCCACGCCTCGATCGAGGAAATCTCCAGCCGGGTGCTGGAAACCCTGGGCATCAACCGGCAGATGTATTGACCGGGCCGGTGATCGGGATGGGGCTGGGCTTGTTGCCCGATTGCCGTGTAGGATCGGCCCATGAACCACGTCATCGCCCGATTTGAAGCCCTGCCCAGACTCAGCCGGTTCGGCTGGCTGATGGCGCTGTACGCCGAAAATCATCGCAAACTGGAACGGATGTTCGCCCCGGCCGGTCTCGCCATTGGCGATTACGTCTCGCACAGCGGCAAAGGGCTGCCACTCAGGCTCACAGTCATCGAGCAGCACAAATTCACCACCGAGCTGCGCCTGACCTACGCCTTGCGCGACCCGCAAACCGGCGAGGCCGACCCCTCCGCCCACCTGCGCCATTACCGCGATGCGCGCCAAGTTGAAGCCACCCATTGCTACGTCGGCCGCCGCTGGCAGGATGTGATTGGCCTCAATCCAGCCGCGGCCGATCTGTACAACCACCGCCTGCAGATGAACACCTTCCTCGGCAAATGGCTGGATTATCTGGCCGGGCAGGGCCACGGCATCGGCACACTGCAGCCGGCAGATCAAGCCCATCGCGCCGCCTGAAATTTTTGGCTTTTTGGAATGCGGTATGGAAAGGTACCACTCGAGTGAAACAGCCCAGCAGAGGCTGTCACGGAATAAGGTGTTGAAATCCGTCGGTTGACATGAGAGGCTGTCATGGACTTTAGTGTGGATTTTGGCAGTGGACCTTCTGCAGCTTCAGTTCGTGCATGCTCTGTCTTCGGAGGTGCGAGATGGCATGCTGATCGTCGACGCGCAGTCCTTGGTCCAGCCCAAGCAATGTCCGCTATGCAAGGCCGAGACGCCCTATCGCCATGACTCCCGCGAGCAGGAGTTCGCGGATGCGCCGATCCGGGGTCAGCCGGTACGTATCCGTTTCCAGCGACAGCGTTACCGTTGCAGGACGTGTCGGAAGACGTTCTTCGAGCCCTTGGTCGGTTTTTCGGCCAAGCGGAACATGACACGGCGACTGGTTCACTACATGTCACATCCCGGACGATTGGTACTCCTAGGCTGCCTGTGAAACAGCTCAGAT
>JAUNTK010000028.1:0-16990 GCA_030538735.1 Pseudomonadota bacterium
GGCTCGATCAGCTTCGACCATCCGGACCCGTCGATCTTCCTGGTGCTGACCTCGCCCACCGATACGCCGGGCGTCGGCAATCTGGATTTCGTGATATTCGGCCCGCGCGTACTGGCGATGCAAGACACCTTCCGCCCGCCGTGGTTCCACCGCAACATCGCCAGCGAATTCATGGGCCTGATCCACGGCGCCTACGACGCCAAGGCCGATGGCTTCGTCCCCGGTGGCGCATCGATCCACAACTGCATGACCGGGCACGGGCCGGATGCGACGACCTTCGAGAAGGCGTCTACAGCCGATACATCCAAGCCCGATTACATCACCGATACGATGGCCTTCATGTTTGAATCACGCGGGGTGATCCGGCCCACATCGCAGGCGATGGACGCCGGCCACCGCCAACGCGCGTATCAGCAGTGCTGGGATGGCCTGCAAAAGCAGTTCAATCCGCCGGGCTGAGTGCAACCCAGGCTGCGGCATCCGTGCCGCGGCAGGTGCTCAGGCGGCTGACGCCGTGTTCGGCTTCTTCAGCATCACCACGTTCGTATTTGCGGCGACAGCGCCATCGGCGATTTCAGCCAGCATGTCATGCAAGCCCGGCAGATACGGCTCGGGCAAGGTCTCACCCAAGCGCTCGGCGATGCGGTTGAACATACCGGTCTTGGTGGTTTGCTGCAGCCAGCGCAAAGCCTCGAACATCCGTGCCACCAGGTCTTCCTCGCCAGTATTGGTCTGGATGTCCACGGCCAATGCGCTGGCCTCCATGTTGCGCTGCAATTGCAGCATGTCCAGCATGTACATCTTGCAGGCGGCCATCGAGCGTCGGGTGTTGCGCGTGGCGGCGCTGACCATCGCTGCAGGCTCAACCCTGCTGAGTGCAGGTGCAGCAGGCGCCGATGTTGCCTCCACCGTCTGCTCGCCTGGGCGATTGCGCTGCCACAGCTTGCCTAGCTCGTTGCCCAGACTCGATAGCGTGCCGCCTTGGCGATTGGAGAACTCTGGCGTGGTGGTCAAAAACCCCTGCTTGTGCAACAGCTCCAGCGTAGCGAGCACGTCATCGCCAAGCATGTCGACCAGATGCCTATCGTCACGGCGTCCATCGCACATGATCAGGATGCGCCGCTCAGCCTGGCTGAGTGACTGATCCATCAAGGTCAACACTTCGCGTGCTTTGAGGGTCTTGTGGTAACGCATTGCACACCATCCGCATGCCTGTGTGATGAGTGAATCGTCTTGGCAATCGATGAAATGGCGATGACGGAAACAATACAGAATGTTGATGCTGGTGCGTGCTCGGCATTGCTCACGCAGGTTGATTCGCTTTCACCGCGCCGCCGTCGAGAACGTGTTTCCATGGAAACACGCCTGAAAACCGCCTCGCGCGGGCATCGATGGCATGGCCTTGTGATGCGCAACGACGCATGAGAACGACAAGCCATCGGCTGAACAGTTCAGTATGCGGCGATCAGAATTTCGGGAAGTCTTCAGTCTTCGCCGTTGCCGCCGCGACGTGTGGGCACGGCATGGCGGTCGTAACCGTCGCGCGATAGCTGGCGCACATCCGGCGCGTCCTGCTGCGTCAGTGGCTTGCCTTCGATGCCCGGCTCCGGTGGCGGTACTTCGTCCAGTTCCTCGGGCTTGGCCGGCTTCACCGGCTTGCCCGGTGCCGGGGCATCGGTATCCACGCCGCGTTGCAGGGCCAGTGCGGCCTTGCTCATCAGGTGCGCGGACACCGGCGCGGTCAGGAACAGGAACACGCTGATCAAGAGTTCACGCGGGTGCAGGCCAACCCCATACAGGCCGTGATAGATCACCGACGCCGCCAGCAAACAGCCCACGCCGAGCGTACTGGCCTTGGTCGGGCCGTGGATGCGCTGGAAGAAGGTTGGCAACTTGACCAGCGAGAACGCGCCGAGAAAGGTGAAGAAGCAGCCGACCACCAGCAGCGTCATCAGCAGGATGTCGAGGATGATCGTCATTCCACGATATCCCGACGGATCACGTACTTGCTCAGCACCACGGTACCGAAGAAGCCGAGCATGGCGATGATCAGCGCGGCCTCGAAATACACCTCGCTGCCCAGATACATGCCCAGCAGCATCAACTGGGCGATGGCGCTGACGTAGAGCGTATCCAGCGCCAGGATGCGATCTGGCGCGGACGGGCCTTTCAACAGCCGCCACAGCGATAGCAGCATGGCGATGCCGACCGCGTGCAGGCCGACGATGATGGCGTATTCGATGATGGCTTGATTCATGGGAACACCTTCAGCATCGGCGCTTCGTAGCGCTCCTTGATTTCGCGGATCATCGCGTCAGGATCATCCACGCTCAGGCAATGCACCAAGAGGTGCTTGCGGTCATCGCACAACTCGGCCGATACGGTGCCGGGGGTGAGGGTGATGATGCTGGCCAGCGCGGAAATGCCGTGGATATTGGTCAGCTCCAGCGGCACCCAGACGAAATGCGATTGCAGGTTCTTGTTCGGCCCCAGCACCTGTTTGGCCACGGTCAGGTTGGCGATCAGGATGTCCCACAGCAGCATCACGCCCAGTTTTGGCAGGTGGCGCAGCTTGCCCAGCGTGGCAAATTCGCGCTCCAGCCGCGCGGCCACCAATGGCATGGTCAGGGCCAGAATCAGGGCGAGCAGGATCTGGCCGGCATTGATGTCATCGACCAGCAGCAGCCAGAACACGAAGACGGTGATCGATTGCGGGATCGAAGGCAGCAGGTGGGTTTTCATGGCGATGGCTCCCGCAGCTGCGGTACGGTTTCGCGCACGGCCTGCAAGTAATCGGCCGGGCTCAGCAATTGCGCGGCGGTGGCATTGGCAAAATCGACAATGGGCTGGGCGAAGATCGTCATCACGATACCGTAGCCCAGCAGGATGCAGACAGCGGTGATTTCCTTGGTGCGCGGCGGCGGCGCTGGCTCATCGATCTGCACCAGCTCCACCCGCCAGAACAGGCGCGTGCCGATACGCGAGAGTGCGATGATCACCAGCAGGCTACTGCCGAGAATCACTGGCCATACCCATTTCATCAGCGGCTCGGGCACCGCGGCGAGCAGCATCAGCTTGCCGATGAAGCCCGATAGTGGCGGCAGGCCGGCCACCGAGATCACGCACAGCATGAACAGCCCGCCAAGCAGGGATTTCGATGCCATCGGCGCGATCTGCAGCAGGTGCTCGCCGGTATCGCCGCGCAGGCGCAGAATCAATTCGGCCAGCAGGAACATCGCGGCAGCCACGAACGTGCTGTGCGGCAGGTAGTACAGCGCGGCGGCCAGCGCGGCCTGGCTGTTGATTGCGGCAGCGACAAACAAGGTGCCGGCCGAGAGCAGCACCAGATAGGCAATCGCGGTGCGCAGGCGGGTGGCCCCGACCACGCCGAAGGCAGCCAGCAGCACCGTGACCAGCCCGGTCGGCAGCAGCCACGGCCAGATCAATCCGGCCAGCTCGCCAGCTTGGTTGCCGTACATCAACGTGCCGGTGCGCAGCACCGCATAGATGCCGACCTTGGTCATGATCGCGAACACCGCTGCCACTGCTGCCGGCGCGCGCGAATAGGTTTCCGGCAGCCACATGTACAGCGGCAGCAGCGCGGCCTTGGCGCAGAACACCACGATCAACAGGCCGGCGGCGGCCTTGAGCATGGCCGCGTCTTCGGGCGCGGCGACGGCAATGCGCGCGGCGATCTCGGTCATGTTCAGCGCGCCGACCAGCCCGTAGATCAGGCCCAGCGCGATCAGGAACAGGGTCGAGGCGGCGATGTTGAACACTACGTAATGCAGGCCGGCCTTGATCCGTGGCCCGCGCGCGCCAGAGAGCAGCAAGCCGTAGGAGGCGATCAGCATCACCTCGAAGAACACGAACAGGTTGAACAGATCGCCGGTCAGGAACGCGCCGTTCAAACCCACCAGCAGAAACTGGAACAGCGAGTGGAAGTGCAACGCGCGCTTGTCCCAGCCGGCGCTGGCATGCAGCAGGCAGGGGATCGCCAGCAGGGTGCTGATGAATACCATCATCGCACCGAGGCGGTCGGTGACCAGCGCGATGCCGAGCTTGGCCGGCCAATCGCCCAGCAGGTAGACATCGATACCGCCACCCATCGCACGCATCAGCAAGGCGGTGGAGGCCGCCAGCAGCGCGGCCATGCCGATGGCGGCGGTCAGACGCAGCAGGTTGGGGTTGTGCTGGCGCTCCAGCAACAGCTGCAGCGCGCCGACAATCAGCGGGATCAGGATCGGGGCGATGACCAGATGCGCACTCATCATCGCTGGCTTTCCGGCTCCTCGCCGTCCACGTGGTCACTATGCAGGTCGGCGTGCTCGCGCATCGCCACCACCACGGTCACAGCGGTCATGGCGAAGGCGATGACAATGGCGGTCAGTACCAATGCCTGCGGCAGTGGATCGGTGTAATTGGCCAGAGTCGCCTCCACCCCGTCGCGCAGGATCGGCGGTTTGCCCGGGCTGAGCCGGCCTGACG
This sequence comes from Pseudomonadota bacterium, assembly GCA_030538735.1. Taxonomy (GTDB): domain Bacteria; phylum Pseudomonadota; class Gammaproteobacteria; order Xanthomonadales; family Xanthomonadaceae; genus Solilutibacter. The sequence goes on from JAUNTK010000028.1 coordinate 4,489, forward strand.
AGAAGATCAGCAGATTGGTGGCATAGGAGAGCAGGGTCAGGCCCAGAATCACGTCGAAGGTGCGGTCGCGCAGCACCAGATACACGCCGCAGCCGACAAGCACGCCGATGGCGGTGGCGATGGCAAGTTCCATCAGGACAACTCCTTCAACAATGCGTCTTCGTCACGTTGGCGGTGGCGCACGGTGCCCATGGTCGAGAGCATCAGCAACGCGCCGCAGAACACCACCAGATACACGCCGGTATCAAACACCAGTGCACTGGCCAGCTCGATTCTGCCGATGATCGGCAATTCCAGCGGCAGGTAGCCACTGGTCAGGAACGGATAACCCCACAGCAGCGAGCCCAGCCCGCCGATGCCGGCGATGATGAGGCCCAAGGCAATGCCACGGATGTAATCGAAGCCGAAGGTGGCCTCCACCGAGCGCGCGCCCTGCAACACGTACTTCACCAGCACCGGCACCGCGATGGCCAGGCCGGCAATGAAGCCGCCGCCGGGCGCGTTGTGGCCGCGCAGGAACAGGAAGATCGATACGGTCAGGGTCAGCGGGAACAGCAACTGGGTCAGATCGGCCGGCATCGGCAGCTTGGTTGGCGGGCCGGGGATCACTTCGTCGGGCTTCAGTCGCGCCCATTTCAGCATCGCGTGCACCACCAGTGCGGCGACGCCAAACACCGCGATCTCGCCATAGGTATCGAAGCCACGGAAATCGACCAGAATCACGTTGACCACGTTGCGGCCATGCCCTTCGGGCAGCGAGCGGGCCAGCAGTTCACCGGCCACGGTATGGCTGGTGCGGGTCATCATCGCGTAGGCCAGCGCGGCCACGCCACCACCGACCACCACCGACAGGCCGATGTCGCGCCATTTGCGCACCAGCGATTTCTGCGGCGCCGAATGCTTGGGCAGGTAGTTCAACGCCATCATCATCAGCGCGATGGTCACCATTTCCACCAGCAACTGGGTCAGCGCCAGGTCCGGTGCGGAAAGGTAGGCAAACAACAAGCTGACCAGCAGGCCGACCGAGCCGATCACGATCAGCGCGGCCAGGCGGCGGGCGTGCATCACGGTGGTGCCGATCGTGCCAGCCACCAGTACCGCCCACAGTATCCAGCCCAAGGGCGGCATCGCCTGTGGCGCGGGCAGGTTGCTGAAGCTGCCCGGCAGGTCATGCCAGAACGGCGCAGCGCCCACCACCAGCGCGGCCACGATCAGCCACACCAGCGAGCGGCGCAGGCCGCCGGCGGCCACCCGGTCGGTGTAACGGTGGGCGCGCGCGTTCAGCCCCTCGACAAACCAGTGGAACAGGTTGCGGCCCTGCGAGATGTTTTCCAGCGCGTACATGTCCAGCCGCTTGCGCAGCCCGAAGTACAGCAGCACGCCGACCACCAGCCCGCCGATGCTCATCATCAATGGCAGGTTGAATCCATGCCACAGCGCCAGCGAATACTGCGGTGTTGCCGGCCCCAGTACGCCATGCACCGCAGCCGACAGCAGCGGGGCGATGGTCAGCGCCGGGGCGATGCCGACCAGCAGGCACAGCACCACCAGAATCGCCACCGGCACCTTCATGAACAACGGCGGCTCGTGGATTTCGCGCTGCACATCGCGCGGGCCTTCGCCGAAGAAGGTGTCGTGAACGAAGCGCAAGCTGTAGGCCACACCCAGCGAGCCGGCGACGAAAGCTACCGCCGCAAACAGCAGGCGGCCCTGCTGGCCATCCACTTCCAACGCCTCGGCGAAGAACATTTCCTTCGACAGAAAGCCGTTCATCAGTGGGATGCCGGCCATCGCCAGCGAGGCCGTGATCGCCAGCACGCTGGTATAGGGCAGGATTTTTCGCAATCCGCCCAGCTTGCGCATGTCGCGGGTGCCGGTTTCGTGATCGATGATCCCTGCCGACATGAACAGCGATGCCTTGAAGGTGGCGTGGTTGAGGATATGGAACAGCGCCGCCACCACCGCCAGTTGGGTGGAGAAGCCGAACAGCAGGGTAATCAGGCCCAGATGCGAGATCGTCGAATACGCCAGCAGGCCTTTCAAATCATGCTGGAAAATCGCGTTCCACGCGCCGATCAACAAGGTGATCGCGCCGACGCTGGAGACGATCCAGAAGAACATGTCGGTGCCGGAGAGCACCGGGTACAGCCGCGCCAGCAGGAACACGCCGGCCTTCACCATCGTTGCCGAATGCAGATACGCCGATACCGGGGTGGGCGCGGCCATCGCATGTGGCAACCAGAAATGGAACGGGAACTGCGCGCTCTTGGTGAACACGCCGGCCAGCACCAGCAGCAGGATCGCCGGATACCATGGGCTGGTGCGGATCACGTCGCCGGCAATCAGGATGTCCTCCAGCCGGTAGCTGCCCACCACTTTGCCGATCAGGATCGTGCCGCCCAGCAGCGCCAAGCCGCCCATGCCGGTGATCGCCAGCGCCATGCGTGCGCCCTGACGGGCATCCTGCCGATGCGACCAATAGCCGATCAGCAAGAACGAGCTGATCGAGGTCAGCTCCCAGAACACCACCATCAGCAGGATGTCGCCGGATAGCACCAGTCCGAGCATCGCGCCCATGAACAGCATGAGGTAGCAGAAGAAACGCGGCGCACTGTCTTTCTGGCTCAGGTAGTAGGCGGCATACAGCACCACCAGCGCGCCGATCATCAACACCATCAGCGCGAACATCCACGCCAGCCCATCGAGCCGCAGGATGAAGCCAAGCCCGATATCGGGCAGCCACGGGTAATCCAGTTGCGGGATTTGGCCGCCAAGCACGGCAGGGGTCAGCGCGCCCAGAAACACCAGACCAAGCACAGGGGCGGCACCGGCTATCCACACGCTCGCGCGGCGCGAACCTCCAAACAGCAGGATCGACAGGGCAGCGGCAAACGGCAGGAGCAGGATCAGGCCCAGCATCGGCGATAGCGGTTCCGGAAGTGATTGATTGCGAAAGGGAATCCGACGGACGCCGGCGCGACATTCTAACGGAACATGAATGCCTCCTATTCATGGTGCAGTCATTTTTTGCTGCCGTATGCCGCCGATGCGGCGATCCGGCTGCGCCGTGGGGGCTCAGCCGCGCACGATCAGCGTATCGGTGATCGAGGTTTCCAGGAGCCGCTTGGCCACGCTGCCGATCAGCACATCCACCAGATGGCTGCGGCCATGGGTGGCGATGACGGCCAGATCCAGATTTTCAGCCTCGCTGACCTGGCGCAGCAGGCGGATCGGGTTGCACAACTCGGTGCGCAGCTGCCAATGCGGTGATTGCGCCTTGGGCAGCGCCAGATCACGCCATTCGCGCAGTGCCTTGTCGGCCTCGCTTGCGGCCTGCTCGATCGCGGCATTGCGCACCTCGTTGTTGCCGGCCAGCTCGCGCAGCAGCAAATCGTAGCCATGCAACAGCACGCGGCTGTCGGCATCGTCGAACCACTGCGCAGCCACCCGCAACGCCCCAGCGGCGGCATCGGACAGATCGCTGGCGACACCAACGCGGCGGTAGGCACCCTGCGGCCGGCGCTGCACGACCAGCGTGGGAATGCGCGAATGCCGGCTCAGCCAGACCACGGTCGAGCCAAGCGCCACCCGCTGCATCGCATCGCTGCGGGCGATGCCGGTGATGATCAACTCACAGCCGGTTTCCTCGGCCACCCGCAGCACGGTTTCGCCGATATGCGCGGCTTCCTCGACACGGATATCGATCTTGATCGCGCTTTCCGGCAATTGATTACGCACGCGCTCCTCGACCAGCTCGGCCTGCGTTGGCAGTTCGCAGTCGTCCTCATCATCCTTGCGGAAATGATTGGGCTTGCTGAAGCTGGATTCCTGCGGCAACACCACCAGCATCACCAGTTTGGCTCGCCAGTGTTCGGCCAGTTGCAGCGCGCGGTCATGGGCGCGATCAGAGCGCGCGCTTAGATCAGTGGCGAGCAAAATCGCCTTGGGTGTATTGGGTTTGGCGGAAGCGGGCATAGGGCAATCCTTCTGCATCGACCATGCAAGTTTAGCCGCCTCGGCGATGACCGGCGCAAATAGCGCATCGATTAATCTAGTGCGATGCCAGACGCCCCCCACCCACGCCGGAGCCGCCGTTGAAAACCGCTTTGGTTATCGGTGCCAGCGGCTTGATCGGCGGCCCCTTGCTGGCCCGTTTGCTGGATGATGGCTGGCGGTTGATGGCGCTGTCGCGGCAGGCCGCGCGCAGCCAATCCGCCCCGCAATTGCAGTGGTTACAGGGCAGCCTGCAAGTGATGCCCGCGTTGCCGGCGGCAGCGGATGTGATCATCAGCGCTGGCCCGCTGGATGCGTTTGCCGATTGGCATGCCGCGCACGATGTTGGCGCGCGCCGGGTGATCGCGTTTGGCTCCACCAGCGTTGCGATCAAAGCCGATTCCGCCGATGGCGCCGAGCGCGATGTGGCGGCGCGCTTGGCGCGGGCCGAGGCGTTGTTGCAGCAGGCGGCCACGGCACGCGGCACAGCACTCACCTTGCTGCGGCCCACCCTGATTTACGGACAGGGCGTCGATCGCAGCCTGAGCCGGGTCGTGCAAATCGCCACACGTTATCGCCGCTTCGCACTGCCCACCAGCGCGCGTGGATTGCGCCAACCCGTACATGCCGATGACCTGGCCGCCGCCGCCGTGGCCTGCATTGATACCCCGGCCAGTTTTGGCCAGACCTATGCCTTGCCCGGTGGCGAAACGCTCGATTACATCGCGATGGTGCGCCGCGTACTGGCCACACTCGACCCACCACCAACGCTGCACTTGTTGCCGATGCCGTTGTTCGCGCGGGCGTTGTGGATCGCGCGGGTCAGCGGAAAACTCGGCGGCTTCAACGACGCAATGCTGGCGCGCATGCGCGAGGATCTGGTGTTTGATAGCGCACCCGCACGCCGCGATTTTGCTTATCAGCCACGCGCCTTCGAGCCGGAGCGGGCGATGTTTGTTGATGGTTGAGCGTGCATTCCTGATCCTCAGCTGCTCAAACCAGATATGCCTACGTTTCGGATGCAAGTGGCTTTTGCCTTTCAGTGATGCGGCGAAAAACTTTCAGTACGTCGGTGCCAGGCGCCACTCGGGACCGTACGCGGCACGACGCCGCGTCCGAGCCTCCACGGATGGGTTCACGGCGTGTCCCGTGGGGCGCTTGGCACCGGCGTATGGCGACGTAGCTTTCGCTTCGGATGCACCAGCAAGCACGCGCGGCATGAAGCTGCGTCAGCAGCGTGATGCAAACTTACTCAAATCTCGGCAACATCACTGGCCTTGGCACGTTTGCGCAGCGCGATAATCAACACGCCACCCAGCACCATCGCGCCGCCAAGGAACACACGCGGGCCGGGCCGGTCGCCCCAGAACGTAATGCCAAGACCCACCGCGATCACTGGCACCAGCAACAGCCACGGCATCATCACCGCGACCGGATGGCGCTGCACCAACAGGTAGTAAATGCCGTGGCCAAGCAGGGATGACGCCAGCGCCGCATACGCAACCCCCAACCACGCCTGCGCACTGACTTCCGGCAGGCGGGCCAGCGCGCCGGCTTCAAACCACAGGCTGAGCGCGACAAGCGGCAGGATGCTGGCCGCCGCCATCCATGCCTGCTGGTTGAGCATCGATACGCCGCGCAGATTGCGCATCATCACCGTGGCGATGGCGAGCGCCAGCGACGATAACAGCATCGTCACCAATGCCATCGGCTTCGACAACACATGCGGGTCGAGGCCCAGCACCAACACGCCCAGAAAACTCACCCCGATGGCGAGGCCGGTGCGCCAGCCGAATTTTTCGCCCAGCCACCACCACGCCAGCACGGTCGTCATCGGGATATAGCTTTGGATCACGATGGCCGGCGATGACAGATCACCGGCCAGATACAGCGCGAGAAAACTCAAACTGAAATGCACCACGCCGATCAACAGCGAGACTGCCAACAGGCGCAGCCCTTGCCCCGCCGGTGCCGGGCGCAGGAACGCACACACCACAGCCGCCAGCACCACGAAGCGCAGCAGGGTGAAGGTGATCGGCGGGATCTCGCGCAGGCCAATCGCCGACATCAAAAAGTTGAGCGCCCACACCACGCAAACCAACAACAACAGGCCGAGATCGCGCCCGGCCAACCCTTGCGATGTCGATGTCATCTCAGTATTTCCAGCCGATGGCGCGATAGCCCTTGGCCAGTACCCAGATCGGCCCGATCAGGAGATAGGTCAGATCGGTGAAGAAGCTTGGCCGTCGGCCTTCGATGTGGTGGCCGATGAACTGGCCGACCCACGCAATCACGAACACGCTAAGCGCAAGCCCGGCCAAGCCCGCCGTACCCAGCTGCATGTGCAGCCAGCGCGTGCCCCAGGCGAAGCCGACGAAAATCGCCAACATGCCGAAGCCGATTGGCCGCGACATCCGGTAGTAATACGACCACGTCAGGAACATCGCCAGCGCACCAAACGCGCCCGGCCCAAACAACGTGCCCGGCACCGGGATGCACCATAGCAGCGCGATGATCGACCACAAGATCAGCGGCACGCAGGCCACATGCAGGGCCTGATTGACCGGGTTTTGATGATCGAGCGAATAGCTGGCGAACCAGCGGTCAATTGGGCGTTGTGCGGCGGCGTGAAGGTCGGGCATCTGCGTTGGCCGGCTCAATCGACTGAAATGCCGGCCAGCTTCTGCAATGCCTCGGCATAGCGCGCGCGGGTGCGCTCGATCACGTCGGCCGGCAGGCGCGGGCCGGGCGGGGTCTTGTCCCAATCCAGCGTTTCCAAGTGGTCGCGCACAATCTGCTTGTCATAGCTGGGCGGGCTGCGGCCGATGGCGTATTCCTCGGCCGGCCAATAACGGCTGGAATCCGGGGTCAGCATCTCATCCATCACGTACAGTTTGCCGTCGTCGTCGGTGCCGAATTCAAACTTGGTGTCGGCCAGGATGATGCCGCGCCCAGCCGCGTAATCGCGGGCAAACGAATACAGCCGCAAAGTGGCATCGCGCACCGCCTCGGCCATTTCGCGGCCCACCTTGTCGATGGCGGTGGCGAAATCGATGTTCTCATCGTGGTCGCCCACCGCCGCCTTGGTTGAGGGGGTGAAGATCGGCTCGGCCAGTTGTTCTGCCTGCTGCAAACCGGCCGGCAACGCGATGCCGCTGATCGCGCCACTACGCTGATAATCCTTCCAGCCGCTGCCGATGATGTAGCCGCGTGCGATGCACTCAACCGGCACGGGTTTGAGTTTTTTCGTCACCACCGCGCGCAGCGCGTAGAGCGCCGGGTCGGCTGCGGCCGGCAATACTTCGGCCACCGCATCGCCGGTCAGGTGGTTGGCGATCAGATGCGCGGTTTTATCGAACCAGAAATTGCTGATCTGGCACAGCATCTCGCCCTTGCCGGGGATCGGGTCGGGCAGCACCACATCGAAGGCGGATAGGCGGTCGGTCGCCACCATCAGCAAGCGGCCATCGCCCAGATCGAACACATCGCGCACTTTGCCGCGATGGATCAGGTTGCGGCCGGGCAGGTCGGATTGGGTCAGCGTGGTGGCCAAGGCGGTTCTCCTCGTAAGGCGCACAGTTTAAGCGGTGCGGGCGGTTAAACTGGGCGGATGAGCCGTTGGTACGGAAAACTTTTTGGCGCTTGTCTCGGCATATTTTTGCTGCGCGGCAACCCGCTGCTTGGCCTTGCCATTGGCTTGCTGGTCGGCCATGCCTTCGATGCCGATTGGTTTGGCCGCGCCGCCCGCGAGCAACCCTACAAGGTGTTGGGCGTTGGCAAGGATGCACCGCAAGCCGAGATCGAGCGCGCCTACCGCCGCCTGATCTCGCAGTATCACCCCGATAAATATGTCGATGCCGCGCCCGAGCTGCGCGCCGAAGCCGAAAAAAAGGCGCGCGAAATCAACGCCGCCTACGATCAAATCCAGAAACTGCGCAAACACACTTGATGGAATGCCCCCGATGAGCCGACAACCCACCGTGATCGCCCCTTCGATCCTCTCCGCCGATTTTGCCCGGCTGGGCGAGGAGGTGGATAACGTGCTGGCGGCCGGTGCCGATTGGGTGCATTTCGATGTGATGGATAACCATTACGTGCCCAACCTCACCATCGGCCCGCTGGTCTGCGAGGCATTGCGCAAGCATGGCGTGGCCGCACCGATTGATGTGCATCTGATGGTCGAGCCGGTCGATGCCATCATCCCGATGTTCGCCGATGCCGGTGCCAGCCATATCAGCTTCCACCCGGAAGCGAGCAAGCATGTCCATCGCAGCATCCAACTGATCAAATCGAAGGGCTGCGAGGCCGGTTTGGTACTGAACCCGGCAACCCCGCTGGAGGTGCTGGATTACGTGCTGGATGAGCTGGATTACGTGCTGCTGATGTCGGTCAACCCGGGCTTTGGCGGCCAATCGTTCATCCCCGCCACGCTGGAAAAATTACGCCGCGTGCGTCGGCGCATCGAGGCTTCGGGCCGCGCGATCCGGCTTGAAATCGATGGCGGCGTGAAGCCCGATAACATCGGCGAAATCGCCGCCGCCGGGGCCGATACCTTCGTTGCCGGCTCGGCGATCTTCGGCAAACCCGATTACCGCGCCGTGGTGGCGGCGATGAAAACCGCAGTGGATGCCGCCACCGGCCTGCGCGCCTGAAGTGAAATTGCCGGGCATCACCAGCGGCAACCGACCAAGAAAAAGCCGATGCCTCGCGGCACCGGCTCGGGATATTTGGAGGCTCCATCCCCCGCCTTTCATCCTTGGCTATGACCTTCCATTCTCCGGGCGCTCGATGACAAATGGGTGACGTTTTCATGTGGCCTGGATGACATCGGGTCGCACCGATATTGGTATCCTCGGCCGATGAAAACGACTTCGCATTGGCTACTGGTGTTGAACGGCAAAAGTGCCGGCCGTGCTGATGTGCGTGCGGCGATTGCCGGCATGCGCGCGCAGGGCATCGAGCTGGATGTGCGCGTCACCTGGGAGCATGGCGATGCGGCGCGTCATGCCGAGGAAGCGATCGCGCGCGGCATCGATACCCTGATCGCCGGTGGCGGCGATGGCACCGTCAACGAGGTGGTCAATGCGCTGATGGCATCCGGGCACCGCGAACACGAATTGCCGACACTGGCGATCCTGCCGTTGGGTACGGCCAATGATTTCGCCACCAGTGCCGGCATCCCGTGGCCGCCGGCCGAGGCATTGGCGCTGATCGCCAAGACCGCGCCGCAGCCGGTGGACGTGCTGCGCGTCGAAGGTGATGACCAAACCCGCTGGTGCATCAATGTGGCGACCGGTGGCTTTGGCACCCAGGTGACGGTGGAAACCGACCCGGAGTTGAAGCGCCGCCTTGGTGGGCTGGCGTATTTTTTGACCGGACTGGGCAAGCTGGGCAAGGCCGAGGCGATGACCGCGCGGCTCAGTGCCGGCGATTTTCGCTGGCAGGGCGAGTTCATCGCACTGGGCATCGGCAATGGCCGGCAGGCCGGAGGTGGCCGCGAACTGTGCCCGACGGCGTTGATCGATGATGGGTTGATCGATTTCACCATCGTGCCGCCGCCGCCCGAAGGCAGCCAAGGGTTCAGCGATGTGATGTCGGCGCTGGGTACCGCGATGTCGGCAGGGCGCGCGGCGGCACTGGCGCAAGTCGCCACCTGCGGCCGCCACGACCAACTGGTGGTGGAATCCGATCATCGGTTTACCCTCAACCTCGATGGCGAACCGTTCGCCGCCCGCCGCTTCCACATCCAATGCGTGCCGGCCACACTTGCCCTGCGCCTGCCCAGCGCCAGCGCGCTGCTGGCCGGCAATGCGGCAGCCGCCAACGCTTGACGCAGTGCCGCATGGATCGGCTAAAGTACGCCGCATGAATCCTGTGTGCGCACGAATTCCCGGTGGATGGCGATGGTGGCCCCAAGTTGCCGTCGATACCGCTCGCGCGTTCCCTCAAGAAGATTCATTGCATGCCCACTTCTGCATTCCAGCGCCTTGCCGCTGAAGGTTTCACCCTTATCCCCGTCGTCCGCGAGGTGCTATCCGATCTGGACACGCCGCTGTCGGTGTATCTGAAGCTGGCCGACGGCCCGCACAGCTATCTGTTTGAATCGGTCGAAGGCGGCGAGCGTTTTGGCCGCTACTCGATCATCGGCCTGCCGGCGCGCCGCGTGTATGCCTTCCACGGCCATGAGCTGCGGGTCAGCGAGGATGGCGTTGAGGTCGAGCGCCGCCATATCGATGACCCGCTGGCCGAGGTCGAGCGCCTGCGTAGCGCCGAAAACGTGCCGGATGTGCCGGGCCTGCCGGGGTTTTCTGGCGGCTTGGTGGGCTGGTTCGGCTTTGAATCGATTGGCTATATCGAGCCGCGCTTCCTTGAGGGCGATAAACCCGATGAACTGGGCACGCCCGATATCCTGCTGATGCAAAGCGATGAGCTGGCGGTGTTCGACAATCTGAAAGGCCGCCTGTACCTGATCGTCCACGCCGACCCGCGCCAGCCTCAGGCGCAAGCACGCGCCGAGCGCCGTCTTGATGCGTTGGTGCATCGCCTGCGTCAGGCCGGGCGCGGCTACCCGGAAACCCTGCACGGCAAGGCGCTGGATGAGGCCGATTTTGTCAGCGGCTTTACCCGCGAAGGTTTCATCAATGCGGTGCAGAAGGCCAAGGATTACATCCGCAGTGGCGATGTCTTCCAGGTGGTGTTGAGCCAGCGCCTGTCGGTGCCGTTCCATGCGCGCCCGGTGGATGTCTACCGCGCGCTGCGGGCGATGAACCCCTCGCCGTATATGTATTTTCTTGATACCGGCGATATGCAGGTGGTCGGTTCTTCGCCGGAGATCTTGGTGCGCCAACAGGCTGGCGCTGTCACCGTGCGGCCGATTGCCGGCACTCGCCCGCGCGGCGCAACGCCCGAACGCGACGCCGCGCTGGAAGCCGAATTGCTGGCCGACCCCAAAGAACGCGCCGAACACCTGATGCTGATCGATCTTGGCCGCAACGATGTTGGCCGGGTCAGTGCCGCCGGCACGGTTGAGGTGGGCGAGCGTTTCACCATCGAACGCTATAGCCACGTCATGCACATTGTGAGTGAGGTCACCGGCCACTTGCGCGATGGCCTCAACTACATGGATGTGCTGCGCGCCGCGTTTCCGGCCGGCACGGTCAGCGGCGCGCCGAAAATCCGCGCGCTGGAAATCATCCGCGAACTGGAGCCGGTCAAGCGCAACATCTACTCCGGTGCCGTCGGCTATATCGGCTGGAATGGCGATGCCGATACCGCCATCGCGATCCGCACCGCGGTCATCAAGGATGGCCGCCTGCATGTACAGGCCGGCGCCGGCATCGTTTACGACTCCAACCCAGAGGCGGAATGGGACGAGACGATGAACAAAGGCCGCGCCCTGTTCCGCGCGGTGGCTGAAGCGGCACGGGGGCTGTGAACATGAATTACAACCAGGCCCAGCCTGATCAGCGGGAGCAGAGGAGTACGCGATGATCCTGATGATCGACAACTACGACAGCTTCACCTTCAATCTTGTGCAGTACCTGCAGGAGTTGGGGGCCGAGGTGCGGGTGGCGCGCAATGATGCGTTGACGGTGGATGAGATCGCCCGGTTGGCACCGGACAAGATCGTGATTTCGCCGGGGCCGAAGACGCCGGACGAGGCCGGGGTATCACTGGCGGTGATCGAGCAGTTGGGGCCGCGCATCCCGATTCTGGGCGTGTGTCTGGGCCATCAAGCGATCGGGCAGGTGTATGGCGGCAAGGTGGTGCGTGCCGGCAACATCATGCACGGCAAGACCTCGGCAATTCGCCATCAAGGCACGGGCGTGTTCGCCGGCCTGCCGGATCGCTACGAGGCCACCCGTTATCACTCGTTGGTGGTGGAAAAAACCTCGCTGCCGGATTGTTTGGAAATCACTGCCTGGACTGAAAATGCCGATGGCAGCGTCGAGGAAATCATGGGGCTCAGGCACCGCGAGCATCCGGTCGAGGGCGTGCAGTTTCATCCCGAATCGATCCTGACCCAGCACGGTCACGCGCTTTTGAAAAACTTTCTGGATACGTAATGCCGGGCCTGCCCGGAGCAAATTTTCCATCGCCTGCCGGCAAGACCGGCACCACGGGACACACGATGCCAATTACCCCGCAAGAAGCCCTGCAACGCACCATCGAGCACCGCGAAATTTTTTTCGATGAGATGGTCGATCTGATGCGTCAGATCATGCAGGGCGAAGTCTCGCCCACCATGACCGCGGCGATTCTGACCGGCCTGCGGGTGAAGAAGGAAACCGTTGACGAGATCGCCGGTGCGGCGAGCGTGATGCGCGAGTTTTCGCGCAAGGTCGAGGTGGATGATCGCCGTCATCTGATCGATATCGTCGGTACCGGCGGCGATGGCGCGCAGACGTTCAATATCTCCACCGCCTCGATGTTCGTGGTCGCGGCGGCTGGCGCGCGGGTGGCCAAACACGGCGGGCGCAGTGTTTCGTCCAGCTCCGGCAGCGCCGAT
>JAUNTK010000028.1:17000-24936 GCA_030538735.1 Pseudomonadota bacterium
CCGATGTGCTGGAGGCATTGGGTGCCAGGATCGAGCTGCCGCCGGTGCAGGTCGCGCAGTGCATCGCCGAGACCGGCATTGGTTTCATGTACGCGCCCTTGCATCATCCGGCGATGAAAGTGGTGGCCCCGGTGCGCCGCGAAATGGGCGTGCGCACCTTGTTCAACATCCTCGGGCCGCTGACCAACCCGGCCGGTGCCGAGAATATCTTGATGGGCGTGTTCCATCCCGATCTGGTCGGCATCCAGGTGCGCGTGCTGCAGGCCTTGGGCGCCAAGCGTGCGTTGGTGGTCTGGGGCCGCGATGGCATGGATGAGCTATCGCTGGGCGCGTCCACGCTGGTTGGCGAACTGCGCGATGGCCAGGTCCGCGAATACGAAGTGCACCCGGAAGATTTCGGCATCCAGATGGCGCATACCCGCAACCTGCAAGTCCACGACGCGCAAGAATCGAAAGAGATGCTGTTGGGCGCGCTCAACAACATGCCCGGCTTGCCGCTGGAAATCGTGGTGATGAATGCCGGGGCGGCCTTGTATGCCAGCGCCGTGGCGGATTCCATCGCCGATGGCATAGCGCGTGCGCGCGCAGCGATAGCATCAGGTGCGGCGCGGGAAAAATTACAGCAATTCGTGCAGACAACGCAGAGGTTGGCCGATGAGTGATGTGTTGAACAAGATCCTCCAGCGCAAGCGCGAAGAAGTGCGCGAGCGTGTCGCCAGCCGGCCATTGGCCGCATTGCAAGAACGTCTGCCGATGGCACCTCGGGTGCGTGATTTCCACGCGGCGCTGCAGGCCAAGCGGGTGGCGGGGCAAGCGGCGGTGATCGCCGAGATCAAGAAGGCCAGCCCGTCGCAAGGTGTGATCCGCGCTGATTTTGATCCCGCCGCGATTGCCGCCAGTTACGAGGCCGGCGGTGCCGCCTGTCTCTCGGTGCTGACCGATATTGATTTCTTTCAGGGTGCCGATGTGTTTTTGCAGCAGGCACGCGCGGCGTGCAGCCTGCCGGTGTTGCGCAAGGATTTCGTGATCGACCCGTACCAGATCACCGAGGCGCGCGTGTTGGGCGCGGATTGCATCCTGTTGATCGTGGCGGCGCTGGATGATGTGCAATTGCATCGCCTCGCGCAGCATGCGCTGGCGCTGGGCATGGATGTGCTGATCGAATCGCATGATGGCGCTGAGCTCTCGCGTGCGCTGAAGGTGCCGGGTTTGCAGGGTCGCGCCCCGCTGATGGGCATCAACAACCGCAATCTGCGTGATTTCTCGGTATCGCTCGATACCACGCTGGCGCTGCTTGGCGCGATCCCGGATGAGCGTCTCTTGATTACCGAAAGCGGCATCCACAGCCGCGACGACGTGCTGAAAATGCGCGCCGCGGGTGTCGATGCGTTTCTGGTCGGCGAGGCGTTCATGCGTGCCGATGAGCCGGGCGCTGCGCTGGCCGCGCTATTCTCTGCGGCATGAATTCCCCCCTTGCTGCTTTGCGCTACGGCGCCCCGCGCGCCGATGGCGATCTGGTCGTCTTTGATTTCGACCACACCCTGTACGACGGCGATTCGTTCACCGATTGCCTGCGCTGGATGCTTGCGCGCGCATGGTGGCGGCAGCTGTTGGCGTTGCTGATCGCACCGCTGTTCGGGCCGATGATCGCGTGGTTGCCAACCCGCCGCCGTGGCATCAATGGCTTTGTCTGGGCCGGTACGGTCGGCCTGCATCGGCGCCGTGATCTGGATGAATTGATCGACCAGTACGTGCTGGCCAACACCCAGACCATCCGCGAAAAATTGCTGCCGGTGGCGCTTGATGTGCTGCATCGCCACCGCGAAGCGGGCGATCAGGTAATCGTCGCCACCGGCGCACCGCCGGAACTGGCGCGGGCAATTCTGGCATTTGTCGCGCATGAGGATGTGCCGGTGATCGGCACGCTGGTTGGGCCGAAATGGGGCGCGGTCGGCGCGATCCGCCATTGCCATCATCAGATGAAGATGAGCATGATCCGCGAGGCCGGTTATACCCGGCCGGTGCAGCGTGCCTACAGCGACAGCCGCGCCGATCTGCCTTTGCTGTTGGCCGCGCGCGAGCCGGTGGTGGTCAACCCGAAGCCCGGCGCGGTCGCAGCATTCCGGGAAAAACTGCCGCCCGGCACGCCGATCCTCAACTGGGGCTGCGTGGGCCGTGGCGGTGAGCCAGTCGCCCCGCATTGACGGGATGCTGGGCTGTTTCGATCAACACCCTCAGCCCGATCGTGTGGCGCGCGGAAGCCTTTGCGCGTACTCCGCTACGCCACACCCATCACGTACCAAGATGCTTGACGAAGCGCAGCGTGCCATCGCTGTAGCCGCAGGCGCGGTAAAAGGCGTGGGCATCGGTGCGTTGCGAGCCGCTGGTGATTTCCAGCCGGGCCGCCCCGGCGGCGCGCGCACGGCGTTCAGCTTCGCGCACCAGCTCGCGGCCCAGGCCCTTGCCCTGCGCGTCGGGCGTCACCACCATCGCGGTGATCCGGCAGGTGGTGGTGCCCAGCGGCAGGTAATACATGAAATCCAGTGCGATCAGGCCGCAAACCGCGCCGGCATGGCGGGCCAGAATCAGGGCCTGACGTTCGTTGTCGATGATGGCGTGGATGCGCTCGCTGGCCTCCTCGCGTTCGCAGGGGTAGCCCAGCATCGAGAGCAAATCGGCCACATCATCGGCATCCATCAGTGATGCACTGCGCAGGTCGAGGTTGTCGAACTCGCCCGTCATAGTTCATCGTGTGCCGTAGATGACGACGGTTTTGCCGCGCGCATGCAGCTTGCCATCGGCCTGCAGCTTCTTCAGCACGCGCCCGGCCATCTCGCGCGAGCAGCCCACCAACCGGGCCAGCTCCTGCCGCGATACGCGGATTTGAGTGCCATCGGGGTGGCTGAGTGCATCCGGCTCATGCGCCAGATCGATCAAGGTGCGGCTGATGCGGTCGCTGACATCGAGGAAGGCAAGCCGGCTGGCCTTGCGGCTGGTATCGCGCACGCGCCGGGCCAGCTGGCGACCGATGCCATACAGCAGGCAGGGCGCATCGGCGGCCAGCGGCCCTGACAACAGGCGCAGGAATTGCTGGCAATCGATCTCGGCCATCTCGGCCACGGTGCGGGTGCGCAGGGTGACTTCGCGTCGCGGCGATTCGATGAACAAGCCCATCTCGCCGACAAACTCGCCCGGGCCGAAATAGCCCAGGATCAGCTCGCGGCTTTCCTCCTCCTCGGCCAGGATGCTCACCGAGCCATTGATGATGTAATACATCATGCCGCCGGGATCACCCGGGCGGAAAATATCGGTACGGGTCGGGTATCGTCGGCGCTGCGCATGGCGGAGAAAACGCTCGATCACGCTTTCGTCAGGAACCAAGGGGGCCATCTGGTTGCGGAGGATTTGGTTGAGCTGATTGGGCAGGGCCATGATTGAATTGGGGTGCGCGTCAAGCCAGCAAGCATAGGCGCTTCGCCCAGTGACGGCAATTCGTCGGGAAATGGCCCCGGTCACTGTCACGCAATCGGCGTTGCCATGTCGCATAATGCCGGTTTGCCATATCGTCTGGAGTAGCGCACGTGGTCAAGCCGATCCCGCGCCTGAAGCTGCAAGGCTTCAACAACCTCACCAAGTCTTTGAGCTTCAACATCTACGACGTGTGCTATGCCGCGTCCGAGGATGAGCGCCGCCGCTACATCGAGTACATCGATGAGCAATACGATGCTGATCGCCTGACCCAGATCCTGACCGATGTGGCCGAGATCATCGGCGCCAACATCCTCAATATCGCGCGTCAGGATTACGACCCGCAGGGTGCCTCGGTCACCATCTTGATCTCCGAAGAGCCGGTGATCGACAAGAAAGACGCCGGCAAGGAGTTGATCTCCGATGCGGTGGTCGCGCATCTGGACAAATCGCACATCACCGTGCACACCTACCCGGAGACCCACCCGGATAACGGCATCGCCACCTTTCGCGCCGATATCGATGTCTCCACCTGCGGCGTGATCTCGCCGTTGAAGGCGCTCAATTACCTGATCGAATCGCTGGAATCCGACATCGTGGTGATGGATTACCGCGTGCGCGGCTTTACCCGTGACGTGAAGGGCCGCAAGCATTACATCGATCACAAGATCAACTCGATCCAGGATTATCTGCACAAGAACATCAAGGCGCGCTACGAGATGCTCGATGTCAACGTGTATCAGGAAAACCTGTTCCACACCAAGCTGCACCTCAAGGATTTCGATCTCGACAATTACTTGTTTGAGGAGAAGGCGCGCAACCTTTCGTTCAAAGAGCGGATGAAGATCGAAGCGCGCCTGAAGCGCGAGATCGAGGAGCTGTATCAGGGCCGCAATCTGGCTGATTGATTCAGTGCGCTGATCAATTCAGGGGTCCAGGGATGGTCATGGGTAGGTGGTTGCGAAGTCTTGCGGCTGCCGTCGTGCCTCATCGATTAACGAGTCTGCTCTCCAGAGGGTGAATGCTGCGATGCTGTTGGGCGTCGCAAGGTTTGCGGGCTTTTTTGAAGATCACGAGCTTCCGCCTGCCCGAAGTGAGTGAGCTATTTCCGTTTTCCTGAAGATCAAGGGCTTCCGCCCGCCGCAAGGTCGGGCGGGTCACTTTCTCTTGCTAACCCAAGAGAAAGTAACCAAAGAGAAGGGTTTGTGGATCAAGAGCACAGCTCGATGCGGGTCGATCGTTATCACTTTTCGATTCGCCCTCCTGGCTCATACGAAAAGTGGCGCACGTCCTGTGCGCCACCCTACGGGTGTCTGATTTGATCGGCCATGAGTTGCAAGAAAAGCAAGGCCGGACGGTCACACAGCTTGAAAGCCGACACCCGGCCTAACCCGGAGGGCGTCGGCCACGGAGGGCCGACGTTTTCCGCATGAGCCATGGAATGGCGAATCGGAAAATCCCCGGGCAAGGCCCGTTGGCGGGCTGTGGCTTCGTCGAGCGCACTTTTCTTTGGTTACATTTCTTTAACTCGCGCCTTCCATGGCGCTCGCCCTACGGGCCAGCTCCGCTGTTCGCATGTGCTGTCCTGCACATGCAGTCTGCGAGCAAAAGAAAGTAACCCGCCTGACCTTGGGCAGGCGGAAGCTGTTGATTTAGATAACGCGCACGATTCAAGGCACTTGCCCTGCGAGCAAACTCCGCTGCTCGCATGTGCAATCCCGCACGTGCAGTGTGCAAGCAAAGAGAAGCAGCCTGCCCGCCCTACACGCGGTAGGCAACGGCTTTCATCAGCTTCGAGGCGGCCGCCATCACGCGCGGGATCGGGAAGGGCAATACCCGCGCGCCGGCGGCCTCGGCCTGGTCGGCGTGGCGGGCTTCGTCCTCTTTCATCAGGCCAAGGATGGCGCGGCTTTTCAGGTCTTCGGCGGGCAGCGATTCAAGGTGCTCATCGATATGCGCTTCGACTTGGCGCTCGGTCTCGACCACAAAGCCCAGATTCCAGCCATCGCCACGCAGGCCGGCCAGCACGCCAATGGCGAAACTGCCGCCATACCAAAGCGGGTTGAGCAGGCTGGGGCGGCTATCCAATTCATGCAGGCGCTCAGCGCACCATGCCAGATGGTCGGTTTCTTCCTCGGCGGCGTGCAGCAGATGGGCGCGCGTGTCGCTATCGCGCGCGACCGTGGCTTGGCCGATGTAGAGCGCCTGCGCGCAGACCTCGCCAACGTGGTTGATCCGCATCAGGCCGGCGGCGTGGCGGCGCGCGGCGGGCGGCATGTCCAGCTCGGCAAGGCCAACGGCCGGGTTGGCGCGATTGGCGGCGGGGTGGCCGAATACGGTTTCCAGCGCGTTCTGGCTGCTGGCAAGCCAGTTGTCGAGGCGGCTCAGGTGGCGGGTCGTTTGCATCCGCCCATTGTGCGCCAGATGCTGGGGTGGATGCGATTGTGTCGATGGGCTTGCGCGCTGCCGTGAATCTCGCTATCATCGCGCCTCTTTGCTCCACCAAACCCCAAACGCGTGGTGAAGTTCTGCTGCCGCAATGGCCCGCAGAACCAACCCGACCATCCACCATCGAGAGTTCGACATGAAAACTTTCACCGCCAAGAACGAGACCGTCCAGCGCGACTGGTACGTCGTTGATGCCGAAGGCAAGACCCTCGGCCGCCTTGCCGCCGAATTGGCCCACCGCCTGCGTGGCAAGCACAAGCCCGTCTACACCCCGCACGTTGATGCTGGCGATTACATGATCGTCATCAACGCCGAGAAGATTGCCGTCACCGGCAAGAAGCTGACCGACAAGAAGTATCACCGCTTCACCGGCTACATCGGCAACCTCAAGACCGAAACCCTGGGCCAGGCGCTGGAGCGCCACCCGGAGCGCGTCATCGAGATCGCCGTCAAGGGCATGTTGCCGAAGAACCCGCTCGGCCGCGCCATGTACAAGAAGCTCAAGGTCTACGCCGGCCCCGAGCATCCGCACGCTGCCCAGCAGCCGCAGGTCCTGGACATCTAAGGTTTAGACAATCATGGCACTTCAACAAAATTACGGCACCGGCCGTCGCAAATCCTCCACCGCCCGCGTGTTTCTGCGCAAGGGCTCTGGCAACATCACCGTCAACGACCGTCCGCTGGATGAGTTCTTCGGCCGCGAAACCGCCCGCATGATCGTGCGTCAGCCGCTGGAACTGACCCAGATGACCGACAAGTTCGACGTGCTGGTGACCACCACCGGCGGCGGCACCACCGGCCAGGCCGGTGCGATCCGCTTGGGCATCGCCCGCGCGCTGGTCGAGTACGACGAAACGCTGAAGACCCAACTGCGTCAGGCCGGTTTCATGACCCGCGACGCGCGTGAGGTTGAGCGCAAGAAGGTGGGCCTGCATAAGGCACGTCGCGCCACGCAGTTCTCCAAGCGCTGATTCACTCGGCCTCTGGCGTTGTTGTGGCAGTTTGCCTGTACTGACGTACAGGCGGCGCTACCACGCCTATCCAGAGACTCGATTGAATCACCGCTGCGCGCTTTGCTTTGGTGGGGTGTGGTAACAGCTTGCTTGTGCTGACGTACAGGCGGCGTTACCACGCCTAGCCACAAGACGACTGTCTACGCGCTTGCTTGGCTATCACCTCTCCCTTCGGGAGAGGTCGAAACCGCCATGCGGTTTCGGGTGAGGGTTGGCTGCGCAGGCAGGCGTCCAATCCTGCAAGATCCAAACCGCGAAGTGGTTTGGGGAGAGTGCCGGGGGCGCATCGCTTGATCAACAACGGTGGGTTGTATCCCTGATATGGCTTGCCGTGTAGTACAATTTTCAACCTATAGCCCCGTCGCCAAGCGGTAAGGCACCTGACTCTGACTCAGGCATTCGGTGGTTCGAATCCATCCGGGGCTGCCAAACCCAAGACCGGCCACGCGCGATGCGTGTCCGGCCCGGAAAGCCCGTCCTAGACGGGCTTTTTTCGTTGCGGAGCGTTACGGCCTGTGGCCCGCGCGATGATCGTCTGGAGTTGTCGTTTGATGTTCCAACCGCCGTTTTCCACGCCCGAGACATTGATTGCCGATATCCAGGCGCATGGCTATGCGCTGCTGACGGCGGCTGGGGTGAGGCAGGTCTCGGGCTGTAACGCCGATGAATTGATGGCGCTGTTGCCCGCCTGGGATGATTTGCCGCCGGATGCGTATCTGCGCGATGGCGGCCGCTATCGTTATCGGCGTCATGCCAGTTATCGCAGCGAGCGCGGGCGGCTGCAGGATGTACCGCATCGTGCGCATTGGCAATCGCAGGATTACAACGCGCTGCACGGCGGGCTGGTGCGTTGGTTTGAGCCGGTCAGCGCGGCAACGCGGCAAGCGCCGGCTTGGGCGCGCTTGATCGTCGCCATCGCTGGGCTGTGCGACAAATTGCGCGGTGCCGAGAATTGGTCGGTGGAGGCGCATCAGTTCCGCATCGATACCACCGATGGCATCGGCCGG
>JAUNTK010000029.1 GCA_030538735.1 Pseudomonadota bacterium
GAACCCCCGACCCTCTCCGTGTAAAGGAGACGCTCTACCGCTGAGCTAAGCTCCCCTGCCGAATAAACCCGGCGAAGGGCGCGGATGATACCCGGCTTGTGTGCGGCACGCAAATGCGCACAACAAAAAGCCCGGCACAGCGGCCGGGCTTGATCACGCGAAGAGTGAACGATTAGTTCACGGCATCCTTCAGCGCCTTGCCCGGCTTGAAGGCCGGTGCCTTGGATGCGGCAATGGCGAGCGCTTCGCCAGTCTTCGGGTTGCGGCCGGTGCGGGCAGCGCGGGCGCGCACTTCAAAGCTGCCGAAGCCCGCGATGGCGACGTTGTCACCCGATTTCAGCGCATCGCTGATGGCCGTGATGCAGGCATCCAGCGCGCGACCGGCATCGGCCTTGGACAGGTTGGCGCCTTGTGCAATGTTGTCGATCAAATCACTCTTGTTCATTCATCTCTCCTTGAGACGGCATCCGCCGTCATGTTGAAAACCGCTTCGGCGGGCGCCGGCGGCGATGGGCCTGCACGGCTTGGCCGCGACCCGCACGTTATACCGCGAGGCACCCCGCGGGGCAAGGAAAACCGCCGATTTCAAGCGGTTTTCACTCAGTTTCAAATCAGCATTCAGTGCTTGACAGCGGACTTGCGTTTGCGTTTGTCGCCAGCCGGTTTGATTGCCGTCTTGGTCATCCCCGGCGGCGTGACAACCGCGTCGGCCACCGCCGCCTTGGTCAGCGGCCGCTCCAAGGCGATGTCCAGCACCTCGTCGATCCACTTCACCGGCACGATCTTCAGATGCTTGGTGACGGTGGCCGGGATGTCGGCCAGATCCTTCTCGTTTTCCTGCGGAATGATCACGGTTTTGATCCCGC
The DNA here is from genome assembly GCA_030538735.1 of Pseudomonadota bacterium. GTDB lineage: Bacteria > Pseudomonadota > Gammaproteobacteria > Xanthomonadales > Xanthomonadaceae > Solilutibacter. The sequence continues at coordinate 867 of JAUNTK010000029.1, forward strand.
CGCGCAGTGCGGCCAGCAACTTCTCCTTCAAGCCACCAATCGCCGAGACGCGACCACGCAAGGTGATTTCGCCCGTCATCGCCACATCGGCGCGCACCGGCACCTTGGTCAGCATCGAGACCAACGTGGTCACCATCGCGATGCCCGCGCTCGGGCCATCCTTGGGCGTGGCCCCGTCCGGCACATGCACGTGCACATCGTGCTTGCTCAAGAAATCAAGATCGATGCCGAGACGCTCGGTGCGCGATCTGACCACACTCAACGCGGCCGAAGCCGATTCCTTCATCACATCGCCCAATTGCCCGGTGAGGATCAACGCCCCCTTGCCGGGAACCAAGGTCGATTCGATCTGCAGCAGATCGCCGCCGACCTCCGTCCAGGCCAGGCCGGTGACCAGGCCAATCTCGTTATCCGCTTCGGCGCGGCCGAAATCGAAGCGCTGCACACCCAGATATTTGTCGAGGTTTTTATCGCTGATCAACACCCGTTTGGCGGCTTTCTTCTGCGGGCCGGCCAGCGCGATTTCCTTGACCACCTTGCGCGCGATCTTGGCGATTTCGCGCTCCAGATTACGCACGCCGGATTCACGGGTGTAGTAGCGCACGATATCGCGGATCGCGCTTTCGGCGATCTCGATTTCGGCATCTTTCAGGCCATTCGCCTTGATCTGCTTCGGCACCAAATAGCGCATCGCGATGTTGAGCTTTTCTTCCTCGGTATAGCCGGGGATGCGGATCACCTCCATGCGGTCAAGCAAGGGGCCGGGGATATTCATCGAGTTGGAGGTGGCGATGAACATCACTTCGGAGAGATCCAAATCGACCTCCAGATAGTGATCGTTGAAGCTGTGGTTCTGCTCGGGGTCAAGCACTTCAAGCAGCGCCGCCGAGGGGTCGCCACGGAAATCCATCGCCATCTTGTCGATTTCATCCAGCACAAACAGCGGGTTCTTGCTGCCGGCCTTGTTGAGGTTTTGCACGATGCGGCCCGGCATCGAGCCGACATAGGTGCGGCGGTGGCCACGGATTTCGGCCTCGTCACGCACGCCGCCAAGCGCCATCCGCACGAATTTGCGGTTGGTCGCCTTGGCGATGGATTGACCAAGCGAGGTTTTGCCAACGCCCGGCGGGCCCACCAAGCACAGGATCGGCCCCTTCATTTTCGATACGCGCGATTGCACGGCGAGGTATTCAAGGATGCGGTCCTTGACCTTCTCCAAGCCGAAGTGATCGGCATCGAGCACATCCTGCGCGCCCTTCAGATCCTTGCGCACCTTGCTGCGCTTCTTCCACGGCACGCCCAACAGCCAATCCAGATAATTGCGCACCACACCGGCCTCGGCCGACATCGGCGACATCTGCTTGAGCTTGTTGTATTCGTTCCTGGCCTTGGCCTCCACCGCCTTGGGCATACCGGCGGCGGCGATCTTCTTAGCGATCTCATCAAGATCGTTGCTGCCATCCTCGCCCTCGCCCAGCTCCTTTTGGATCGCCTTCATTTGCTCGTTGAGGTAATACTCGCGCTGGGATTTTTCCATCTGCGATTTGACCCGGCCGCGGATTTTTTTCTCCAACTGCTGCACATCCAGCTCGCCGTGGACAAGACCAACCAGCATCTCCAGCCGGTCACCGATATCGAGCATTTCAAGCAAGGTCTGCTTGTCGGTCAGGCGCACGCCGACATGGGCGGCGACGGTATCGGCAAAACGATCCGGGGTATCGATACCGGCCAGCGTTTGCACCAGCTCCGGCGGCAGCTTGCGATTGGATTTGACGTAATCCTCGAACAACGCCAGCAGCGAACGGGTGATCGCATCCAGCTCGCGTGAATCGCGGCTGGAGACATCGGCCAGTTCCTCGACTTCAGCAAGCATCGCGCCATCGCGCTCGCCGATCGCGGAGATCCGCGCCCGGCCAATGCCTTCGACCAGCACCTTGATGGTGCCATCGGGCAACTTCAGCAATTGCAACACCTGCGCCAGCGCACCGTGGTGATAGATGTCATCGGCGCCCGGATCATCGGTATCCGGCGATTTCTGCGCGACCAGCACGATGCGCTTGTCGGCCTCCATCGCCAGCTCCAGCGCACGGATGGATTTTTCCCGGCCAACAAACAGCGGGATCACCATATGCGGAAACACCACCACATCGCGCAACGGCAGCACCGGCAGCACGGCGCGGGGGATCAGGTCTTCCTGTTGGCTCATCGCTTACTCCACATGATTCCGGGCTTCTGCCCCTGCCTCCTTTATGGGGGCCGGGCGCGCATGACGCAAGCGCCAGATGGCACGCGCTGAACAATGCCGCCCTGGCCTTGCCAGCGTACGCCATTCCAATCACGGTTGATCGATTGGTAGATGTTGGCGAGGTGGGTGATTACTCAGGGTGAACGACGCACAGCTGAAGAAGGGGCTTCGATCCGGATTGCGCCGCGCTTCGGAACAAGCGGCTTTTGCATTTATTGATGCGGCCAAGAACTTTCAGTACGTCGGTGCTAGGCGCCACTCGGGACCGTACGCGACAGTACGCCGCGTCCGAGCCCCCACGGATGGGTTCACGGCGTGTCCCGTGGGGCGCCTGGCACCGGCGTATACCAACATACATTCAGAAGCAGCAAAGGCCATCACCTCGATACGGATAGCGTTTCGCCCCACCCAAACAAAAACCCCGGCCAAAGCCGGGGTTTTGTGTGCTTACTCGCCAGACGCCTTCGGCATCGGCTCATCGACCGCCGGGGTTTGGTAGATCACGAACGGCTCGGTCTTGTTTTCGATCACCGATTCATCGACCACCACCTTGCTGACATTGTCCTTGGATGGCAGGTCGTACATCGTATCGAGCAGGGCCGATTCGACGATGGTGCGCAGGCCGCGGGCGCCGGTCTTGCGCTTCAGCGCCTTCTTGGCGATGGCGGCGAGCGCATCGGGGCGGAACTCCAGCTCGACGTTCTCCATTTCAAACAGCTTCTTGAACTGCTTGGTGATCGCGTTCTTCGGCTCGGTCAGGATCTGGATCAATGCCGCCTCGTCCAGTTCTTCCAACGTGGCGACGACCGGCAAACGGCCGACGAATTCCGGGATCAGGCCGAACTTGATCAAATCCTCCGGCTCGACATCCGACAGCACCTTGCCGATATCGGCCTTGCGCTCGCTGGATTTGACCTTGGCACTGAAGCCGATGCCGCCGCTCTCGGTGCTGCGCTGCTGGATCACCTTGTCCAGCCCGGCGAACGCACCACCAACGATGAACAGGATGTTGCGGGTATCAACCTGCAAGAATTCCTGCTGCGGGTGCTTGCGCCCACCCTGCGGCGGCACACTGGCAACGGTGCCTTCGATCAACTTCAGCAGCGCCTGCTGCACGCCCTCACCCGAGACATCGCGGGTGATCGAAGGGTTCTCACTCTTGCGGCTGATCTTGTCGATTTCATCGATGTAGACGATGCCCTGCTGGGCTTTCTCCACATCGTAATCGCATTTCTGCAGCAACTTCTGGATGATGTTTTCCACATCCTCACCGACGTAACCGGCCTCGGTCAGGGTGGTGGCATCGGCCATGGTGAACGGCACATTGAGCATCCGAGCCAGCGTTTCGGCCAGCAGCGTCTTGCCCGAGCCGGTCGGGCCAACCAGCAGGATGTTGGATTTGGCCAGCTCGACATCATCGGATTTCTGCCGCGATTCGATCCGCTTGTAATGGTTGTACACGGCCACGGCCAGGGTTTTCTTGGCGCGCGCCTGACCGATCACGTATTGGTCGAGAACGTCGAGGATTTCCTTTGGCTTGGGCAGCGCGCTGCGTGCGGTCTGCGATTTCTCGGCCAATTCCTCGCGGATGATGTCGTTGCACAGATCGACGCATTCATCACAGATGAACACGCTGGGACCGGCGATCAGCTTGCGCACCTCATGCTGGCTCTTTCCGCAGAACGAGCAATAGAGGATTTTGGTGCTGTCGCCGGAACGGCTCTGGCGGTCTTCGGTCATTCGTGGCGTTTCCGTAATGCGTTGATGCGGCCAAACCCCATGGATACAGGGGTCGGCCCGAGAATAGCACAGGCCCGGCGGGCTGCCGGGCCTGTGTTTTGACAGCGGATTTCCCGATCAGTTCGGCTGGATCGAGTCTTCCGGGCGGCGCTCCAGCACCTGATCGACCAGCCCGTAATCGCGGGCGGCCTCGGCCGATTTGAAATTGTCGCGCTCGGTGTCGCGGGCGATGGTCTCCAGCGATTGGCCGGTGTGACGCGACAGGATCTCGTTAAGGCGCTGACGCAGGGTAAGGATTTCCCGCGCGTGGATATCGATATCCGTGGCCTGGCCCTGGAACCCACCCAGCGGCTGGTGGATCATCACCCGCGAGTTGGGCAGGGCGTAACGCTTGCCTGCCGCGCCCGCCGCCAACAACAAGGCGCCCATCGAAGCGGCCTGGCCGATGCAGATGGTCGAGACATCCGGCTTGATGAACTGCATCGTGTCGTAGATCGCCATGCCGGCGGTGACGATACCGCCGGGCGAGTTGATGTAGATGCTGATGTCCTTTTCCGGGTTCTCGGCTTCCAAGAACAGCAACTGGGCGACGATCACATTGGCCATGTGGTCATCGATCGGGCCGACCAAGAAGATCACCCGCTCTTTCAACAGGCGCGAATAAATATCGTAGGCGCGTTCGCCACGGCTGGTCTGTTCGACCACCATCGGCACCAGGTTCAGGGCTTTCGTCTCAAGGCTCATGCGGGACTCCGGTTGGGGGCCGCCAAAGCGCCGATTACTCGGCGCGGATGGCATCCTGGAAGGACAACGGCTGTTCGGTGTGCTGGGCCTGCTCGGCGATCCAATCGGTCACCTGCTCTTCCATCACGCGATTTTGCAGCCCAGCCAGAAGTTGGGGGTCGTTGCGATAAAGTTCAATGACCTGATCCGGTTCTTCGTAGGTCGAAGCGATCAGGCGCATGGTCTCCATCAGGCGGCCGCGATCCAACTGCAGCCGGTTGCGACGGGCCACTTCACCGGTAAACAAGGCGATCAGCACGCGCTTGCTGGCGGCATCCATGAACTGCTCACTGCCCAGTTCGACCTGCTGGCCCTGCTCGCGCGCCTGTTGCATCGCGTTCTGCGCCAGTGCATTGGCTTCCTGCTCAACCAGCTTGGGCGGCATGGTGACGGCGGCGTATTTTTCGATGATCTGCTCGCCCACCGCTTTACGCAGGCGATACATCAGCGCGCCTTTCAGCTCACGTTCCAGATTGCTGCGAATTTCGACGCGGAACTGCTCCATGTCGCCACTCTTGACCCCGAAGCTGCGGATGAAGCCGTGATCGACTTCCGGCAGCTTCGGCTCGGCCACTTGCAGCGCCTTCAGGGTGACATCGGCGGTTTTGCCGGCCAGCGCGGCCACCGGCCACTCGGCCGGGAATTCGATCTGGGCAGTTTTTTCCTCGCCAGCCTTCAGGCCTTCGATGGCTTTCTCGATCGGCGCGAACAAGGCACCGCTGCCCAACACGGCCTGACCGCGCTCGCTGCCTTCGGCCGGCAGGCGCAAGTCGCCCACCACTGAATACATTTCGACCTCGACCAGATCGCCTTCGGCGGCAGCGCGCTCGACCGGCGACCAGCTGCGGCGCTGTTCACGCAGGTTCTCGATCATCCGATCGATGTCAGCATCTTCAACTTCGGCGGTATTGCGGATCACGTTGAGTTTGTCCAGCGCGATCTCGCCAAACTCCGGCACCAGCTCGAAATCGGCCAGATAGGCCAGCTCGCCCTCGCCGCTGGCGGCCTTGTCTTCTTCGATGCGCGGATTGCCGGCGATCTGGAATGTCTCGCCCTTGATCGCGTTGCCGAAGCCTTCGCGCAGCAGGCCGTCGAGGATCTCGGCGCGCACCTGATCGCCAAAACGCTTGGCGATGACGCTGGTCGGCACCTTGCCCGGGCGGAAGCCCTTGATGCGGGCATCGCGCGCGATCTCGCGCAGACGGCCATTGACTTTGCCTTCCAGCTCATTGGCCGGAACGCGGAACACGGCACGGCGACCCAGATCGCCGGTGGATTCGATGGAAACTTGCATGGTGATGACTCCTGCCCGCCAAGTACCGCGACGGGATATACGGATGACGAATGGCAAACGGGAAAATTCGCCCGCGGCCATTCGACGCGCGCGGGCGAACTGGAGAGTTTGGCGGATTTTGCCGGTGGATGCCAGTTCAGCGCCACGCCGCCGGCTGTGCGCCACCGGCCAGCCAAGCGCATCGCAACGTGCTGCGCAAACAAACGGCCCACAACACAATCATCAGAAACCCTGAGCAACCCGTCATTTCGGCGAAAGCCGGAATCCATCGGCGTACAAACGATTGAAAACAAAGAAACTGGGCCCCTGCCTGCGCCGGGATGACGTTTCAAGGTGGATGGTTCGCGTTTCCCTGGATCGATCAGGTTCTGGTGCGAAAGGGGGGACTCGAACCCCCACGCCTTGCGGCACTGGAACCTAAATCCAGGGCGTCTACCAATTCCGCCACTTTCGCGCAGCCGACATTGTAGCTGCCCGCGATGCCCTCGGGGCTTTTTCAAGGTTTTGCCACGGCCGCACATCACGGTAAACACAAGTGCACGCCGGCGCGGTAATCTGATCCAAAACCCAACGCCGCAGGTGACACCACGCATGCTTGACCCGCTCAGCGGACTGCCCAGATTCGGGGCTCAAGGCCCGGAGCTTCCCACTGCCTTGCTCAGCGCATCGGCGAGCGGGCAGCGATTTGCACTGCTGCACGTCGCCACCGATGCCCTGGACAAAACCCAATTGATGCAGGACGAACAAGCCTGCATCAATCTGTTGGCGGAACTGGGGCGACGCTTGAAATTGCTGATCCCGGAGGGCGCACTGCTGTGGCGGCTGTCGGGCGACGAATTTCTGGTCGGGATTGCGCTCAAGCCCGATCAGGCCGATGCCTCGGCCTTTGCCGAGCGGGTGCGCGATGCAATGGAGGCACCGCTATCGATGCCGCCGTATTCGATCGCGGTGCATATCGGCATGGCGATCAGCCCCGATCAGGGCAGCTCGGCGGCCAATCTGATGGCCAGTGCAGAGCAGGATCTGCGCCGCACCCTGCGTGCCACGATGCATCTATCCAATCTGGGGAACGATGCGCTCGGCGCGCCGTTGCGGATGAATGATGCCGAGTTTGTCAATGCGTTTGCGCAGGCGATCGGCAACAACGAGTTTGAGCTGCATTACCAGCCGATGGTCAGCGCACAGGATGGCCGGCTGACCGGTTTTGCCAGCTTCGTGCGCTGGCGCCACAGTCGCCGTGGCCTGATCCGCCCCAATGAATTCATGCCCGCCGTCGACAAACTGGGCCTCGCCGCCGATCTCGGCCAGTGGGTGATGCAAAGCGCGATCAATCAACTGCAAACCTGGCGGCTGGACGGCCTGGGGCATTTGCGCCTGTCGGTCTACCTTGGCACCGATCTGCTGCTGCAACCCGATTGCGCGCCCCTGATCCGCTATTTGTTGCGCCAGCACGATGTACCCGGCAGCAGTCTGGATTTGGAAATCAGCGAGCGTGCGCTGGAAATCGATCCCAGAGCCGCCCGCGCCACGCTGGCTGAACTGCGTGAAATGGATGCCACCATCACCCTGCACGATTTCGGGGCACACGGCTTGCGCGCGCGTGATTTGCGCGATTTGCCGGTCGATCAGATCAAGATCGACCGCAGCTTCATTGCCGAAAGTTTCCAGAATCCGCGCGGTGCGGCAATCCTGAGCGACATGATTTCAGTCGCCCATGAGCTTGGCATCGCAGTCGTCGCGCGCGGGGTGGAAACCGAGTTCGAGGTGCGCTTCCTGCGCCGCAGCCTGTGCGATTACCTACAAGGCTATCTGCTTGGTCAACCGCTGCCCGCCCACAAACTGGGCGAGTTGCCGTTTCAGAGCCATCTGCTGCCGCAGCTGTTTGCATCGACGGAAAGCGGGCGCACCTTGTTGCTGGTCGATGACGAGGAAAACGTGCTGCACGCACTGCACCGGCTGCTGCGCCGCGAGAATTACCGGGTGCTGTCCACCACCAGCGTCAAGGAGGCCTTCAACCTTCTGGCCGGCAACGATGTACAGGTGATCGTCTCCGATCAGCGTATGGACGAGATGAGCGGCACCGAATTTTTGACCCGGGTACGCGGGATTTATCCCGATACCATCCGCATCGTGTTGTCGGGTTATACCGATCTGTCCACGATCACCGATGCGATCAACCACGGCGCGATCTATCGCTTCCTGACCAAGCCGTGGAACGATGTCGAGTTGCGCACCCATGTGCGCGATGCCTTCAATGCCTACGAGCGACGCAAGGAAACCCGCGACTCGATCATCGAATCAGACGCCGCTTACCCAGCATCCGGCTGAACCAGTGGCAGCACCACGCGGAAGGTGCTGCCCTGCCCCGGATCGCTGCTGACTTCGACCCGGCCATGGTGTTTGTCCATGATGCTGCGCACGATGGCGAGGCCAAGGCCGGTGCCGCGTCCGGCGGGTTTGGTGGTGAAAAACGGGTCGAAGATCGAACGCAGATGCTCCTCGCCGATGCCGATGCCATTGTCACTGACGCTGACCCAGACTTCGCTCTCGTTGACGCCGCTGCCCAGCGTGATGACGCCCTGGCCTTCGATCGCATGGCCGGCATTGATCAGCAGATTCATGAACACCTGATTGATCTCGGACAGATGGCATTCCACCGGCGGCAGCTCGGTCAACAGGCGCTCGATGCGCGCCTTGTACTTGAGATCGTTCCAGACGATGTTGAGGGTGGATTCAAGCCCTTTCAGCACATCCGCCGGGCGCATCTGCTTGTCCCGATCAACCCGGGAAAGCTCCTTCAAATCCTGCACGATGCGGATCACCCGCTCGATCCCCTCGCGCGATTCGGTCATCAGTTGCGGCAGATCGCTGATGATGAAATCGATGTCGTGTGTTTGCCGCGCCTGCGCCAATGCGGCGACTTGCTCGGCGGGCGCGCTGGACACGGCCGCGGCGTAATCGCCCAGCATCGCGACGATGCCCTCGGTGTATTCCTGCAATGTCGCCAGATTGGAATGCACGTAGCCGATCGGGTTGTTGATCTCATGCGCGACGCCCGCCGCCAACTGGCCGATCGAGGCCAGTTTTTCCGAGTGCAGCAATTGTTCCTGGGTGCCGGCCAGTTGCCGGTACGCCGTCTCCAGCGCGTGGTGGCGGCGCTGCAGATCGCGTGCATCATCCTGACTGTCTTTCTCGAAGAAGCTGGCCATGATGCGGCCATCGCCGCCGCGCATCCGGCGCAGGCTGCAGTGCAGCTGGACATCGTTGAACGCGACCGTACCGAGCCAACTGCCCTCCTCGGCCAACAACTGCCAGGCTTGCTCGGGCACCAGATCAAGCAGGACATATGGCCTGCCGCCGTCATCAAATGCGCACGCCAGACTGCGCGCGGCCGGGTTGGCATGGATCAGGCGGCGCTCGCCATCGAGAAACAGCGCGGCCTCGGGCAGGGTATCGGTGACCCAGAGCGCATCGCGGCTCCAGACGCCGGATAGTTGATTCTGGTCGGTGGAAATTTCCATGCCTGCATCATCCCGGTTGCGGTGTGACCGATGCAAGCCCGCGCTGGATCAGGCGATCAGCGGCTCAGCCGACGCCCAACATGCGCGAGCCCATGCGCGCGACGGTCTGCCCGCCCGCGCCATAGGTGCCGGTTTCCTGACGCCCCAGATGGCGCAGCGCCCAATTGACCTCACGCCGGCGGCGCGAAAGCAGCACGCCGTTGGCACGGTTGAGATCGGACAGCTCGCGCAGGCGCGGCTCGTTGCCGGCGGCCAGCGGCTCGTTTTGTACCAGCCGCAGTGCCGATAGCTTGGCCTCGGATGAGGCGATCAGGCGATCGGCATCGTTATCCATCAGCGCCTGACGCTCATCATTGAGCGCCGCTTCCAGCGCATCCAGCGGCAGCGCCAGGACGGCGTTCATTTCCCCATCGCCAGCAGGCTGTTGGCGATGCGGTGGGCATCAGCGGTATAGCTGCCCTGGGCAATGGCATCACGCAAGGCATTGACCTTGGCGATATCCAACGGCGGCGGCGCAGAGGCCAGGCTGCGGGCCATCGCCTTGATATCCATCGCTTGCCCGGTCAGGCGAAGATTATCCACCGGCTGCACGGCCGCGACCGGCTTGTCGGCATTGGCCGACGATGGGCCACGGCTGGCCGGGGTGGTGATGACCGCCGCGATGCGGCTTGCGCTGGTGCTGTTATCGACCTTCATGTTCATCGGGGTTGCCTGCCTTGGGAGGGGCTCGACCATCATAACGGCCGGCATTTCGGGGACTTTAGGGCCGAATTTGAATTTTGTTCATTTCGGCAGGCCGTCTTGTTCAGTTGACGACCTCGACCACCCCGCCACCGCGCCAGCGGCCACGAATGATCTTCCTCGTGGCCACGTTTTCGACCGCGACCACGCCATCTTGAGCGGCCGCGCCCATCGCCCTGCCCTCCATGCGGATTTCCGCGCCGGCAAAACGCGACACCAGCACCACCGGGTCGCCACGTTTAAGCGGTGGCCCGGATGCCAGATCGCCCTCATTCAATGCCGCACCCGCCGGCAGGCGACGCTGGGCGACGCCGCCGACCATGGTGCCGGCATCTTGCGCGGGCTGGCTTGCATGGCTTTCGCGGCGTTCGATCCGCATGTCTTCCGCCGCGATGGGCTGGCCGGCTTCGACCTCGCGCGCCAACACGGCCACCTCGCTGACCCGGCGCACACTCACGGGCACGAATAACCGCCAGCCCGGTGTATCCGGGCAGCGCACGCTCACCATCCGCGCGCTCATCACCGCGCCCACCAAGGGCTGGCGGCAGACGGCCATGCGCACGCGCGGGTCGATGCGTGCTTCGACCATCGCCGGGTCGGCGCCGGTCGCGGCCACCGCTACTTGGCGGATGTGTTCAGCCCCGGAAAAAGCGGCCTCGGCGCGTACCGCCACCGAGGCCGCCAGCCCTCCCAGGGAACTCATGACAACAAAAATGGCGCTCAACACTCGCATGGCATCGGCCCTGCAAGTTGGGTGCCAGTGGAACCACTGCCTTGTCGGGCAAAGAGCGCACGCCAATGGGCTCCGGCCTGCGCTGGGGTAACGGCAGTGCGTGTTGGCGTTGGCCGCGGCCATCCATGTACGCGCCAGCAAAGCGCGGCGGCGGATTTTTGGCGCTGGGTCAAATCGCCAGTGGCACGGCTTTTGCCTGATCCCCGGCAAGCAACCCACGGGCGAGAGCGCCATGAGCAATACCGGAACCTCCTTCCTCAGCATCCACGGCAATGCGCTGGTGCTGCGCGAGCAGCGCCTGCAAGTGCTGTCGGCCAATATCGCCAACGCCGATACCCCTGGCTACAAGGCGCAGGACATCGATTTCCAAAGCGCGTTGGCCGCCGCCGGCAACCCGGCCGGCCGACATATGACGCTGGAAGCCCTGGCCGGGGAAAACCGTTTTGATCGCCCCTCCAGCCAACCATCGCTGGATGGCAACACGGTGGATAGCAACCGCGAGAACGCCGCGTTTGCGCAGGCCACGGTCGAGTACCGGGCCTCGCTGTCGTTCGTCGAATCCAAGGTGCGCGGCATGTTGACCGCGATCACCGGCCAGTAAGCACAAGGAGTTTCGGATGAGCAACCTGCCCATTTTCGATGTCGCCGGCAGCGCGATGACCGCGCAATCGGTGCGTTTGAGCACCATCGCCAGCAATCTGTCGAATGCCGATTCGGTTGCCGGCAAGCCCGAGGATGCCTTCAAGGCCAAGCTGCCGATATTCAGCGCCGAGCAAATCGGCAGCGACCCGGCCCTGCACGGCGTGCGCGTCAGCGAGGTGCGCGATAGCCAAGCCGCGCCGCTGAAACGCTTCGAGCCCAATCACCCGCTGGCCGATGGCGATGGCTATGTGTATGCCCCGGCCATCGACCCGGTTGCCCAGATGGTCGATCTGATCTCGGCCTCGCGCAGTTATCAGGCCAATGTCGAAGTCTTCAACACCGCCAAGGAATTGGCAGTCGCCACCCTGTCGATGGGCCGCTGAGCCGTTGACGCCCGCCACCGAGAACCCCTATGACCACACCGATCAGCAGCCAATCCAGCGATGACGTCTACGCCAAGCTGGGCCTCAACGTGCCGCAGGCGGCGCGTAAAAGCTCGCTGGGCCAAGCCGATTTCCTGCGCTTGATGACCGAGCAAATGAAGCATCAAGACCCACTCAAACCGATGGACAACAAGGAGTTTCTGGGCCAGCTGGCGCAGTTCTCCACCGTGCAGGGCATCGAACAAATGCAAAGCGCGATGGGCTCGATGGCAAGCGTAATGGAATCCGATCAAGCCCTGCGCGCCGCCGCCTTGGTTGGCCGCGATGCCTTGGTCAGCGCCGACGCGGTCAAGATTGGCGAAGGCGGCAGCCTGAAGGGCAGCGTGATCAATGGCGATGCCGGTCAGTTGCGTATTGACGTGATCGATGCCAGCGGCAAGATCGTGCGCAGCCTGCCGATGGCGGGCGAGGCCGATGGCGATACCGATTGGCAATGGGATGGCAAGAACGAGCAAGGCCAGCCCGTACCCGCCGGTGCCTACAAAGTGCGTGCCTATTCCGGCAGCAGCGCGCTTGATGTGCAGTTTGCCACCCGCATCGACAGCGTTTCGATCGAATCGGGTGGCTTGGTCCTGAACCTTTCCGGGCTGGGCAGCCAGCCGCTTTCGAGCATCCGCCGTATCGGCTGATCTTCACCACCGTAGGAGAACCACCATGAGTTTCCGTATCGCCATGAGCGGGATGAACGCGGCCGCCGCCGATCTCAACGTCACCTCGCACAATATCGCCAACGTCAATACCACCGGCTTCAAATCCTCGCGTGCCGAGTTTGCCGATGTGTTCCCGGTCAGCGCCTACGGCCTGTCGAAGAACGCGATCGGTGCTGGCGTCAAGCTGGCCCAGGTGGCGCAGCAATTCACCAATGGCAATGTCAATTTCACCGGCCGCGCGTTGGATGTGGCGATGACCGGGCAGGGCTTTTTCACCCTGTCCAATCAGGGCTCGACGGTGTATTCGCGCGCCGGCAACTTTGGCGTGGATCGCGATGGCCATGTGGTCAACCCGGCCGGCTACCGGCTGCAGGTATTCCAGCCCAACAGCAATGGGATCGGTTTCGATACCGGCCGCATGAGTGACCTGCGCTTGCCGGCCGGCGATGCCCCGCCACGCCCGACCAGCGGCATCGAGATCACCAGCAACCTGCCCTCCAACGCCAGCGAGCCGGCGATTGCCCCGTTCGATGCCAATGATCCGGCCACCTATACCCACACCACCTCGCTGACCATCTACGACTCGCTGGGCACGGCACATACCCAGTCGATGTTCTTCGTCAAGACCGCCAACCCGAACGAATGGCAAATCCACACCCAGATGAATGGCGATGATGTCGGCGGGCCGGTCACGTTGGAGTTCGATGGCAATGGCAAGATGGTTGAGCCCAGCACCGGCCGGATCGACCTGCCCGCGTGGGACCCGGGCAATGGTGCCGCTGCGCTTGATATCACCGCCGATGTCTCCCGCATCACCCAATATGGCGAGCGTTTCAGCGTGGGCGCGCTGCATCAGAATGGCTACGACACCGGCCGCCTGACCGGCATCGAAATCTCGGCCGAAGGCGTGGTGTTCGCCAATTACACCAATGGCGTCGCCGCCCCGGTCGGGCAATTGGCGCTGACCAGCTTCACCAACAATCAGGGCTTGCAGAACACCGGCAACAACGTCTGGGTGCAGACGTTTGAATCCGGCGAGCCGCTGCGTGGCGTGGCCGGCACATCGGCGTTTGGCGCCGTGCAGGGCGGCGCGTTGGAGGCCTCCAACGTCGAGCTGACCGAGCAGCTGGTCAACATGATCACCGCGCAGCGCAACTTCCAGGCCAACGCGCAGATGATCCAGACCCAGGATCAGGTCACCCAGACCGTGATCAACCTGCGCTGATCGATACGCCACTAAGGCCGGAGCCGGAACCTGATGATCGACAAATCCCTGTACGTCGCCATGACTGGCGCCAGCGCCTCGTTGCAGGCGCAGGCCGGGGTGGCACAGAACCTGTCCAACGCCAATACGGTGGGCTTTCAGGCCACCCTGCAAAACCTGCGCGCGGTGCCGATCTTGGGCGATGGCCATGCCTCGCGCGTCGCCACCGTGGCCGAGGATGCTGGGGTCAGCGCCACGCCCGGCGTGCGCATCAGCACGGGTAACGCGCTCGATGTGGCGCTCGATCAAGAGCGTTGGCTGGCCGTGCAGGCCAAGGATGGCTCCACCGCCTACACCCGCGCCGGCGACCTGCGCCTGGATGGCAACGGCCTGCTTCGCACCGGTGCCGGCTTGCCGGTACTAAACGCACAGGGCGCGCCGCTGGCGATCCCGCCCTATGACAGCCTCAACATCGGCGATGACGGCACCATCTCGGTGGTGCCGCAAGGGCAACCGGCCTCGACCCTGGTGCAGGTTGACCGCCTGCAGGTGATCCAAGCGCGCCAAGACCAACTGGCGCGTGGCGATGACGGCCTGATGCGCAGCACCGCAGCCGAGCCGCCAGCGGCCGCCGCCGGCAAGGTGCTGAGCAGCGGCGCGCTGGAACAAAGCAATGTGGATTCGACCTCGATGCTGGTGCGGATGATCGAACTTTCGCGCCAATTTGAAATGCAGGTACGGGTCTTGCATAGCGGAGACGAGAACGCGCGCAGCGCCAATTCGCTGCTCTCCTCCCGCTAATCAGCCCCTCGAACTGACGGAAACCCGACATGACACAGGCTCTCTGGATCGCAAAGACCGGCCTCGACGCGCAAAACACGCGAATGGCGGTGATCGCCAACAATCTGGCCAATACCAATACCACCGGCTTCAAGCGCGACCGCGCCGATTTCCAGGATCTGCTCTACCAAACCGTGCGCCAACCCGGGGGAGCCACATCCGAGCAGACCGACCTGCCGACCGGCCTCAATATCGGCACCGGCGTGCGCGTCGCCGCCACCGCCAAGAATTTCGCCCAAGGCAATCTGTCGCAAACCGGCAATGCGCTGGATGTGGCGGTGGATGGCCGTGGTTTTTTTGAAGTCGCCCTGCCCGATGGCAGCCCGGCCTATACCCGCGATGGCAGCTTCAAGATCAGCGCGCAGGGCGAGCTGGTCACCAACGAAGGCTATCCGGTGCAGCCGGGCATCCAGATCCCGGAAGGCGCGCAGACGCTCACCATCGGTGCCGATGGCACGGTCAGCGTGCAGATGGCCGGCCAAGCCGAATCGGTGCAAGTCGGCGCATTGACGCTGGCCGATTTCGTCAACCCCGCCGGCCTGCAAGCCAAGGGCGGCAATTTGTTTGTCGAGACCAGCGCCAGCGGCCCGGCGCAGAGTGGCGCGCCGGGGCAAAACGGCGTGGGTCTGGTGCGCCAGGGCTCGCTGGAAAGCTCCAACGTCAATATCGTTGAAGAGCTGGTATCGATGATCGAAACCCAGCGCGCCTACGAAACCAATGCCAAGGCGATCTCGGCGGTGGACGGCATGTTGACCTTCCTCAACAGCCGTCTGTGAGGCGCGTGATGAAGATTTTTGCCCTGCTCACCCTGCCTTTGCTGCTGAGCGGCTGCGCCAGCATGGTGGGCGATGTGCGTGCCTTCCCCGAGCCGCAAGCGATGCCGGCCCCGGCCGCACCGATGGCCGCCGCCGTGCCGACCTATGGTGCCAACGCCAACAATGGCTCGATCTACGCATCGGGCCAACAAGGCGGCGGCCGCATGGCGTTGTTTCAAGACAACAAGGCGCGCGATATCGGTGATCTTCTTACCATCGTGCTGGTGGAGCGCACCACCTCCAAGGCCAGCGCCACCACTGCGATCGGCAAAGACAGCGGCATCGAAATGGCCTCGCCAACGATTGCCGGTGTGCCGGTGACTTACAAAGGCAACCCGATTCTCGAAGTCGGCATCGAAGGCAGCCGTAAATTCAATGGAAACGGCAGCTCCGCGCAGAGCAATCAGCTTGATGGCAGCCTGAGCGCGCGCGTGGTCGAGGTGCTGGGCAATGGCCATCTGCGCGTCTATGGCGAAAAGCGCCTGCGCCTGAACCAAGGCGATGAGCTGGTGCAAGTTCAAGGCATCGTGCGTCTGGCCGATATCGGCCCTGACAACCGCATCGCCTCAGACCGCGTCGCCGATGCCCGCATCGTCTATGGCGGGCGCGGCGCGATGGCGCGCTCCAACGCGATGGGTTGGCTGGGCCGCTTCTTCAATTCCGCCGCGTTCCCGTACTGAGGTGCTTATGCGTATGTTCTCCGCCCTCGTCATCGCCCTCGCCGTCTGCGCTTCGCCGCTGGCCGCGCAGGAGCGGATCAAGGATTTGGCAAGCGTCGCCGGTGTGCGCGGCAACCAGCTGGTCGGCTACGGTTTGGTGGTGGGTTTGGATGGCAGCGGTGACCGCACCAGCCAAGCGCAGTTCACCGTGCAAAGCCTGAAATCGATGCTCGACCAGTTGGGCGTCACCCTGCCGCCGGGCGTCAACCCGCAACTGAAGAATGTCGCGGCCGTCGCCATCAATGCCGAATTGCCGGCCTTCGCCAAGCCCGGCCAGAGCATCGATGTCAATGTCAGCTCGATTGGCAATGCCGGCTCGCTGCGCGGTGGCACGCTGTTGATGGCGCCGTTGAAGGGGGCCGATGGCCAGGTCTACGCCATCGCCCAAGGCCAGTTGGTGGTCAGCGGCTTCGGTGCCTCGGGCCGCGATGGCTCGCGCATTTCGGTCAACGCGCCCAATAGCGGCCGTATCCCGAACGGGGCCACCGTCGAGCGCGCCGTAGCCGGTGCCTCGACCGGCGATGGCCCGGTGATGCTCAACTTGAACCGCAATGATTTCGGCACCGCCGCCAATATCGTCAGCGCCATTGATCGCCACTTTGGTGCCGGTCGCGCGCGTGCGCTGGATGGCGTCACCATCCAGATCATCCCGCCGCCGGGTGATCGCATCGGCTTTCTGGCCCAGCTGGAAAGCTTGGAAGTCAATGCCGCCTCAGCCCCGGCGCAGGTCATCGTCAATGCCCGCACCGGCACCGTGGTGATGGGCGGCAATGTCAAAGTGATGCCGGCGGCCGTCTCGCATGGCTCGCTGACCCTGACGGTGCAAGAAACCACCCAAGTCAGCCAGCCCAATGCCTTCGGCGGCGGCGAGACCGTGGTGACCCAGCAATCGCAAGTCGGTGCCAGCCAAGAAGGCAGCCGCATGTTCAAGTTTGAAGGCGGCACCTCGCTGGATGCCATCGTGCGCTCGATCAATGCCGTGGGGGCCGCACCCGGCGATATCGTCGCCATCCTAGAAGCCTTGCGCGAGGCCGGTGCGCTGCGTGCGGAATTGAAGGTGATCTGATGAGCGTGATGCGGCTCGATTCGGCCAGCGGTATCCAGCTGCATACGCAGGCGGGCCCCGACCGTGCCCGGATGGAAGAAGCCGCACGCGGGCTGGAATCGCAATTCGCCCGGATGATGATCCAGCAGATGCGCGCCGGCAGCATGGGCAACAGCCTGTTCCCCGGTGAAAACCAAACCTATCGCGATATGTACGACCAGCAGCTATCGCGTGAACTCAGCAAGGGTCGTGGCCTGGGCCTGGCCCCGGCGATCATGCGCCAGCTCGAACGCAGCACCGGCAGCCAGCCCAGCGAATCGGCCACGCCTGCCGCTATGCCGCTGCCCAGTGCGCGCCCGGCCACCGCGATGCCGCTGGCTACCGCCACTGGCGGTTTGGCATTGCAGCCCAGCAGCCGTGGCGTATCGATGGCCGCGATTGCGCCGTTGCCGATGCCGAACCACGTCGCCACCCGCAGCATCGACAGCCCAGCCGGTGCCGATTGCGACGACGACGCGCTTGATTGCAGCACGCCGGAAAACTTCGTCGCCTCGATCTGGCCGCATGCCGAACGTACCGCCAAGCAGCTGGGCGTGCCGGCCAAGGCGATCGTCGCCCAAGCCGCGCTGGAAACCGGCTGGGGCCGGCGTTTGGTCGGCGGCAATGGCAGCGCGGCGACATCGCACAACCTGTTTGGCATCAAGGGCGGCGGAAGTTGGAATGGCAAATCGGTGAATGCCGCCACCCACGAATACGTCAACGGCGTGCGCGTCAACCAACGCGATGCCTTTCGCGCCTATGGCTCGGCGGCAGAAAGTTTTGATGATTACGCGCGTCTGTTGAGCCGCCCCCGCTACCAAGCGGTGCGCGGCAGCGATAACGCACATGAGTTTGGTAGCGCATTGCAACGGGCCGGCTATGCCACCGACCCGGCGTATGCGCGCAAGATCGCAGCGATTGCCGATGGCGCCACCATGCGCCGCGCGCTCGCCCGGCTCGGCCACAGTGAGGGATAAGCGATGAGCGTACTTGGCACTGGCACTTCCGCCCTGCTCGCCTTCCAGCGCGCACTCAATACCGTTGGCCACAACGTCGCCAATGTCGCCACCCCCGGTTACAGCCGGCAGCGGGTTGACATGGTGGCGCGCCCCGGCCACGGCTACGGCATCGGCGCAGTCGGCCAAGGCGTCAATGTGCAATCGCTGCAGCGTCTGGCCGATGGCCTGGCATTTGCGCGGCAGGTCGATAGCAGCGGCGAACTGGGCCGTTTGCAGCAGCTTTCATCCTCCGCGCTGCGGCTGGATAAATTGATGTCCGATACCAGCACCGGCATCAGCCAGCCGTGGTCGAATTTTTTTGCCGCCAGCAGCGGGGTCAGCGCCGACCCGTCTTCTGCCGCCGCGCGCGCGACGATGATCGGTGCCGCCCAAGGCTTGGCCGAACGCTGGAGCGCGCTGGATGGCCAGCTTGAACGCATGGGCCAAGACAACAACCTCGCCATCACCGGCGCGGTCGATAAAGCCAACGCATTGGCCGAGGAAATCGCCGGCCTCAACCGCACCATCAGCACCGTGCCCGGCGCGCCATCACCAGATCTGCTCGATCAACGCGACCGCCGTTTGGATGAGCTGGCCAAGCTGGTCGGCGTCACCACCACCCTGCAAGACAATGGCGCGCTCAATGTCTTTACCAGTGGCGGCCAGCCGTTGGTGGTGGATGCCAAATCCAACCGCCTCACCCTGCAATCCGACCCGTTCCGCGCCGACCGTTTAAACTTGGCGCTGGAAGCCAGCGGCGGCAGGCGCGTCACCTTGCCCGAGCACGCGGTCAGTGGCGAGATCGGCGGCCTGTTTGAGTTCCGCAACCGGGTGCTGGAGCCGGCGCGGGCCGAATTGGGCCGATTGGCGAGCGCGTTTGCCGGCGCGATCAACGCACAGCAGGCGGCCGGCATCGATTACGCCGGCAACCCCGGCCAAGCCTTGTTCAGCGTGCGCGCGCCGCATGTCGCCGCACACGCGGGCAATACCGGCAGCGCGGTGCTCAATGCCCGCATCGATGATCTGGGCGCATTGCAGGCGCAGAACATCGTGCTGCGCCATGACGGTGCCCAATGGAACGCCACGCGCAGCGATACCGGCGAGGCAGTGGCGATGTCTGGTGATGGCAGTGCCGACAACCCGCTCAATATCGGCGGCATCCACATCACCGTCGGCGGCACCGCGGCCAGCGGCGACCGCTTCCTGCTGCAACCCACCGAAGGCGCGGCCACCAGCTTGAAGCTTGCCACCCGCGACCCCGAGCACATCGCCGCCGCGCAACCGCTGAAGATGCTGCAATCGCCGGCCAATCTTGGCGGCGTCACCGGCGCCAGCAGCCGGATCACCGATGGTGCCCTGTTTGCCGGGTTCACCGGCGCCAGCGTCGAGTTTCTCGATGACACCCAATACACCGTCGATGGCAATGGCCCGTTTGCGTTCACGCCCGGCCAGCCGATCAATGGCGATGGCTGGTCGCTGACCTTGCAAGGCGCGCCCGCCGCCGGTGACCGTTTCGATCTTGGCCGCACCCCGGCGCGCTCCTCGGATAACGGCAACGCGCAAGCCCTGCGCGGGCTGGATCAACAAGGCGTGTTATCCGGCGGCCGCCTCGGCTTGACCGATGCGATGACCCAGCTCACCGGCCAAGTCGCCAGCGCGGCCAGCCACGCCAAGATGTCGCATCAAGCGCAATCGGCGCTGCATTCACAGGCAGTCGCTGATGTCGATAGCGCCGCCGGCGTCAATCTGGATGAAGAAGCCGCCGACATGCTGCGCTTCCAGCAAGCCTATATGGCCGCCGCGCAGATCATCGCCACCTCCGACCAAATGTTCCAGAGCCTGCTCGCGGCCGTGCGCCGCTGAGGATGACCCCGATGCGCATTTCCACCTCTGCCCAATTCAACCGCAGTCTGGACCAGATCATGCGGCAGCAATCCGACCTGCACCGCACCCAGTTGCAGATGAACACCATGAGCAAACTGCTTCAGGCCGCCGACGACCCGGCCGCCGCCAGTGGCGCGCAAAAGCTCGACCACACGCTGGCGCAATTGCAGCAGATGAGCCGCGATGGCGACCGCGTCGGCCTGCGCCTGAATCTGCAAGAGCAAGCATTGGCCGATGCTGGCGACATCATGATGCGCGCCTCGGAACTGGCCGTGCGCGGCAACAGCCCCAGCTTGTCGCAGGACGAGCGCAAGATGATCGCCATCGAGATCCGCGCCTTGCGCGCCGACTTGCTTGGCGTGGCCAACCGCGATGACGGCAATGGCCGCAGCCTGTTTGCCGGCAACCAGCAAGGCATCGTGCCGTTTACCGATAACGCCGGCACGGTCAGCTATATGGGTGATGACGGCCGCAATGATGTCGAAATATCGCCCGGCGTACAGGTGGCCGATGCCGAACCTGGCAGCCGCGCCTTCATGCGCGTAGCCACCGGCGATGGCCAGATGCGCGCCGAGCCGGCCACCGCCAACACCGGCAATCTTGCCCTGCAATACGCCCGCACCGCCAGCAGCGCCAACTGGCAGGCGGCGGATACGCCCTTGCAATTGATGTTTGACGATGCCGAAAACTGGCGCTTGCTGGATGCCGCCGGCGATGAAATCGGCAACGGCGCCTACACCAGCGGCACCAGCATCGTCATTGCAGGCGTTGATATCCGCTTGAGCGGCACACCGGCCGCTGGCGATAGCGTCGCCATCGGCAAAGCCGCTAACCGCGATGTATTCAATACGCTCGACCAACTCGCCAGCGCACTGGAAGCGCCACTGGAAACGTCCAAGCATCAGGCCGATGCCAAGAGCGCGCTGGGCAATCTGATCAGCGATCTTGGCCGTGGCCACGACCATCTATTGACCATCCGTGCCGATGTCGGCATGCGCATGGCGCGCATCGATACCGCCACCGATACCCGCACCGGGACCGAAATCGGCATCAAGGAAACCCTCTCCGGTTTGCGCGATCTGGATTTCACTGAAGCCACCGGGCGTCTGGCGCAACAGATGACCGCGCTGGATGCCGCGCAGGCGGTGATGGTCAAGATGCGTTCGCTGTCCTTGTTCGAGCGCCTGTAAGCGGCAGCGATAAACACGATTCAAGTTTTTAAGCGCGTCGCCGTTGACCACGGCGCGGCACTCAAAAAGCCGGGGTTTCCCGGCTTTTTTCGTCTTCGTACGCACGGAAATATTTTTTCACGGCATCCATCATCATTTGATCGCCACGTTCAAATTAACAAAAACCCCTTGCAAACAAGGGGTTTGAGAGCATCAACCATATCGCCTGCCATGCTCACCGACATTGTTCACGTTTTTTTCTTGAAAAGCCCTAAAGCCTGAAACCGCAACGCCGTTACTGGTATCGGCAGCGCAATACACCTCATTTTTCGCTGCGTGCCGGAACAGGCATCAGCCGCCGGATCACTTTCCACAGGAGATGACCATGAGCACGATCAATACCAACGTCATGTCGCTGAACTCGCAGCGTAACCTCGCGACCAACAGCGCCAGCTTGTCCACCACCATCCAGCGCCTGTCCTCGGGCTTGCGCATCAACAGCGCCAAAGACGACGCCGCCGGCCTCGCCATCTCGGAGCGTTTCAGCACCCAGATCCGCGGCATGAACCAAGCTGCGCGCAATGCCAACGATGGCATCTCGCTGGCGCAGACCGCTGAAGGCGCGCTGGCCGAAGTTGGCAACAATCTGCAGCGCATCCGTGAGCTGGCTGTGCAATCGCGCAACGCCACCAACTCGGCCGATGACCGCGGCGCGTTGCAGAAAGAAGTCGACCAGCTGAAGTCGGAAATCAACCGCGTTGCCGAGCAGACCTCGTTCAACGGCACCAAGTTGCTCGATGGCAGCTTCACCGCGCAGTCGTTCCAGATCGGTGCCGATCAGGGCCAGACCATCGATATCGCCTCGATCGCCAATGCCCAGATCAGTGAGTTGGGTAATTGGGATTCGACCGTGATTGCCAGCAAGAGCGCTGCTTCCGGCGCGTTTACCGATGTGACCCTCGCGGACACCGAGGCCTATAGCCTTGAAGTCGATGGCGTAGAAATCATCAATACAACGGCCGGCACTGGCGGCGCAACCATCACCGCCGCCGATATCGATGCCAAGCTCAAAGACGCGACCGTCATGCAGAACTTGAAGGACGCAGGTGTGAGCTTTACCGGTAGCGCCGCTGCCGGCAACCTGAGCTTCAGCAAGGCCGATGCCAGCGACTTCGACATCGATGTGACGAATGGCTCTACCGGCTCTGCCGGCGGCTTCGCCAACAACGCCCAGTTCGCCGTCACCGTCAACAATGGCGCTGAAAGCGAAGCCAAAACCGGCTTCTCCGACCTCGACATCTCCACCGTCGAAGGTGCCGATAACGCCATTCTGGCGATGGACGCGGCACTGAAATCGGTCAACGGTTCGCGCGCTGATCTGGGTGCGATCCAGAACCGTTTCCAGTCGGTGATCACCAACCTCAACACCTCGTCGGAAAACCTCTCCGCTGCCCGTAGCCGTATCCGCGATACCGATTACGCCAAGGAAACCGCCGAGCTGACCCGCACCCAGATCCTGTCGCAGGCGGGTACGGCGATGCTGGCGCAGGCCAATCAGGCCCCGCAGAACGTGATGAGTCTGCTGCGTTAATTGCAGCCCCGGCTACCCGCCTGATTGTTTGGCGGGCCGATACGCAACGCCCCGGTTTTCCGGGGCGTTGTCGTTTCCATGGTTGCGGCGTTTGTTCGCGCTTGCAAATTGACTCTAAAGCCCTTGGCGCGGCGGCCGTTAAGTCCCATGTGGCAGCCTCCGCCACGTCTGGGAAAACCCCATGGCATCGCTATCTTCCATCGGTATCGGCTCCGGTCTCGACGCCAACCTGATTGAACGGTTGATGGCGGCCGAGCGCGCGCCCAGCCAAAACCGTCTCGACAAGGCCACTGAATCGACCCGCACCCAGGTGTCGGCGTTCGGCGCGTTGAAATCCGCCCTGTCCGGGCTGGAATCGGCAATCAAGAAGTTTGATGGCGATGCCGCCGCATCCGGCCGCAAGGCCGTCGTCGGCGAAGGGGCCGGTTACGCCGCCAACACCAGCCAGAAGGCCGTGCCGGGCAACTACGAGATCGTGGTCGAGCAAATCGCCACCGCGCACAAACTGCAAAGCGCCGCCCTGCCCCGTAATGGCGAAAATTCGCCATTGGTCGGCCACGGCACTTTGCGTGTGCAGCTTGGCGATGGCGAGACCATCAGCATCGAAATTGCCCCGGACAAGAGCAGCCTGAAAGACATCCGCGATGCCCTGAACGCAGCAGGCAGCGGCCAGTTCAGCGCCAGCATCGTCAAGGGCGATGGCGGCGATGTGCTCAGCATCACCTCGCAGAAAACCGGCCATGCCGGCGCGCTGACCATCAGCAGCGAAGGCGGCGATGGCGGCTTGGCACAACTGACCACTGTCGGCGGCCTGCACACCCACACCGCCGCGCAGGATGCCATCGTGCGCGTCGATGGCGTCACCAGCA
>JAUNTK010000164.1 GCA_030538735.1 Pseudomonadota bacterium
CCAATGTTCGGCTACTACCTAAAACTCGCGCTGCGCAGCCTGAAACGCAACAAGGTGCTGACCGTGTTGATGGTGCTGACCATTGCCGTCGGCATCGGTACAGCGATGACCACGTTGACCATCTTCCGCCTGCTCTCGGCCGACCCGCTGCCGCACAAAAGCGCGCAGATTTTTTATCCGCAGTTGGATCTATCGCCCGAGCCGCCACACCCGCAGCGCCATCCGTTGGACATGCTGGATTACCGCAGCGCAATGGATTTGTGGCAATCGGGCCGTACCAAACGGCAGGCCATCGTCAACACCAGCACGATCCGGGTGCAGGCCGAAACCAGCCGCCCGCAGATGCACTCGATGCTGGCGACCACGGCGGATTTCTTCCCGATGTTCGAGGTGCCGCTGCGTTATGGCCAAGCGTGGTCGGCCGCCGAAGATGAAGCACGCGCACGAGTAGCCGTGATTTCGGCCGATCTCAACCGCAGCGTGTTTGGCGGCGGCAACAGCGTGGGCAAGACGTTGTTGGTGCGCGGGCAGGCAGTGCGGGTGATCGGCGTGCTGGATGATTGGCGGCCTTCGCCACGCTTCTACAACTTGGCCGGGGGCAACTTTAGCGAGGGCAAGACCGCCGCTTTCTACGACAGCCCGGAAGCAGTGTTCATGCCGTTCTCGGCGGCGTTGGAGGTGAACGACCGCAACTTCACCCAATTCACCTGCCGTGGGCTGCCCGAGGTGCCGGGGCGGTTGGTCGATTCAAGCTGCGTCTGGCTGCAGCTATGGGTGGAACTGGAA
Organism: Pseudomonadota bacterium; assembly: GCA_030538735.1. Lineage (GTDB taxonomy): Bacteria > Pseudomonadota > Gammaproteobacteria > Xanthomonadales > Xanthomonadaceae > Solilutibacter. The sequence goes on from JAUNTK010000164.1 coordinate 787, forward strand.
GGCAAGGCCGAGATGGATGCGTATCGCCAATTTCTCGCCAGCTATGCCGAGCAACAAAAAGCCGCCGGCCGCATCGGCCAGGCCGATAACACGCGCCTGTTCGATCTCAACGGTTGGCTGGCCTACAACCATGCCGTGCCTGCCGATGTCGGCCTGCAACTGTGGCTGGCGCTGGGCTTCTTGCTGCTGTGTTTGTTCAACACGGTGGGCCTGCTGCTGGCGCGCTTCATGCGCAAGAGTGGCGAATACGGCGTGCGCCGTGCCTTGGGTGCGACCCGTGGCGACATCGTGCGCCAGTGCTTGGCCGAGGCCGCGATCATCGGTTTGCTTGGCGGCGCGCTGGGCTTTGCCTTGGTGTTGTTCGGCCTGTGGCGGGTGCGCCAACTACCCGTGGAATACGCCGACCTGATGCGGCTGGATGTACCGATGTTTGTGCTGCTGTTTGTGGTGGCCGTCGCCACCAGCCTGTTGGCGGGCTGGATTCCGGCACTGCGCGCCAGCCGCATCACCCCCGCCATCCAGTTGAAGACGCAGTGAGGCTGCCATGATCCCCTTCGCCCCGATCCTCAACACCTTGCGCCGCCACCGGCTGGCGGTATTCCTGATCGCCATGCAGGTTGCACTGGCCTGCGCGGTGCTGGTCAATGCAGTGGATTTGATCGTGCAGCGCTGGCAAGCGGTGCAGGTGGATAGCGGTGTGGATGAAGCCGCCATCGGCAGCATCCGCCTCAGCGGTTTCGACCCCGAGCAGGCTGCAGAATTGAACCATCGCGTGCTCGCCAGCTTGCGCGAGCAACCGGGCGTGAGCGATGCCGCCGCCATCAATGCCCTGCCCTTTGGGCTGCGTGCCGGTACCGCGGGCGTGACGCTGGATGCCGAGGGCAAGCACTGGATCGGCGTGGTGGACTATTACGTCGGCGGCCCGGGCAGCATCGAGGCGCTGGGCCTGAAGTTGGTCAGTGGCCGTCTGCCGGAAGCGGCCGAATACACCACCATCGAAAACTTCGTCCCGCAGCAGCCGGTGGCCTTGCTGACCCGCACCATGGCCGAGCGCATCTGGCCGGGCGAAAACGCGCTGGGCAAGCAATTCGGTTCACCTCCATTTCGCGCCACGGTGATTGGGATAGTCGAAGATTATGTGATCCCGACACCGGATGGCCGGGGCGTGGAAAGCACGTTCTGGTCGATCTTCATCCCAGCGCAACCGGGGCCGCAATTGGCCGGCAACTACGTGATCCGCGCCGACCCATCGGCCTTGCCCGGCATCATGCAGCAGTTGCCGCAGCGCCTGCTTGATGCCGCACCGGAGGCGGTGCTGGATAGCCAGCTGAGTGCCAGCCTTTCGCAGCTGCGGCAGGCCTATTTCGCCAACGACCGCCACATGCTGGCCCTGCTGTTGGGCGTGATCGTGGTGATGCTGGGCGTGACCGCCTTCGGCATCGTCGGCCTTGCCAGCTTTTGGGTGCAGCAACGCACCCGGCAGATTGGCGTGCGCCGCGCGCTGGGCGCAACGCGTGGCGACATCCTGCGCTACTTCCAAGCCGAGAACGCGATGATCGTGATCGCTGGCGTGGTGATTGGCATGCTGCTGGCCTTCGCCATCAACCAATGGCTGATGGGCCAATACGAACTGCCCCGCCTGCCGTGGCATTACCTGCCGATCGGCGCGCTGGCGTTATTGCTGCTCGGCCAATTGGCGGTGTTATGGCCGGCACTGCGCGCGGCGCAGATCCCACCGGCCACCGCGACGAGGAGTGTTTGATTTGCAGCCCCTCTCCTGCGGGGCGAGCGGGAGAAGGGAAATAAAACCCTTCACCGCGGAGGGAGTAGGAAGCATAAAGCCCCTCTCTTGCGGGAGAGGGGTTGGGGATAGGGTCGGGTGTGGTGGTCTAATCAACGTGGACACTCGACAGGATCAATTTTTGACATCGAGGTAACCCATGGCAACGCAGATTACGCAGGGCATGAGAGACGAGGCGGTTCGCCTGGTCGTTGTGGAGGGGCAGACGGTCAGGGACGTCTGCCAGTTGATGGAGGTTGGGCCAACGGCATTGCGGCGCTGGATTGAGCAATGGCGTCGGAAACATGGGCCGCAGGCACACGCACCGGTGGTCGATCCCCATATCCGGATTGCCGAGCTGGAAGCTCAGAACCGCAGGCTCAAGGAGGAGCGCGATCTCCTAAAAAAATCCATCGCCTTCTTCATTCGGGACAGCGATCACCGGAACAGGTGATCCAAGAATTGGGGAAGGCGGCGCCAATCCGGCAGGTGTGCGCGTTGATGGACTATCCCCGCAGCAGCTATTACGCGTGGCGGCGCCGAGCGCCTCAAATCGATCAAGCGCTTCTGGATCAGGTTGACCTCGTACGCCGTATCCATGATTTTCATCGCGGCGCGTATGGCTCGCGCAGGATGGCCAAGGAACTGGCCAACCGAGGTCTGCAGGTCGGGCGCTACCGTGCCCGGACATTGATGCGCCGGGCGGGCGTGCGGGCTCGACAGCATCGGCGGCACAAGTACCACAGCCTTGGCCCGCAGGCGCTGATGACCTGCTCCGGGATTTTCGGACCACGTAAAAGTTGAGAGGATGGCTTCCTTGC
>JAUNTK010000030.1 GCA_030538735.1 Pseudomonadota bacterium
ACCAAGACGGTGGGCATAATCGCCAAACCATCTAAACCATCGGTCAGATTGACGGCATTGGAAAAGCCGACGATCCAGAAATAGGCGATGGCGACAAAGCTGATCCCGGCCAGCGGCAGCGCCACCGATTTGAACAGCGGCACATAGAACGTGGTTGCCGCCGGTACATCGGCGAAGGCGAACAGATAGATGCCGGCCGCCAAACCCAGTAGCGATTGCAGCGCGTATTTGGTGCGCGAACGCATGCCATTGGGGTCGCGCTTGACGATCTTGATCCAGTCATCCCACCAGCCAATCGCGCCGAAGCCGATCATCACCGCCAGCACCACCCACACGTATTTATTGCGCAGGTCGCCCCATAGCAGCACCGAGGCGAGGATGGTGATCAGGATCAGCGCGCCGCCCATCGTCGGCGTGCCGGCTTTGGAGAAATGCGATTGCGGGCCATCCGTGCGGATCGGCTGGCCGCCGGATTTCAGCGATGCCAGATAGCGGATCACCGCCGGCCCCCACCATAGCGACAGGCCAAGTGCGGTCAACGCCGAGAGGATGGCACGGAAGGTCAGGTACTGGAACAGGCCGAAGTGGCCTTCGAGTTGCTCCAGCCAGCGGAATAGTTCAAGCAGCATCTGCGTCCTCTCCTTCAAGCAGCGCGCTGGCGACGCGATCCATCGCGCTACCGCGCGAGCCTTTCACTAATACCCGCACACCGGCATGCAGCTCAGCGCGTAGCGATTCGGCCAAGGTGGCGTGGTCGGTAAACGATTGCGCGCCATCACCAAACGCGGCGGCGGCATGTGCCGACAAACTGCCCAGCGCATACAAACGGGCGATGCCGGCCGCCTTGGCTTGCTGGCCAACCTCGGCATGCAGGGCCATTTCATCCGCACCCAATTCGCGCATATCCCCCAGCACCAACCAGCTCTCGCCGCCACTGGCGGCCAAGGTATCGATGGCGGCGCGCAGCGAACCGGGGTTGGCGTTGTAACTGTCATCGATCAATTGCGCGCCATTGCCCAACTGGCGCAGCAGCAGGCGGCCAGCGACCGGCCGCGCCGCCTGCAAGCCAGCGCGGATATCGGCGATATCGACACCCGCCGCCAAGGCCATTGCTGCGGCCGCCACGGCATTGGCGATATTGTGGCGGCCGGCAAATGCCAGTGTGATATCGGCGTCAGCGGCGCTGGTGTGCAAGCGGAATTGGCTGCCTTCGGCGGTCAACGTGATCGCGCTGGCGCTGACATCGGCACTGGCCTCCAGCGCATAACGCAACACCCGATGGCGGCCGGCGCGTGCTTCAAAATACGGCGCGTAAACCTCATCGGCATTGATCACCGCCGTGCCGGCATCGCTCAAATCGTCGTACACCGCCGCCTTGGTATCTGCGATCGCCAACAGGCTGCCCATGCGTTCCAGATGGGCGGCGGCGATATTGTTGACCACGCTGATATCCGGCCGCGCAATAGCGGTCAGCCACGCAATATCGCCGGGCTTGCCCGCGCCCATTTCGTAGATGTAGAAATCAGCATCGTCGGGCGCTTGGATAACCGCCAGCGGCAGGCCGATTTCGTTGTTGAAATTGCCGGGGTTGGCATAGGCTGCGCCGGCCTGCTGCAAGATCGAAAGCAGCAAGGTTTTGACGCTGGTCTTGCCATTGCTGCCGGTAATCGCGAACAACTTTCCAGCCCGACGCGCTTGCAGGCCGCGGGCGATATCGGCCAATGCGCGCTCGCAGTTTTCCACCACCAATTGCGCAACCGGCACATCCACTTCGCGCTCGACCAAGACCGCCACCGCACCGCGCTGTACAGCTTCGGCGATATGGTCATGGCCATCGAAATTGGCGCCTTGCAGGGCGACGAACAAACGCGGCGCAAGCTCGGCACCGGGCGCTGCATCCGCCGCCAGCTTGCGGGTATCGGTGACGACGTCTGCCACCACGATGCCGGCATCGCCGACGATGCGCGCACCCGAGAGCAAGGCGAGTTCGGCCAGCGTCATCGGTTTCATCGACGCGCCTCCAGCAATTCGGCGGCGACTGCCAGATCATCAAAATCGTGCTTGACGCCCTGCACTTCCTGATAGGTTTCGTGGCCCTTGCCGGCGATCAGCACGATGTCATCGGCACCGGCATCGGCCAGTGCGCGCGCAATCGCGGCGCGGCGCTCACGCAGCACGATGACGTTTTCCGGCGCGGCAAAACCGGCCACGATATCGGCCACGATGCCATCGCCATCCTCGCCACGCGGGTTGTCATCGGTGACGATCACTTGCTCGCTCAGGCGCTCGGCAATCGCCGCCATCTGTGGGCGCTTGCCACGGTCACGCTCGCCACCGCAGCCAAACACGCAGATCAACCGGCCCTTCAAATGCGCGCGCAATGATTGCAGCGCCTGCTCCAGCGGGTCGGGTTTGTGCGAGTAATCAACCACCACCAGCGGCAGGCGCGTATCGCCACCCAGGCGGTTCATCCGCCCGGCGACTGGCTGCAATGTCTGCAAAGTCTCGATGATCGGCTTGAAGCCGTAACCTTCAGCCAGCAACACGGCGGCCACGCTCAGCAGATTGTCGATATTGAAACGGCCCAGCAACGGCGATTGCAATCGGGTGCGGCGGTCACCGATGCGCAGCTCGAAGCTGATCCCGCGCGCATCCAGCGTGATATCGCGGGCCGCCACATCGGCCTCGGCCTTGCCGGCGGCGGAAATACCGATTGCACGCACGCTGGGTGGCAGCTGGCGGATCAATTCGGCACCAAAGCCATCATCGATATTGATCACCGCCGCCTTCAGGCCGGCACGCTCAAACAGCTTGGCCTTGGCCGCGCCATAGGCCTGCATGTCGCCGTGGTAATCCAGATGGTCGCGGCTTAGATTGGTGAACACCGCGATGTCGTAATGCACGCCATCGACACGACCCTGATCCAGCGCATGCGAGCTGACTTCCATCGCCACCGCTTTGGCACCGGCATCGCGCAACTCGGCCAGCATGGCGTGCATCGGCAGCACCAGCGGGGTGGTGAAGCCGGTGGCGATTTCTTCGCCATGGAGGCCAACGCCCAAGGTGCCGATGGTGCCGGCGCGCTGGCCCAGTTTCTCGAACGCCTGCGCCAACATCTGCACGGTCGATGTTTTGCCGCTGGTGCCAGTCACGCCCACCATGCGCATCGCCCGTGAAGGCGCGCCGTGGAATTGGTCGCCCATCGCGCCCAGACGTGCGCGCAGGCCGGGCACGGCGATGGCATCGGCCGGCGCGGGCAGATCGGCCGGGGCCGGTGGCTCGAACAAAATCGCCGCCGCACCCTTGGCACGCGCCTGATCAACAAAACCCAGCCCGTGCGCACCAAAACCGGCAATCGCGATAAAGGCATTGCCGGGCTCAACGGCGCGGCTATCCATCACCAAGCCGGTGATTTCCAAGCCGGCCGGGATGCCTTCGATATCCGGCAGCAGGTTGGCTAGCGGCAGGCGGCTCATGGCGCTTCCTCCAACGCCTGCGGCAAGGGCGGCGGCAGTGCAGCCGGTAACGCGGCGCTGGCCGGTGCGGCAGCGAGCGTGCCGCCACGTTGGCTGGCGATGGTTTTTTGCTGGGCCGCGATCCAGGTCTCGATATCGTCCGGCGGCACATCCATCAGGCGCAGCGTGTTGTCCATTACGCGCTGGAATACCGGGGCCGAAATCAGGCCACCGTAATAGCCGAAGCCTTTGGACGGGTCGGGGTCATCGACCGCCACCACCATCGCATAACGCGGGTTTTCCACCGGCACGATGCCAGCGAAATACGCAACATAACGCCGCGAATAACCGCCACCGCTGGCCTTGCGTGCGGTGCCGGTTTTGCCGGCGACGTGATAGCCAAGGATCGCGGCGCGGGTGGCGGTGCCGCCGGTCTCGGTCACGGTCTGCATCATGTCCAGCACGCTGCGCGCGATCTCGGGATCGAGCACCTGCTTGCGTTCGCCCTGACGATCCTTGACGAAGGTCGGCTGGATCATCTCGCCGCCATTGGCCAACGTGGCATAGGCATGCACGATCTGCATCGGCGTGGCATTGAAGGCATAGCCATAGGACATGGTCTGCTTCGATGTGCCATCCCAGCGCGCCGGTACCGGCAGCAGGCCGGCCGCCTCACCGGGGAAGCCGATCCCGGTGCGTTGGCCGTAGCCAAACTTGCGCAGAAAATCGTACATCTGCTGGTTGCTCAATTTATGCGCGATCAACGCCATGCCGACGTTCGAGCTTTTCTGGATCAAGCCGGTGGTATTGAGCACGCCGTAATTGCGCGTATCGGTGGTGCGATAGCGGCCATTGGCGATCCAGCCGGGGCTGGTATTGAAGGTGGAATTGGCGTTGATTACGCCCGCCTCCAAGCCCGCGGCAACGGTCAACGGTTTGATCGTCGAGCCCGGTTCCAGCAGATCGGTCAGGGCACGGTTGCGATGCGCTTCGCGGCTGGCGCTACCGACATTGTTCGGGTTGAACGAAGGCAGATTGGCCATCGCCAGCACTTCGCCATTACGCACATCCAGTACCACGGCCGAGCCACTGACCGCGCCGCTATCCTCGATCATCTTCTTGAGTTCGCGGTAGGTCAGGTATTGGATGCGGCGATCGATGCTGAGCGCGACATCCTTGCCCGGTTCGGCGGCGCGCAGCAGGTCTACGTTCTCAACCTGACGCCCGCTGTTATCGCGGATGATCCGCTTCTGGCCCGGCTTGCCGCGCAGCCAATCATCCAGCGCCAGCTCGACGCCTTCCTGGCCGTAATCATCGATATTGGTGAAGCCCAGCACATGGGCAAACGCCTCGCCCTGCGGGTAAAAACGGCGGAACTCGCGCTGCGCATGCACGCCCGGGATACCCAATGCCATCACTTGATCGGCCAGCGCCGGGTTCATCCGCCGCTTGATCCACAGAAATTGTTTGTCGGCGCGCTGGGCAACGTTGCGGCCCAACTCATCCGGCGACATCTCCAAAGCCAGCGCCAGCTTGCGGATATTGTCCGGGCTCTCAGCCAATTCGGCCGGGTTGGCCCAGATCGATTGCACCGGCGTCGATACCGCCAGCGGCTCACCGTTGCGGTCGGTAATCATGCCGCGGGTGGCGGCGATCTCGATATCGCGCTGGAAGCGTTGATCGCCCTGATCCTGATAAAACTCGCTATCGACCAACTGCACATACGCGGCACGGCCAACCAACGCCACCGCGCACAGCCCCATCACACTGCCGACCAACAGCACGCGCTGTTTCAGGTTCCAATCGCGCCAATCGCGCGCGGCGCGGCCACGCGGGGCATTGCCGGGGCGCGGGCGCTTACGCACGTTCATGGCCGCACCAACACGATTTCTTCCGCCTTCGGCAGCAGCATGCCAAGGCGCTCGCGGGCGATGCGCTCGATCAGGGTGCTCTCGGCGTAGGTGGCTTGCTCAAGCTGATATTGCTTGAACTCGATTTCCAGCTCATCGCAATCCTTTTCCAGCCGCGTCATCTCGTGGAACAGATGACGGTGACGATGCTTGGCGGTTACCACCGACACCGCCGAGGCGATGGTCAGCAACAACAAAATCAGGATCACGCCGCGCAGGATCATGCCGCCACCTCGCGCTTTTCGGCCACGCGCAGCACGGCACTGCGCGCGCGCGGGTTGTCACGCAGCTCATCGGCATCGGCCTTGATCGCGCCGCCGATCAAATCCAGCGTCGGCACGAACGCTTCCAGTTGCGGGCGACGGCGGTCGGCGGGCGGCGCTTTGGCCTTGGCCGCCATAAAGCGCTTGACGATGCGATCTTCCAGCGAATGAAAGCTGATGACGGCCAAGCGGCCACCCGGCTTCAACGCATCGTGCGCTGCTGCCAGCCCAGCCTCCAGATCGGCCAGTTCGCGGTTGATATGGATACGGATCGCCTGAAAACTGCGCGTGGCCGGATGGCTGGCATCCTTGCCGCGCGGCACGCTGGCGGCGATCAACTCGGCCAGTTGCAGGGTGCGGGTGAACGGCTGCTCGCTGCGCCGGGCGACGATGGCGCGGGCGATGCGGCGGCTCATGCGCTCCTCGCCGTAGGTCCACAGCACATCGGCGATTTCGCGCTCGTCGGCGCTATTGACCCAATCGGCGGCGGTTTGCCCGGCGGAATCATCCATCCGCATATCCAGCGGGCCATCCTTGCTGAAACTAAACCCACGCCCGGCCTCGTCCAACTGCGGCGAGGAGACGCCAAGATCGAACAACACGCCATCCAAACCTTCCGCGCTGGCCGGCCACGCGCCAAGCTCGGCAAAACTGCCGTGGTGGATCACGACGCGCGCGTCATCGCCAAAGCGTTTGCGCGCCTCGGCAATCGCCAGCGGGTCTTTATCCATCACCAGCAGGCGGCCATCGGCGGCCAACTGCGTCAGGACGCCCGCGGCATGGCCGCCACGGCCAAACGTGCCATCCAGATAGCGGCCATCGGCGCGTACATTCAAGCCATCCAGCACCGGCGCATACAACACCGGCACATGGGCGGACGCATTGCCCGCCGCGGCCATCACAACTGGATTCCCAGCAAATCTTCGCTATCCATATCGTCGTCGGACAGCGTCTGGCTCATGCGTTGCGCGTGGGCCTGCTCACTCCAGAGCTCGAATTTTTCGCCATTGCCCACCAGCACTGCACGCCGCTCAAGGCTGGCGGCGCTGCGATGGCTGGCCGGCAGGCTGAGCCGCGAACTGGCATCGATATCCAAATGCGCGGCAGAACCGACCAGCTTCAATTGCAGCAGGCGATTGCCGGATTTCATCCGCGACAAGGTGTTGACCTGATCGCGGGTGCGCTCCCAGATCGATACCGGATACAGATACAGCACGCCCGCCTCGAATGGGCTGTAGGTCAACACCATGCGGCCACCACAGGCCTCTGCCACCTGCTCGCGCAGATGCGTCGGGATGGTCAGACGACCTTTGTCGTCAATGGTGATGGCGGTCTCACCCTGGAACATGGCGGCGGGTAACTGACTCTCTGTTGGGGGAATAGGATGACACGGAATCCCACAAAAATCCCATTCATCCCACTTGTCCCCACCTTAGGTTTGCCACACAAGGTTGTCAACAGCTTTTCAGGCGAATTTTTCCTGCCGTATCAATAGCTTGCAGCGAACTTCATAAATTGCTCAAAGGTTTATCCACAAGTCTTTGTTCTGCAATATGGCGATGATGAGATAGCTGCTATTCAGCTCGGAATCATGAATGCGGCGCACCGGCCCCCGGCATCGTGCGTGATGGGCTGGCAATGTGAATCTGCGCGAAATGGGCGGCTGGATAGCGAGAAGAAGTGGCGGAGTCGGCCGGTAAGCCGGGTTCTGTCGTGGACAGTCATTCCTCTCGGCCATGCATCGCTGCATGGCTCCAGCAACCTACCCGCAGCCGACGCGGGTCACGCCATGGCTGCCTATTTGGTCTTGCTCCCGATGGGGTTTGCCGTGCCGATCCGTTGCCGGATTCGCGGTGCGCTCTTACCGCACCATTTCACCCTTACCGGGGCATTTTCAGCACCCGGCGGTATCTTTCTGTTGCACTTTCCGTCGGCTCGCGCCGCCCAGGCGTTACCTGGCATCGCACCCTGTGGAGCCCGGACTTTCCTCGGCACCCCCGCTTGCGCGGCGATGACGCGACTGTCTGGCCGACTCCGCCGCGCGCATTTTCGCACGAACCGGCGCTCAACCCAAACCACCGCCATACAGCGCCTTGCGTGGCGCGCCGGTCAACTCGGCGGCCAGTTTGGCGGCAGTCGAAGGCGGCATGTGTTCGGCCAGTTTGGCGTACACGCGGCGGCCTTCCTGCAATTTGGCCGATTCGTCATCGTCGGCACCTTCGATCAGCACCACGAATTCGCCCTTCTGCTGGTTGGCATCCGCCTCGATGCGACGGCGCAGATCATCGAGGCCGCCATCAAGCACGGTCTCGAACAGTTTGGTCAATTCGCGGGCGACGACGGCATGCCGCTCGGCACCAAAGGCCGAGGCCGCATCACTCAAAAAATCAACGATGCGATGCGCGGATTCGTAGAAGATCAGGGTGCGCGGCTCGGCGGCCAAGGCCTGCAGGCGTTCGCGCCGGGCACCGGCTTTGGCCGGCAGGAAACCTTCAAACACGAAGCGGTCACTGGCCAGGCCGGCCACCGACAAGGCGGCGATCAGGGCAGCCGGCCCCGGTACCGGGCTGACCCGGATGCCGGCCTCGCGCGCGGCACGCACCAGCCGATAGCCCGGGTCGCTGATCAGGGGCGTACCGGCATCGGAGACCAGCGCCAGCGATTCGCCGGCCTGCAGGCGGCCAACCAGACGCGCGGCGATCTCGTCCTCGTTGTGCTCGTGCAGCGCGATCAGCGCGGTATCGATGCCGGCATGCTGCAACAATGGGCGGGTGCGGCGGGTGTCCTCGGCGCAGATCGCGGCCACCTTGCGCAAGGTATCGGCGGCACGTGGGCTGAAATCGCCCAGATTGCCGATCGGGGTGGCGACGACATGCAGGATGCCGCTGGGCTGGGGTTGGGAAGTCAATCGATTCTCCACGGGCTTGGCGGTTAGAATCCTAGCCGTTCCCCGGAAGGATCGAGACATGCGCGTTGCGTTCAAGCATTTTGCCCTCGCCCTGTGCCTGGCCTGGTTGGCCGGTTGCACCAGCGGCCCCGTGCAACGGGTCAGCCAATCGAGCACGCCTGCCGCCTTCAGCGAGGCGCACCAGCTGGCGCAGCAAGATGCACGCGGCAATGCCACCCGCATCGAGGCGCTGCTGGCCACATTGGATGACGCCAGCCTGACCCGGCTGACCACCGCGTTGGCCGCCAATGACCCGCTATATGCCTATGCCGGCCGCGCGATGCTGCGCCGTGGCTTGACCCCGCCGCACCCGTTTAGCCACAGCTGGGATTTCAGCGCACGTGAACCAGCCGATACCGATGGCTACCGCCCACCGCGCAAAGTCGCCGTGCTGCTGCCGATGACCGGCAATCTGGCGACCGCCGCCAAGCCGGTGCGCGATGGCCTGTTGGCTGCGTATTACGCCGAGCGCCGCGCCCGCCCGGCAATCAGCTTCCACAATTCCGCCAACGGCGCGTATGCCGCTTATCAAGAAGCCGTGGCGCAAGGGGCCGATTTTGTGATTGGGCCGCTTGATCGTGGCGACGTGGACACGCTGTTTGCCCGCAGTGATCTATCGGTGCCGGTGCTCGCCCTCAACCGTGGCCAGCGCAGCCCGCCCGAGCGCAGCTTGAGCTTTGCCCTCGCACCTGAAGACGAAGGCGTGGCCGCGGCCGAATTCTTGATGGCCAACCAAGCGCCGAACGCATTGATCGTGCTCGCGAGCGGCGATACCACCATGCGCCGCACCGCCGATGCCTTCGCCCAGCGCATGCAAGACCGCGGCGGCAAGGTGGTCGATACCCTCACCCTCTCCGCTGACAACGCTGGGCTGGCGGCGGCATTGAACGCGGCCGCGCAGAAGGGCGAGATTGGTGCGCTGTATTTCGCCGCCCGTGGCGAGCAGGTGCGCGCGATCATGCCGCTGATCGAACAAAACCCGGCGCTTGCCAAGGCGCGCCGAGTGGCGGCATCGCAGATCGCCAACGGTGCCGGCAAAGGCGAGGATAGCGCGCAGTTGGATGGCATCATCTTCCCCAGCGCGGCGCTTGAAGTACGCACCCTGCCCGGCATACCGGCCGCCCCGGGCGCGCTCAGCGCAACCGCGCGCGGTGCCGCCGCCCGCCTGTTTGCCTTTGGCCACGATGCCTGGCTGATCACCGCCTACCTGGAAAAACTCGCCACCCAACGCGAGGGCGGCTTGGAAGGCGCGACCGGCAAACTGGAGCTGGATGGCTTCGGCAATATCATGCGCACCCCGCAATGGTCGGTACTGCAGGGTGGCACCAGCCTGCCCTACGGTGGTCGCTGAGCATCTCATCCACGGGCAGGCGGCCGAGACTGCCGCCGAACACTGGTTGCGTCGGCAAGGCCTGAGCCTGATCGCACGCAATATCCGCTATCGCGATGGCGAGCTGGATCTGGTGATGCGCGATGGCGGCACGCTGGTATTCATCGAGGTGCGTTATCGCGCCGATGATGCCTTTGGCGGTGCGGCGGCCTCGGTCACCCGCAGCAAGCGGCAACGGCTGATCCGTGCCGCCTCGCGCTTCTTGTCCACGCATCCCGCGCTGGCACCGTTGCCGGCCCGTTTCGATGTAGTCGCTGCCAGTGGCGACCCCGCCGCCCCGATGCTGGATTGGCTGCGCGATGCGTTCCGGGCCGATCAAGGTTGACCCGCGCCTGGCGTAATTAAGCGCCTGGATCGGCACCTGCAATCACCCCAGCCGGGCCACGCAATGTGCGCACAACGGCCCGATTGAAGTCAAGCCGGCGATGCCATCACAATGCCGCGCAGCGCCCGTGCATCTTGCCGTGGCGACTATCTGGAGCCTCTCATGCACTGGTTGTTTCTCGCCATCGCCATCGTTGGTGAAATCATCGGCACCTCATTTCTTAAAAGCGCCGATGGCTTCACCAAGCTGGTACCGACCGTGATCAGCATCGTGGCGTACACGGTGGCGTTTTATTTCCTCTCGCTGACCTTGCGCGCGGTGCCGGTGGGTATCGCTTATGCGATTTGGGCGGGCGTCGGCATCGTGCTGATTGCGGCCATCGGGTATTTCTTCCACGGCCAGAAACTCGACCTGCCAGCCACGCTCGGCATCGGCATGATTCTGGCGGGCGTCTTGGTCATCAATCTGTTTTCCAAGACCGTTTCGCACTGAGCACAGGCAGCGCCGAACTTGGCGATGCAGCCGGAGTTGATCGATGCGGATACTGGTGCTCGGCGGCTACGGCCTGTTCGGTAGCCGCATCAGCCAACGCTTGGCGGCCGATGGCCGTTTTCAGGTGATCGTGGCCGGGCGCAGCCAAGCGCGGGCCGCGGCCTTTATCGCCGGTTGTGCGGGCAACGCACGGATGCACGCCGCCGCGCTGGATACCCAAGCGGGTGATTTTCCGGCACGGCTGGCGGCACTGCACCCGGATATCGTGATCGATAGCGCCGGGCCGTTTCAAGCCCGCGCATTGCGTGTGCCGCGTGCGGCGTTGGCAGCAGGCGCGCACTGCATTGATCTGGCCGATGGCCGCGATTACGTGCGCCGTATCGGCGACCTGGATGCCGAGGCGCGCGCGGCAGGCCGTTGGGTCATCAGCGGTGCCAGCAGCGTGCCGGGGTTGTCCGGTGCAGTCGTGGCCGCTTTGCGTCCGCGTTTTGCCCGGCTCGATTCGCTCGAAGCCGGGATTTCGCCGGGCAACCGCACGCCACGCGGCCTCGCCACCACCGAGGCGATTCTGGGCTATGTCGGCCAGCCGTATCGACATTGGCGGCAGGGCCAATGGCGAACGGCGCATGGTTGGCAATCGCTGCGCCGGGTGGATTTTGCCGGCGTCGGCCCACGCTGGTTCGCCCACTGCGAGGTACCCGATCTGGATGTACTGCCGGCACGCTGGCCCGAGCTTCAAACCTGCGATTTCCGCGCCGGCCTCGAGCTGCACCGGATGCACTTCGGCCTGTGGTTGGCCTCGTGGGCGGTACGCGCCGGCATCGTGCACTCAATGCAGCCATTCGCCCGCCGCCTGCTCTCGATCAGCGAACGCTGGCTGCAACAAGGCAGCGATAGCGGCGTGATGTATATCGACCTGCGCGGCATCGGCACGGATGGCCGCGCACTTGCGCTGCGCTGGCAATTGATCGCCGAGGACGGCGACGGGCCGCAAATCCCCGCCACCGCCGCCGTGCTCTTGGCCGGCAAACTGGCCGATGCCCGCCTGAGCGGCGCCGGTGCGCGGCCCTGCCTCGATCTATTTACGCTGGATGAGTTCATGGCGGCCTTGGCACCGTTCGCGATCCACGCATCGCTGGGCGAATTGCCGCAGCCGGCATAGCGGACACTGCCCCAAACCGTGCGATGTATCGCTGCGCAAGATTGAGAGCGTCATGAATAGTGCGCGTGATAGAAATCAAGGGCTTCCGCTTGGACAAGGTCAGGCGGGTTACTTTTCTTTGCTCGCACACTGCATGTGCAGGATTGCACATGCGAACAGCAGAGCTGGCCCGCAGGGCGAGCGCCACGGATGGCGCGAGTTAAGAAAATGTAACCAAAAGAAAGTGCGCTCGACGAGGCCACAGCCCGCCATCGGGGTTTGTCCGGGGATTTTCCGATTCGCCACTCCTTGGCTCATTCGAAAAACGTCGGCCATCCATGGCCGATGCCCTCCGGGTTAGATGGCCCCCAGGCTTTCAAGCCAAATTCGCAACCGATCAAATCAGAAACCCGTAGGGTGGCGCACACGACGTGCGCCACTTTTCGTATGAGCCATGGAAGGTGAATCGAAAAGTGTCTTCGCACCTACCGCATCGAGCTGTGCTCTTGATCTACCAACCCTTCTCTTTGGTTACTTTCTCGCAGGCTTCAAGAGAAAGTGACCCGACCGACCTTGCGGCGGGCGGAAGCTCTTGATCTTCAAAAAACCCGCCATTCCCGGGCAGGCAAAGCCCCACTGTTTACCTAAAAATCATCACGCAAGCGATCGGTAAACACCATCGTCAGCGGGCAGCTATCCACACTCAACTTCCACCCGCATCGCGGCAAAACAAAAAACGATGGAACTTGCACGTTTCAACATACGCGCCTTCATCCATTGCATAACGCGCAAACGCCAGCAAACACGATGGCCAAGCCCTTATCAGGGATCAGCAACATCGCCCTCATCCAACACCAGCCAACCCTCATAGCGGATCAGTGAACCGATCAAGGGCAGGCGCGCATCGACCAAAAACCGGTAGCGGTCATCGGCGCCCGATTCGCGGCATTTGACTTCTTCCACCCAGCTTGCCGGCAGCGGCAGCAGGCCGAAGATTTTTGCGCTTTCGGCAATCCAGTGCAGGTCGTTATCGATCCGGTACAGGCGGAACTGGAAACGCATCGGCCCCAGCCATTCCCGCAGTTGGCCGGCATCAAGGCGCAGGCGCGATGTCATCGGTACGCCGTTGAAATCGCGCCGCCAGGTTTCGCGCTCACCTTGGCTGTCGATCTCGACGCTGACCGCTGCGGCCTGCATCGACGGCGGCAGGCGCGAGAACGTACAGGCCAGCCGCGCCAGCACGTTGCTGCCGCGCTGGATCGTGCATTGCCCGCGCCAACGGCTGCGGCCCGGGCGCGAATGCAGGGCCTTGACCTCGGGGGCCAGATGGTAGAACTCGGCACCCATCAGGCGCTGGAACAAGGTGGGCGTCATGCGATCCAAACCAAAGTAGCGATGCGGCCGGACTGGCTATCGCGGCGATGCGAGAAGAAATGCTCGGGCTCGGTAATCGTGCAGCGGTTGCCGCCGAAAATGGCATCCGCAGCGATACCGGCGGCGATCAGGCGCTGCCGCGCCAAGGCGTAGAGATCGATCAACCAATGGCCGGGGCGGGTGGTGCTAAACGCTGATTGGGCGGCTGGATCGTGGGCGAGAAAAGCATCGCGCACATCGGCGCCGATTTCGTAAGCCGCAGGCCCAGCAGCCGGGCCCAGCCAAACCTGCAAACCTTCGGGCGGTGTCTGCATCGCGGCGGCAGTCGCTTCCAGCACGCCGCCCGCCAAGCCACGCCAACCGGCATGGGTGGCGGCAATCTCGCCGCCATCGCGGGCGGCAAAAACGGCGGGCAGGCAATCGGCGGTGAGGATGGCCAGCACCGTGCCGGGTGTTGCGGTGATGGCAGCATCGGCCTCTGGTGCAGCGGTATCGGCATCGCTATCACGGCCGGTCAAATCCACACTGGCCGCATCGCCACCGACCAACTCAAGCGCATCATCGCGGCCAAAGCGCGCCACCGCCGTGCCATGCACCTGCCGCAGCCAGCGCGGTGCGCTGGGCAGTGCCAGCACATCAATCAATTCTCGACGGTTTGCCGCCACGCCCTCAACATCATCGCCATTGCGCACACCCAGATTGAAGGTATCGAACGGCGGCTTGGATACGCCCGCGCCAAAGCGGCGCGTGGTGATCGCACGCACGCCGGGCGGGGCCGGCCAATCCGCCTCGATCCACGCCGTTTCGCTCATCGGCGTTGCGCCTCGTTGAAGGCCAGCGTGTCATCGCGCAGCGCCTTCATCAATACGCGCAGATCATCCGGCGGCGGCGCTTCGGCACGCACTGGCGCGCCGGTAATCGGGTGGGCAAACTCCAGCACTTCGGCATGCAGGGCCTGACGCTTGAAGCCGCGCAATTCGGCCACCAAGCCTTCGGTTGCGCCCTTCGGCAGCTTCAGCGCGCCGCTATACAGCGGGTCGCCGATGATCGGGTGTTTGATGTGCTGCATATGCACGCGGATCTGGTGAGTGCGGCCGGTTTCCAGCCGGCATTCCAGCGCGGTATGGGCGCGGAAACGCTCGCGCAGGCGGTAATGGGTCACGGCATCGCGGCCATCCTCGCGCACGGTCATGCGCAGGCGGTCACGCGGGTGGCGGTCGATCGGGTAATCGGCCGTGCCACCGGAAACCATCGGCCCGGCCACCACGGCCAGATATTGGCGATGCACATCGCGTGCGCTGAGCATTTCCACCAATCTGGTTTGTGCAGGCAAGGTGCGCGCCACCACCATCACGCCTGAGGTGTCCTTGTCCAGACGATGGACGATGCCGGCGCGCGCCAACTGGTTCAGCGATTGATCGCGATACAGCAAGGCGTTGACCAGCGTGCCATCGGGGTTGCCGGCACCCGGGTGCACCACCAGCCCGGCCGGCTTGTTGATGATGAAAAGATCGGCGTCTTCGTAGAGGATATCGAGCGGGATATCCTGCGCCAGCGCCTCGGTTTCGATGCCGAGCGCGGCGTTCAAGCTGACCGTCTCGCCGCCATGCACCAGATCACGCGGCCGCGCGGTTTGCCCATCCAGCAGCGCATCGCCGGATTTGATCCACTCGGCCAGCCGCGAGCGCGAATATTCGGGGAATAGCTCGGCCAATACCGCATCGAAGCGGCGCCCGGCGGCACTGGCCGGGATGCTGGATTGGCGGGGGGAATCGGTGTCCTGGTCGGTCATGCTCACGCTCTGGTTAACGGGCCATCATTGCCCCGGGGTTCATCCTGCATGGGCGTCAAACGCCCCGGCTGCGCTATTATCACCGCTTCCGTTCGACACCCCTGCGAGTCCCATGTCTCCACGCCTTGATGCGCGTCGCCCGCTGGCACGCACCCTGATCCTCTCGATGATCGTGCTGGTCTCGCTCGGCGGCTGCGCCATGTTCAAGAAAAAGGACAGTGGCAAGAACGAAGGCCTGCCGGTCGAGACGCTCTACGAGCGCGGCCACAAGCAGATGATGAGCGGCAACTACGGCAGCGCCGAGGAAACCTTCCGCCGCCTGATCGCCCAGTATCCGTATGGCGATTACGCCGAGCAATCGCTGATCGAAACCGCCTATGCGCAATACAAGAGCGGCAAGAACGATGATGCGGTCTCCACCATCGACCGCTTCCTGCGCACCTACCCCACCAACCGCCACGTGCCGTATATGTACTACCTGCGCGGCCTGTCCAATCAGGCGCGCAACACGGTGTTCATGCAGCGCGTGTTCAACCTTGACATGGCCAGCCGCGACATGGCCGCGCCGATGCAGGCCTATGACGATTTCGGCATCGTCGCCGAGCGTTTCGCCAACAGCCGTTACGCCGCCGATGCCCGTCAGCGCATGGTCTATCTACGCAACCAGTTCGCCCGCCATGAGCTGAACATCGCCGTGTACTACTTGCGCCGCAGCGCTTGGGTCGCCGCCGCCGAGCGTGCCACCTACATTCTGGAAACCTACCCGCAAAGCGAATACCAGAACGATGCCGTCGCGGTACTGGCCGAAACCTATACCCGCCTCGGCAACGAGACTCTGGCCGCCGATGCCAAGCGCGTCCTGGTGACCAACGACCCGCAGCACCCGTGGCTGAGCGGTGGTTGGCCGAAGGACAGCTCGGTATTGCATCGGATCAACCCGTTTGCGCGTGAGCGCGTGCCTGGCAGCGCCGCCGTGCGCAAGGATTGATATCGACGGCAAATGCGCAAACGCCGGATTTCCCCGGCGTTGTCTTGCGTATCCGCGCTATTGGCTGACCGGCCCCAGCGCCCGCCATACGCCGCCCAGCTTCTCGTCCTCGCTGCCGATCGACAGCACGCTGCCGGGGATGCGCGGGTCGGGCGCTGAAATCGCCTCGACCTTGAAGCCATCGATGATCCAGCGTGCTTCTTGTTGCGCGGCCAGTTTCAACGGTTCGGCCGGGTTGCCGCCATCAAGCTGGCCGACTTTCCACACCAGCGAGCGGAACGGGCCGTAATCATCGGGGTCGCTGGCGGCCACCGACCACAACGCGCCCTCGGCATCGACATACAGATCGGCGATATCGCGGTGCGGCGGCGCCGCCAGCCAGTTGCCCGGTGCGCGCAATTCGATTTCCTCATCGCGCCAGACGATGCGTGCCACCACTGCATCGAACTCACCCAAACGCAGGCTGCCACGCGGGCGGATCGCCGAACCACCGCGCTCGCCCAGCACCAGCAGATACCGCTGGGCATCGATACGTTGGCAGGCCAGACCTTCGTAACCCATCTCGTCCTTGCCATTGCTGCGCTCGGTCGGCAGCGGCATCGCACTTAGCAGTTCGACCCGACCATTGCGCACACGCAGATGAAACACGCGGCCATAATCGGCATCGCGATAACTGCTTTCGGCGGCGAGAAATTCATCGCGGCGGCCATCCAGCGCGCAGATCGCTTCGAGGTCATTGGAGCGGCCGCCGACGCGCTCCCAACCATCCACCGCCAATGCCTCGAACCGGCTACCGCCCTCGGCAACGGCATCAAGCGCGACAAAGCGCAGCCCAGCAGAAAACGCTTTGGTATCGATAACGACCAGATAGCGGCCATCGTGCATCAACGCCATCCCGCTGATGCCGGGCAGCGTCGTGGCCGGCGCGGTGCTTGTCGCTGCCGATTCGCTGATGCGCACATGCAGGCAGCCGCCGAGCAACACGGCGGCGATAAGGGGGAAACAGGCGCGTGAGATGGTCATCGATCAATGCCCGGAGTAGCCGGCCATCTTGGCGGCTGCGGGTATATGCGGCAAGCGCGCTGCGCCGCCGCGAGCGTCGATCACATCACAGAAGCGCACACCGCAGCCGGCAGTTCACAGCATCCCGGTTTCCAGCCGCGCCGCCTCGCTCATCATGCTGCGGTTCCACGGCGGGTCGAACACCAGCTCGACATCGGCCTCGATGATGGTCGGGATCATTTCCAGCTTGTCGCGCACATCGGCGACCAGAATATCGCCCATGCCGCAGCCGGGCGCGGTCAGGGTCATCTTGATTTCGATCTCGCGCTGGCCATCATCGCGATGCTTCAGGTTGGCCTCGTAGACCAAGCCGAGTTCGACCACGCTGATCGGGATTTCCGGGTCGAAGATGGTGCGCAGTTGGCGCCAGACCATCTGCTCGACATCCTCGTCGCTGGCGCCTTCCGGCAGTTCGATCGGCGGCGGCACGTCCTTGCCGATGGCATCGGCATCCTTGCCGGCGACGCGCATCAGATTGCCCTCGACGAACACGGTAAAACTGCCGCCCAAGGCCTGGGTGATGTAACCGATGCTGCCGGCCGGCATCACCACCTCCTCACCGGAGGGGACGAGGACGACGGGGCAATCGCGCTCAAAGCGCACGGGTTCACTGCTGCGGGAGTACATGGCGGGGAATCACGGGCAATTCGATATTGTACTGCTCGGGGCGGTTATGCTGTGCGACTGCCCGCCTTCTGCCTGCTGATGTCCAGCCATCCCCCACCCGCCACCCGTGCGCTGCCTTCCGTTTCCTTTGCCAGCATCACCCTGATGCTGCTCGGTGCCTTTGGCGCGGCGGCGATCTGGGTGCTGGTGGCGTTCGGCTTTGGCATCTGGTCAAGCGCGCTGGCCTTCATCGCCACCGCCGATCTGGTGCTGCTGTTGCGTCTGGTCAGGCTGCGGCGCGGTTTCTGGCGCGGTGCGCAAGCGGCATTCGGCACTGCGCTGGCGATCGTATTGGCGCAATGGTGGACGATGGCGACGCTGGTCGGCATCCAGCTTGGCATGATGCCGTGGGAATCGATCCCGAAGATGAGCGGCGGCTTTGCCTGGACGCTCTCATTGATGAGCCTGCAGCCAGTCGATCTTTTGATCTACGCCAGTGCAGTGGGGCTGGCTTGGCTGCTGGGGCGTTGAGAGCCTGAACACCCGCCTTGTGACGGCACCCCAGCGAAAGCTGGGGCCAGTGCCTGTTTTTCTCTCGTTTGCGCGCAAATGGATTCCGGCTTTCGCTGGAACGACGGATTATGCAGCGATTCCCCGAGGCTCAATCCAACGCGCGCAACTGGCGGGCGCTGCTGTCCATGCCAAAACGCTTGCGCCGACTGGGCAGTGACTTTCCAGCATCGTCGTAATGGCGTTGCCGGCACAGATCGGCATCAAATTCGACGAATTCGGCCGCCAACGTATCCCCCGCCAAGCGGATACGCAGATGCCCGTGGCGATGGGTTTGCGCATAGCGAAGACGCGGCTCGCCCGCACGCAAGACCTCATCCAACGCGGCCGCCAGCCGCCCGATCGCCGCAGCATTGTGCGGATCGTTCTCGGCACTGCCCGCCACCATCTGGTTGAGCGTGGCCGATGAAACGGCCGGCGTGGTGAACTCCACCGTGCGCGGGCCCAACTGGGTGGCAAAACCAGAATGGATATCGCCCGAGAGCACCAGCGCGCCGCCACTGGCATCGAGTTTGCCGATCCACGCATCACGTTCGCGGCCAAAGCCATCCCACTGATCGATATTGAGATAGAAGCTGCGCCGCATCAGCTGTGGCGCATCCAGCGCCGGGGCGGATAGATCGAGCACCATCGGCAGCATCGCCACCGAATTGGCCAGCACCCGCCAACGCGGCGCCGGCCGGGCAATCGCGGCATCCAACCATGCCGCCTGCCGCGCACCGTAGGCCGAGGCCGGCGGCGCTTCGGCGGCACGCAGGGCTTGCAGTAGATCAAACGCATCCTTGACCACGAAGTAGCGGCTGCCCAACTCGCCAAACAAGCTGGATTTACCCAGTGCCAACCACGCCAGGCCACGCGGATACTCATCTTCATGCTCGCCCTCGGCAGGCGGCAATTCAACCCGCATCAGGGCGGGCACGGCGGCGTTATAGCGGCCCAGCACTTCGCGCACCACATACAACGCGACCGGCCCGCTGGTGATGATTTCAACACGGCGCGCAGCCTCGCGTTTGTCGAGGCCGGCATCGCGATAACCACGATTCAAGGCGCGTTTCAATGGCTTTTTCAGCGCCTTCCAGCGCGGCTCGGCCAAGTCGATATACGGCAGCAATTGCGCATCCGCTATCTCGGCATCAAACCCGCTCTGTGGCAGCAGGCGGGCGATGGCCTCGGCATCGAAGGCCAACGCGCCGGGGAAGGCATCTTCGGGGATCGGGTGATCGGGGCGATGGCTGCGGTAATCGGTGAGCAAGAGTTGCACATCGCCGCCCCAGCGCAGTTCGCGCCACAATTCCAGCTGCGGATACAGGCGCGCGGCATCGACCCGCGATTGCCCATCGGCATCGATTTCACCCACCGCGACATCCACCGGCATGTATTCAAAATACGCCTGCTCGGCGTGCAGACGGCGCTGACGATCCGTCTCATCGGCGCGGCCATTGCGATAGGTAGCGACATCGCCCCAGCAATCATCGGAAAACTCGTGGTCATCCCAGATCGCGATCAAGGGCGCGCTTTCCAGCAGGCGCTGCATGAGGTCATCGCTGCGCACAGTGCGATGCAGTTGGCGGTAATTATCCAGTCTAGCCGCAGCCAAAAACTGGCCATCGCCTTGGCCGATCACCAGCGCGCCGGCACGGTCATCAAACTGGATGCTGCGCTCGCCGTGGTTGGATTGAAAGCGCGGGTCGCCAGTGGTTTCGTAGATGAAATCGCCTAGATGCAGGATGAAATCCGGCGGATCATCCAGCAGCGGGCGCAGGCTGTTGTACCAACGCCCGCCATAGTCCTGGCAAGACAGCACGGCAAAATCGGCGCTGGCCGGCGCATCGTCGGCCGGCGCGGTGCGGGTGCGGCCATGCGGCGAGGCAACCCACGCGCCATCGATTTGGCGCAAGAAGCGGTAGTGATACGGCCGCCCCGGCAACAGGCCATCAACGCGCACCCGCAGGCAGTGATCGGCGTGGGCTTCGGCGCTCAATTCGCGCTCGACACGCAGTTGGCTGAAGCCGGCATCATCAGCCACTTGCAGGCGCACGCGCACATCGCCGCTGGCCGCCGGTGCGCGTGTCCACAGCAGCACCCGGTCGGGGCGCGGGTCGCCGGAGGCCAGCGATTGCGGGAAGTAGCGCAACGCCGTGGCCCGCGCCGCCGCCGCTGTTGCCGCATCCGCCGTCGCCTCCAGCGCGATGCCGGCAAACGGCACAGCGGCCGCGCTGACCGCCAGTGTTTTCAGAAACCGGCGGCGTTGTGAGCGATATGTATCCACGATGAAATCCGGCAAAAGTGCGCGATGATCTTGATGCTTCGTGACCGTACCATTACGCACGGAAGCCATCTGTAATATCAACGAAATCTTCACGCCACACCATACTGGCCTGAATTGCCGGGCCGCACGCCCGCTCGTCCACGGGAACCTCGCATGCAACGTCATCTGCTCTGCCAAGCCTTGGGCCTGGCTCTGTTTTCAAGCGCCGCCCTGCCCGCCCATGCCCAGATCGCCGGGGTGGATGACAGCGATGCCGAGGCGCTCGACCGCGTCACCGTGATCGCGCAAAAACGCGAACAGCAGGTGCAGGAGGTGCCGATCGCGATGACCGCCTATTCCGGCGAGTTCATCGAAAGGCTGGGGGTCACTGGCCTTGGCGATCTGGCTGGCTATGTGCCCGGCCTGCAGGTGCAGGAGCAAAGCCCGAACAACCCGGGCTATGTGATCCGCGGCATCACCTCCGACAGCGGCGCGGCCAATCAGCCGGCGCGTGTGTCGATCTTTCAGGATGGCGTATCGCTTAGCCGCGCACGCGGGGCATCGGTGGAGTTGTTCGACATGCAGCAGGTCGAAGTGCTGCGCGGGCCGCAGGGCACCCTGTTTGGGCGCGCGGCGGAAATTGGCGCAATCCACCTGATCCAGAACAAGGCACGCGACCAATACAGCGGCCATCTGCGCGCGGGCATCGGCAATTTCAACCAGCGCCTGATCGAAGGCCACTACAACACCATTTTGCAGCCCGATGGCCTGTTTGGCCGCATCGCCTTCATCCACGAATCGCGCGATGGTGCGTATGAAAACCTGTCCGGCGGCCGTCTTGGCGGCAAAGATACCAGCGCCGTGCGTGGCAGCTTGGGCATGTTGTTTGGCGATGCCGCGCGCGTCGATTTGATCCTCAACTACCAACAAGACACGCCGCCGGGCACCAATTTCCGCAGTGGCACGATCCCCACCCGGCAGGGCAGCACTGACCCGTGGGGCAAGGCCGATCTCAATCGCGGTGATGCGCTGGGGCTTGATCGCAAGGTGTATGGCGCGACCGTGCTTGGCCAGTTTTTTCTGGGCGAAAACTGGACGCTCAATACCGTCAGCGGCTGGCGCGGCTTCCGCTCGACCGAGCAGTTTGATGCCGATGGCGCGCAGATCCCGGCGCTGGAATTTGCCGAGCATGCCGAAGGCACGCAATGGAGCCACGAGGTTCGCCTCAACTTCGATAACGGCGGCAAGCTGGCCGGTTTCCTCGGTGCCAGTTGGTTTCAGGAAAATGGCTCGCAGCGCGTCGATTTCACCACCGACGAGCGCAGCATGCTGGCGCTGTTGATGCAGGATGACGGCATCCGCACCCAGGTTTCGCAGTTGATGTGGATGATGGGCGCGTTGCCGCCGGGCGTAATTTTCCCCAAGCCGCCTGTGCTCAACGCCGATGGCACGCCGTTCCTTGGCTTGGGCGCGATGCTGCCACCGGGGCTGGTGCTTAACCCGCATCACACCGAATCGTTCGCCAATTACGGCAGCACCGAGGCGTGGGATGTGTTTGCCGATGGCACCTGGTCGGTCACCGATAAATTCGACCTGACCGCCGGCCTGCGCTGGACACGCGAGAAGATCGGCGCGGGCTACCACGGCTTCGCCGGCAATGCACCCTCGCTGCTGGGCGGCCTCGGCACCGGCACACCGATGCCGGGCAGCCGCAACATCCTCAATCTGGCCACCAATGGCCGCTTGACGCAGGATGGCAACTTCGACGCCCTGGTTGGCCGCGTCGCCGCGCACTACACCTTCAGCCAAGCGTTGGCGGTGTACGGCACCTACGCACGCGGCCGCCGCCCGGAGGTGATCGATGTCACCCCGCAGGGCAGCGAACGGTTGCCGGCGGAAATCGTCAACAGCGTTGAAATCGGCCTGAAAGGCGCGCTCAATGATGGCCGCTTGGTCTATGACGTGACCGCCTTCCGCTACGACTATTCCAACTTTCAGACCCTGCGCCCCAACCCGACCGGCGCGATCCCGCCGTTTGTGCCGACCAATGGCGGCAACGCCACCGCCAAGGGCATCGAGCTGGCCGTGCATGGCCGCTTGATGGATGGCCTCACCGCCTTCGCCAACTTCGCCGCGCTCAAAGCCCGCTTCGATGACCGCGATGACAATGGCAACCCGCAGGCCTACGCCGGCAACCGCTTCCGCCTGACCCCGGATCGCTCGGCCTCGCTGGGGCTGGATTGGGAAATCCCGCTGGCCGGCCACACCTTCTACCTGCGCCCGTCCTACACCTGGCAGAGCAAGATCTACTTCGAGGACGACAACAGCGAACAACTCTCGCAAGATAGCTACGGCCTGGCCAATCTGCGAATGGGCCTGCGCTTGGGCGATGGCCGCTGGGATATCGGCCTTTGGGGCACCAATCTGGGCGGCGAAAAATACCTGATCGATGCCGGCAACACCGGCCGCCTGTTCGGCACCCCGACCTTCATCCCCGGCAACCCGCGCATGTATGGGGTGAGCGTCAGCGCCAAGTTCTGATCGCCCGATCAAGCTCGCCACATGCAAACGGGCCGGTCAATCGATCGGCCCGTTTGCATTCCGTGGCACCCAGCCGGTCGTTTTACGCATTTCCTTTATGCATGGGCATGAGACACAGCGCAGGGCAAGCGGCCTTTCAACTTCGCACGCCTGATTGCACGCCTCCGAGACTCGAAGCCGCCTTGGACTCCGCACTCAAGTGTGGCGGTCAAGGTTCTGAGACGTCAATGCCCACCATCCAACGCCTTCAATTCGCTAACCAACGCATTCGCCATCTCGCTGCCATCGCCATACAGCATGCGGGTGTTGTCGGCGTAGAACAGCGCATTTTCGATGCCGGCAAAGCCGGTGCCTTTACCGCGCTTGATGACGATGGTGTTCTTCGAGTTCACCACGTCGAGGATCGGCATGCCATAAATCGGTGATGCCGGGTCGGTCTTGGCCACCGGGTTCACCACATCGTTGGCGCCGATCACCAGCGAGACATCGGTCTGGGCGAACTCGGGGTTGATGTCGTCCATATCGGCGATCAGGTCATACGGCACGCCGGCTTCGGCCAGCAGCACGTTCATGTGGCCGGGCATGCGGCCAGCCACCGGGTGGATGGCGAATTTCACCTTGACCCCGCGCTCTTGCAGGCGCTGGGTTAGCTCCCAGATTTTGTGCTGGGCCTGCGCCACGGCCAAACCATAGCCGGGCACGATCACGACGCGCTCGGCAAACGCCATCATCGCCGCGACATCGCTGGCCTCGATCGGCTTCATCGCACCGCCGATTTCCTGCGCAGCACCGCCGGTGCCGCCAAAATTGGAGAACAGCACATTGCTGATCTTGCGATTCATCGCCTTGGCCATCAAGCGCGTCAGCAACATGCCGGCCGCGCCGACCATGGTGCCGGCGATGATCAGCGCCTCGTTTTCCAGCACATAGCCCTCAAACGCGACGGCCAGCCCGGTAAAGGCGTTGTAGAGCGAAATCACCACCGGCATATCGGCGCCACCAATCGGCAAGGTCATCAAGACACCCAGCGCCAAGGCCAGCACGAAGAACGCGACGACCCACGGCATCGACAAGGTGTAAAGCGCCATCGCCCCGGCGATCATCGTGACTAGCGCAACGCAGGCATTGAAATACTGCTGGCCGGCAAACGTGTAGCGCTTGTCCATGCGCCCATCAAGCTTGGCCCAAGCGATTACCGA
>JAUNTK010000031.1:0-8808 GCA_030538735.1 Pseudomonadota bacterium
GCATTGATGGCGAGCCGCTTGACCCCGCGCCGGGCGTGCTGTTGATGCTCAACAAGCCGGCCGGGGTGACCTGCTCGGCCAAGGATCAGGGGCGTTTGGTCTACGATTTGCTACCCAAGCGTTTCCGTCTGCGCACGCCAATTGTCTCGCCGGTCGGGCGTTTGGATCGTGATACCTCCGGCCTGCTGCTGTTCACCGACGATGGCCAACTGCTGCATCGGATCATCGCGCCGAAATCAAAACTGCCCAAGGTCTATCTGGCCGATCTGGCCCGCGATCTTGGCGGCGACGAGGCCGCGATCTTCGCCAGCGGCACGCTGATGCTGGAAAGCGAAACCACGCCGCTGCTGCCCGCCGAGTTGGAGCCGCTGGCCGACCGCCGCGCCCGCCTGACCTTGCACGAGGGCCGCTACCACCAAGTGCGGCGGATGTTTGCCGCGCTTGGCAACCATGTCGCATCACTGCATCGCGAGCGCATCGGCGGCCTGTCGCTGGGCGGGCTGGGCGAGGGCGAATGGCATCTGCTTGATCAACACGACCGGCAGCAGTTGTTTGCCGGTGGTGGCTGATCCGGGCGGTGATCCCAACCACACCATCACCGGCTTGCGCAGATCACGCTGTCGTGGCGCTCAAGTGTTTCTGCCCGTCTGCATGCCCGGGCGTGGCCGGGATGTGCTGCATCGCGCGCCCGCGTGCCGCACCGATCTCATCCGCCATTCATCCGCCATCACGGCCGCCCGGCTACTCTGAACACAGACTGTGCTGGCATCGGCCTGCAACTTCCGGCACTGTTGTCTTGTCCAAGCCTGTGATTAGCTGGCGACCTGCCTGATTGTTCGATTTTTACCCGACGAGCCCATGATGAAACTGCGCCTTTCGATGCTTGCCCTGGCCTTGGCCGCCCCGATCTCGCTGTTGGCGATGGCCGACGGGACGCACTCGACGGCACAAGCACCTGTCGCGGCGGCGAAAAGTACCGAGGTGGTGCTGGAAACCAGCCGCGAACAATCCGATACCGCCGCGCTGGTGCATGGCTTGTTGTCGGATAGCCGCTACGCCTACCGCCCGCGTCCGTTGGATGCCGAGCTGAGTGCGGAAGTCTGGAAGCGTTATCTGGAAGCGCTTGACCCAAGCAAGATGTATTTCAGCAAGGCCGATATCGATGGCTTTGGCGATGGCGCGCAGATGATGGGTGCGGCAGTCGGCGGTGGCAATTTCGACCCGACCTATGCGGTGTTTGCGGCCTATCGTGATCGGGTGGGTACACGCTCCGAATACGCGCGCGCCCTGCTCAAGCAGGACATCTTCGATTTCACCGGCAATGATCGCTTCGAGTACGACCGCAAGGATGTGCCGTGGGCCAGCAACGAGGCGCTCGATCAGCAATGGCGGCAGTCGGTGCGCTACGACTGGCTGCGGCTGGAATTGGCCGGCAAAAAGCCGGATGAAATCCGCAAAACGCTGGACAAGCGCTACGCCAACATGGTCAGCAATATTGGTGATTTGAAGGCGGAGGATATTTTCCAGATCGCGCTCAATGCCTATACCGGTTCGATCGACCCGCATACCAATTACTTCAACCCGCGCTCGGCGGAACGCTTCAACGAGCAGATGTCGCTGTCGCTGGAGGGCATCGGGGCGACGCTGCAGAAGCGCGATGAAGTCACCACCATCATGGAGCTGGTCCCCGGCGGCCCGGCGGCCCGCGATGCGCGGCTGAAGCCGGGTGACCGCATCGTTGCGGTCGGCCAAGGCAAGGATGGCGCGATGGAGGATGTGATTGGCTGGCGTCTGGATGATGTGGTCAGCAAGATCAAGGGGCCGAAGGGCACCGTGGTGCGGCTGGATGTGCTCTCGGCGGAAATGCCGCTGGAGGGCACCCCCAACCGTATCCAGATCACCCGCGACAAAGTGGTGCTGGCCGATGCTAAGGCCAAGAGTGAAATCATCCAACTGCCGGCGGCCAATGATGAGCCGGCGCGGCGCATCGGGGTGATCAAGCTGCCTTCGTTCTATCAGGATTTCTCCGCGCGCCGCCTGCGTGATGGCGAGGCGGCATCGGCCTCGCGCGATGTCGCCCGGATCCTCGGCGAGTTCAAGCAGGAAAACGTCGATGGCGTGCTGCTTGATCTGCGCAACAACGGCGGCGGCTCGCTGGATGAGGCGGTCACCATGACCGGCCTGTTTATCGATCAAGGCCCAGTGGTGCAAGAGCGCCAATCCGGTGGCCGGGTGGGCGTGCGTGCCGATCGTAATCCCGGCGTTGAATGGGATGGCCCGCTAGCGGTAATGATCAACCGCGCCTCGGCCTCGGCCTCGGAGATAGTGGCCGGTGCCATCCAGGATTATGGCCGCGGCCTGATCATCGGCGAAAACAGCTTCGGCAAGGGCACCGTGCAGGCAGTGATCGGGCTGGATCGGATCGTGCCCAACCGTGGCGATGCCCGCTATGGCGATGTCAAATTGACTGTCGCCCAGTTCTTCCTGCCTAGCGGCCGCAGCACCCAGAACCACGGTATCCGCCCGGATATCCCGTTCCCGTCTACGCTTGATGCCAGCGAGTTTGGCGAAAGCACCTATGACAACGCGCTGCCGTTTTCCAAGATCGATGCCGCGCCACATGCCAGCTACGGCCAGTTTTCCAGCCTGCTGCCGGCCTTGGTGAAGCTGCACGATGCGCGTGCCGCCGAGGATGTCGAATACCAGTGGCGGGTGCGGGATGCCGAGGAATATCGCGCCAAGCGCGATGAAAAATCGATCAGCCTGAATCTGGCCGAGCGCCGCGCCGAGCGTGACAAGGATGAGGCCAAGCGCAAGTTCCGCATCAGCGAGCGCGAACGTCTGGGGCTGGCCCCCGACCCGCTGGCCGATGAGCGTCTGGATGATGGCCTGCAACGCATCGAGCGTGATGTGGCGAAGGAGGCTGAGCGCGACAAGTTGGCCGAGAAGGTGCCGGATCCGTTCCTACGCGAGGCGGCGGCGATCCTTGGCGATGCCGCACACCTGCTGCAATCAGATCAGGCGCTGGCATCACAAGTGCTGCTGAAATCCAGCACGCCCGGGCGCTGGGCGGATTGAATCATGACCGGCAGGCGGGCGCACGCGCGGCCCCGTCTGCCAAGCACCGCCGCTGTATGTTGATCACGCCATCCCCGTTGGCGGCGGCTTGCCGATTCGGGTAAGGTGCCCCCCATTCAACCCTCGGCCTGCCGATGACTTCTCCCGCACCACGCCCGCTGGCTGTCGTCACCGCGCTGGCCGCCGTCTATTTGATTTGGGGCTCGACCTACCTCGGTATCCGCTTCGGGCTGGAAGGCGGCTGGCCGCCGCTGCTGATGGCCGGCAGCCGGTTTGTGTTGGCCGGCGGCCTGATGTTTATCGTGCTGCGCATGCGTGGCGAGGCAGCACCGACTGCGCGCCAATGGCGCAATGCGTTGGTGATGGGCGTGCTGCTATTGGGCATGGGCAACGGGCTGGTCAGCATCGCCCAGCAAAGCGTCTCCTCCGGGATGGCGGCGGTGGCGGTGGCCTCGGCACCCTTGTGGATGGCTTTGTTTTCTGCAATCCGCGGTGAGCGGCCAAGTCGCCTAGAGTGGTTTGGCTTGGCGATGGGGTTTTTTGGTGTGGTCTGGCTCAATGTCGGCTCCACCTTCAGCGGCAATACGCTGGGCCTGATCTGCCTGCTGATCGCGCCGCTGGCATGGTCATTCGGCTCGATCTGGAGCCGTGGCCGCGATTTGCCATCGCCCTTCATGACCGCCGCCGCGCAGATGCTCTGCGGTGGCGTGGTGATGCTGCTGGCCGGCTGGCTGCTGGGCGAGCGCCTGCACCAGTTGCCGACCCACAAGGGCTTGCTGGCGTGGTCGTATTTGATCAGCTTTGGCTCGATCATCGGCTTCTCCGCCTACATCTGGCTGCTGCACCATGTGCGCCCGGCGCTGGCCAGCAGTTATGCCTACGTCAACCCGGCGATTGCCGTGGTGCTGGGCGTGTGGCTGGGAGGCGAGCGTTTCATGGCCGGCGATCTGGCGGCGATGGCAGTGATCGTCTCGGGCGTGGTGGTGATCACGCTGGGCCGCACCTGGCGGCCGCGGCGCTTGGCGCGCGGCTGATCGACCCGCTGCCGATCAGCGCGGTGTGCGTCGCAGAGGCGAGGCGATCCATTCCAGCAACTGCGGCAAGGGCAGGGCGCGGCTGATCAGGAAGCCCTGCAGGAACTGGCAGCCCAGCACGCGCAGGAACTCGGCATCGTCATCGGTTTCGACGTATTCCGCAGTGATCGGGATTTCCAGTTGTTGGGCCAGTTGGATGATCGCCTTGCAGATGCGTTCGCCGCCATTGAGACGATTGCGAATGAAACTGCCATCAAGCTTGAGGCCGGCCGGATTGAGCTGAGACAAGCGGCTGAGCGAGGAATAGCCAACGCCAAAGTCGTCAAGCTGGATGTGCATGCCGTGCTCGCGCAGGATGCGGATCGGCTGCTCCAACATGCTGTCGTTATCGACCAGCGCGGTCTCGGTGATTTCCAGCATGATGTCCTGCCCGGTCAGGCTGGATTCGATCAATACCCGCGGCGCATTGCGCAGATAGTCTTCGCTGATCAGGCTGCGCGCCGATACGTTGACTGACATCCGCGCCGCAGGCACCAGATCGCGCACCTTCGGCAATGCCTTGGCGGCCTGTTTGAGCATCCACAAATCCAGTTGCGGGGCAAGGCCGACGCGCTCGGCGATATTGATGAACTCCCCGGGATCGACCCGGCCAAGCTCGGCGTTGTGCCAGCGCGCCAGTGTTTCCAGCCGCACCAGACTCTTGTCGGTGGCGCTGACGATGGGCTGGAACCACGCCTCGATCTCGCCATTGGTGAGCGCCTCGCGCAGCAAAAGCTCGACCCGATGCATGCGCTTGGTGGCTTCGAACATGGTCAGATCGTAGATCGCGATGCTGCCGCGGTTGTTCGCCGTTGCGTGTTCCAGCGCGATGCTGGCGCCATGCAGCAATTCCTCGCAACGGATCGGCGTGGCATCGGCCAGCTCCGTACACGCCGCGCCAATCCGCGCGCTCAGCGTGCCTTCGCCGGCGACAACCGGGATGCGCGCCATGCTGGCAAGCAAGGTGCTGGCCAGGGCTTTGACATCGCCACGCTCGCGCGGGTTGAACAGCACGGCAAATTCATCGCTGCCCATGCGGAATGCCTGCGCGCCGCCGGGGATCGTGCGGCGCAGAACATCGGCGACCAGTTGCAGCAAGCGATCGCCACCTTCATGACCAAGCAAATCGTTGATCGAACGGAACTCGTTGATGTTGATCAGCAACAACGCGGTCAGTTTGTCGGCCTGTTGATCGCTGGCCGACAACACCTCCTGCAGGTATTCACGGTTGCCCAGTTGGGTCAGGCTGTCGTGTTGGGCGGCAAACTGCCAGCGTGAGTTGGCGCGGCTCAACTCCACGTGCAATGAATTGATGCCAAGCGCCAGCCGGTCGATTTCATCGCCTTGGGTGTCGCCGCTGAGCAGTCGTGAGCCGCCCATCCGCAGGTGTTCAAGCCCTTCGCCGATACTGAGCAGGCGGCGCACGATGCTGCGATTCAACATCAGCCATGCAAAGCCCACGGTGAGTATCATCGCCACGATGGCGGCGATGATCGAGAGTTGCCGGGTGTCACGCATCTGCGCCAGAAACGGCCGCGGATAGCTGATTTGCACACCGCCATTGATCTGCTCGCGGGTGTCGTGCAGGCTGCGGGTAGCCACGATATCGTCGCCAGTGATCCGGGTGGTTTCGGTGGATTGCTCAAACGGTGGCGGCAACAGGGTGAAGCCGAAACCGGCACTGTCGGCGATTTTCTGGATGCGTTCGGTGGTGAGCTCGCTGACCCAGACAAACACGCCATGAACCGATGTGTCTTCTTCCTGGTCGGGGTAACTGATCGAGCCGGCACCGATCAAATACCACTTCTGCTTGATCGGTACATACATGCCAATGCTGCTGCTTTCACCAAGCAGTTGCCGGATTTCCGGCAAGGCCAGGATGGCATCGACCAATTCGGCCGGGGCATGGGTCATGCCGTTTTCCGCCTCGGCATCGGTATCGGCCGGGGCAAAATCAGGCGTCGCCAGTGCGGCATACGGCTGCAGGGTGCTATTGGCGATGATGACCAGATCGTTGTCGAAGGATTCCAGGTTGTTGAGGTAGATGTTGTCGGCGATGAAGTTGGGATACTTGCCGCGCAGATAATCCGCGGCCAGATTCCAGTTGGAATAATCGAACGCCCAGCCCTGCACCGCATCGGCGCGATGGGCCAGCAACATCTGCAGGCGCGTGATATCCCGCGATGCCGTATCAAGCTCATTCTGGCGCGATCGATGATCGATCAACCACCAGATGCTGGGCATGGCGAGGGCCGTCCCAAGCAGGAGCATCACGCCCAAGGTGGTCAATATCCGTTGCTGGATGCTGCTGATGCGCAAAACGTGACTTCCCAGAACGCCCGGTATCTTTGCTTATCGGCGGGCCGGGGCGATTCTTTAGGCGCGCTCGCGCAATCCGGGGTTTGCCATCACACCGCCCGCAAAGCATCGGTCACCGGCATCCGTGCCGCGCGCAGTGCCGGGAACAGGCCGCCGACCAGGCCGATGCCAAGCGCCCACTTCAGCCCCGTCCACAACAGCTCTGGCGATACCCTGAACTGGAACACCACCTGGCTGAAATTCTGTCCAAGTGTGCTGACGCTGTAGCCGTTGAAAACCAGCCACGCCAGCCCTGCGCCGAGTACGCCGCCGACCAGCGCGAGCAGCATGGTTTCGAGCATCAGCGCGACCACCACCGGGCCGCCACGAAAGCCGATGGCGCGCAGGGTGGCGATCTCGCGGGCGCGGCCGGCCACGGCGGCGTACATCGAGTTGAGTGCGCCAAAGACCGCGCCGATCGCCATGATCGAGCCGATCACCCGGCCAAGCACATCAAGCAGGGTTTTCAGCTGGCCGGATTGCTTGCCGTAGTAGTGGCGGGTGGTTTCGGCATCCAGCCTCAGGCGCGGGTCGGCGGCCAGCGCGGCTAGCAGACGCTCAAGGCCATCGCGGCCTTCCAGCGCCACCGTCACCGATTGCCAGGCGCTGCGTCGATAGGCATTGCCGACCACTTCGGCATCGCTCCAGAGCTCGGATTCGTGTGCATCGCCATCGCTTTGGAACACGCCGACCACCTGCCAATCCTGATTGCCGACGCGCAAGGTCTTGCCGATTTCAAGCCCGCGAAACTGCTGTTGCGCGCCGCGCCCGACCACCACCTCACGCCGCCCAGGCTCGAAAGCACGGCCCTTGACGATGCGCACCTGCGGCCGGATCCGCCATGCCGCCGGGCCAACCCCGCGCAACTGCGCATTGGCGTCGCTGCCATCGGCCATGCTTGGCAGATTGATGATTTGCGAAAGCTCCGGCGAGACCAACGGCCGGCCTTCGTCGTCACGCGCGATGCCGGGCAGGCTGGGAATCAATACGCCTTGATCGCGGGTGATGACCGAATTGGTTTCTGCCTGCGATCCGCCACGCAACAGGATCGCGCTCTGCTCACTGCCGGTGCCGCGCAAGGTGCTGGCGAAGCCTTCGCCCATCGCCAGCATCGCCACCAGCACGCCGACCACGCCGGCGATGCCGATCACGATCACCAGCGATGCGCCCCAGCGTTGCGGCAGGCTGGCCAGCCCCAGGCGGGTCGCGGTGGCGGCCAAGCGCCCGCTGCGGGCCAAGACCAGCCACAGGCCAAGCGCCACCGCCCCCACCAGCGCGCCGTACCACGGCAGCAGCATCCAGCCCGCCAGCAGCAGGCCAATCGCCAGCAGCAGCGCCATATTGACCACGATGCGTTTGAGTCTGCCCATGTCAGCGCCCGGCCAATGCATCAACGATGTTGAGCCGCATCCCGCGCACTGCCGGCAGCAACCCCACCAGCACGCCGATGGCGACCATCAGGCCGATACCGGCGGCCCAGGTTTCCAGCTGGATCGTACTCATTTGCATGATCCCCTGACTGGCCGCGCTGACCCCGCCGATCACCAGCGCCGAGGCCGCCAAACCCAGCACGCCGCCGACCAGTACCAGCAACACCGATTCGGCCAGCACCAGCCACAGCACCGTGCGGTTGGCAAAGCCCTGCGTTTTCAACACGGCCAATTCCGGGATGCGCTCACGCACCGCCTGCGCCATGGTGTTGCCGGTCAGCAACAACAGGGTGAAGAACACCGCGCCCATGATCGAGCTGACAATCAGGCCGATGTCGGCGAACTGTTTGATGAAGGATTGGTTGAAGGCCTGCTCGGTCGAGGTCTTGGTTTCGCGATCAGAATTGGCACTGAGCGCATCGATGGCCTTGGCAACGCGGTCGGGGTTGGCACCGGGGCTGATCTCGACCACCCACCAGCCGGCATAGCCCTTGACGTACTGGTTGGATTCGTTGAAGTAATCCCAGTGGAACCACAGCGTGTTTTCCTCGCCACGGCGCTTGGCATCGGCAACATGGAAGATGCCGGAAAGTTTCAACGGCCAGTCATTGCTGCCATCACGATTGGGAAAAATCGTGGCCTGCAAGGGGATCACATCACCGATTTTCCAGCCGTGTTTTTCCGCCAGTGCCGCGCCGACGATCGCGCCGTCGCGGGTTGCCTTCCAGTCGGCCAATTGTTGCGGCGGCAGCACGTATTCGGGGTACAGCTCGATGAAATCCGCGCTGACCGAAAAATTGGGAAAGAAGTTTTTGGGATCCTGATAAATACCGCCGAACCACGCCGCATACGCGGATTTGCGCACGCCC
>JAUNTK010000031.1:8818-24094 GCA_030538735.1 Pseudomonadota bacterium
GACACGCTGGCGATCTGCCGATCCAGACTGATCGGCAACATCTGGGTGATCGACAAGCGCGAGACCACCACCATCCGGTTGGCCCCGGCCACATCCCCTGCCGAGTTGAACGCCAGCCGCACCGAGTCGAGCATGCCGAACAGCAAAAAGGCCGTCGCCACCGAGAGCATGGTGAACAACGTGCGCAATTTGCTGCGAAACAGCGATGCCCAGATCAGCGAGACGTATTTCACCCCAGAACACTCTCGCCCTGATGGAACGCGCGGCGCTTCACACCAGCACGCCCTTGTCCAGATGCACCGTGCGGTTGGCGTGCTCGGCGGCTTTCGGGTCGTGGGTGACCATGATGATGGTCTTGCCGTGCTCGCGGTTGAGCATGTTGAGCAGGTTCAGCACATCCTCGGCGGATTGGCGGTCAAGATCGCCGGTGGGCTCATCGCAAATCAGGAATACCGGGTCGGAAACGATGGCGCGGGCAATCGCCACACGCTGCTGCTGGCCGCCGGATAGCTCATTCGGGCGGTGTTTGGCGCGGTCGGCCAAACCGACCAGGGTCAGCGCGATCAGGGCATTGCGGCTGCGGCGCGCGGCGGGTAGATCGGTCAGCAATAGCGGTAGCTCGACATTCTTCTGCGCGCTCAAGGTCGGCATCAGGTTGTAGAACTGGAACACGAAGCCGACATGATCGCTGCGCCAGCGCGCCAACTCGGATTCCTTCATGCGATCGATGCGCTGGCCTTCGATTTCGATGCTGCCCGCGGTCGGGGTGTCCAGCCCGCCGATCAAATTCAACAACGTGCTTTTGCCCGAACCCGATGGCCCCATCAGGGCGAGAAAATCACCGCGCTGGATATCGAGATTGATGCCATGCAATACCTCAACCGCTTCCGGCCCGCGCCGATAGCTCTTGGCGACATCGCGGATGGAGACCAGAGTGTTCATGCGAGCTCCTGTACTTGCAAATGGTGATCAGGGCGGCGGGGCCGCTTGGGTGACAAGACTGCCGGCGTGCAGGTTTTCGGGTGCATCCAGTACCACGGTGTCACCTGGTGCAAGCCCTTCGAGCACCTGCACGTCAGCCTCGCCCAGCTTCTCGCCCACGCGCACCGCGCGTTCGGCCACCCGTTGGTCTGAACCGACCACGAAGGCCACGGGTTGACCATCGCGCTCGACGATGGCGTTGGCCGGCACGCGCACGCCCTCGGGTTTTTCGTTGGCGGCGCTGGCGGGCTTCTCCAGAAAGCTCACCCGCACCCCCATGTCGGGGACGATGCGCGGGTCTTTCACGTTCAATTTGATGCGCACCTTGACCGTGGCCTTGCCGCGATCAGCGGTCGGGATGATGGCGATGACTTCAGCGGGGATTTTCCAATCCGGGTAGGCATTCAAACCAGCCTGTACCGGCATTCCCGGCTGCACCCGGCCGATGTAGGCCTCGCCGACATCGACCTCCACTTCCAGTGAATCCATATCGACGATCGTACCGATGCCGGTGCGGGTAAAGCCGCCGCCTGCCGCCATCGGCGAGACGATCTCGCCCACCTGCGCCGCCTTGGCGATCACCACACCATCGAATGGCGCGCGCACCACGGTGTTGTCCACCCCTTGCGTGGCGATACGGGATTGCGCCTGGGCTACTTCCTGTTGCCGTTGCACGCTGCCCAGTTGCGCCCGCAATGCATCACGTTGGGCGATGGCGGCATCCAGATCGGCGCGTGCCACCAGTTGCTGCCCCGCCAAGGTTTGTAGCCGTGCCGTGCGTGCCTCGGCCTCGCGCAATTGCGCAGCGATATTGCCACGCTGACTGCTGGCAGCCGCGACCTGCGCCGCCGCCAGCGCCTGTTGCTGGCTGGCATCGATCGGATCCAACCGGGCGATGATCTGCCCTTCTTCAACCCGCTGCCCTTCTTCAATCAATACTTCCAGAACTTTGCCGGGGATTTTCGCGCTGACCGTTGCCATCCGCCGTGCCACCACGTAGCCGGTGGCATCCAGTACCGATGCCACCGCGCCCGCGTCACCGATGGCCGTGGCACTGGCGGTCTGCACCGGCACCGGCTTGGCGCGGGTGAAGAAGATCAAGGCCAGGCCCAGCACAAGCAGCCCGAATACGGCCGCGCCAATGAGCCACCACATGCGACGGGGCGGCGGCGTTGCCGGGTTGCGACGTTCGATGCGCAGTTCATTGAGCAGGTCGGCGGAGGCGTTCATGCGGGTACCGGTCTGGCGTTGAGGACAGTGTGGGGCATGCTTGGCGGCGCAGGGGCCTGCCAGAAGTCAGAAATTGCCATTGACACCCTTCATCATCGCAGCGCTCCCGGTCAATCGGCGCGCAATGCGGCCAGAATTTTGCCGAAGGCCAGCCGCCGTACCGGCAACAGTGCCGCCAGCAGGCCCAGCAACAGGGCATAACCCAGCACCGCCAAGCCCACGTCCGCGCCCAGTTGCAACTGCGCATAGATGGCATGGCCGCCGGAGGACGTACCGAAGGCGCGCCCGTGCAGCAGCAGGTGCATCAACACGAAGGCGGCAGCACTGGCAATGGCCCCCAGCAGCAGCACTTCGAGCAGGCTGGCCAGCAGCACGCTGTCACTGCGGAAGCCCAGTGCGCGCAGGGCGCCGGCTTCGCGGCGGCGGCGCTCCAGCACCGAGCTCAACGCATTGGCGATGGCCAGTGCGGCGCCAGCGCCTAGCAATACTGCGATACCCAGCGCAGCCCAGCCCATCAGCTTGGCGAGAAAGCCGGTGCGTTTGGCGTAGTAGCTGCTCTGCCGTTGTGCCTGCACCCCGGACAGGCGCGGATCGGATTTCAAGGCGGCGTTGAAGGCATCGAAGTCGGCGGCGTTGCCCAGCTTGGCCAGCACCACGGAGAATCGTGACGGTGCCCGATAGGCCGCCTGCACCGCCGACAGCTCGGCCCATAGTTCCGAATCCCACAGATTGCCGCCGTGATCCATCCGCCCGTTGATCGCCCACGTCGCATCGCGCAGGGTCAATTCATTGCCGGCCAGCATCGGGAACTGTGCGGTGGCTTGCACCCCCGCCAACAACTCGCGGGCGCCATCGGCAGGCAATCGACCTTTCGCTGCCCCTTCGCCCAGTATTGCCCATGTGCCGGCATCGACACCGCGCACCTGCACCGTAGTCTTGACTCCATCGCGCCGGGCCAGCTTGGTGGTACCGATGAACTGCGTGGCCAGCAGCGGCTCTCCCCGCGCATCACGCGCGACCTGCGGCAGGGTGCCGATCAACTGTGCTTCTTGTGCGCTGATGCTACTGCTGGCCTCATCAATCGCGCGCGCGCCGATGACCATCGCTATGTCATCGCGCCCAGTGTTGGCCCCCAGCCGTTGCAAGCCGGATGGGATCGCCAGCAATACTGCCAGTGTGGCCGCCGCCAGCACGAAGCCTGCCACGATCAACAACCCGTCACGCAGACGTGCCCGGTGCATCCCGAGGAACAACATCAGCACGTGCAGGGTTTGCTTCAGTGTGGTCATCGGTGGTTCCTTACAGCCCGTCCCGATCACGCGGATGCACGTGCGCGATGGTGCGAAGCGGGGCAATGGCGGAGGCCGCCACCAATAGCAGAACACCAGCCGGCAGCCACAACCACGCGCTGATCGGGATTGACGGGCGGCCCAGATAGGTCTGCACTGCCGGGGTGATGACATTCAATACGGCGTAACCGACGGCGATACCGATCAGCGTGCCTGCCACCACGATCATCAAGACTTCCAGCACAAAGCCGCCGACCAGATGCGAACGCCTGAACCCCATCGCCTGCAAGCTGGCCATCGATGCCCGCCGCTCCGCAACCACATGCGCCAGCGTGCTGACGAACACCAACAAGGCACAGGCCCCCATCGCTGCCGTCACCAGCCACAACAGGCCGCGCACGTTCCCAAAGCGGGCCAGGCCATCCTCGGCCTCGCTGGACGTGCTGGCGGTGACTGCAATGGTGTCATGGGCGAATTCGGCATCGATGCGATTGGCCAGCTCCGGCAGCCTGCCCGGGTCGGTGCCGTACACGCGCATGGTGATGATCTGGTTTTGATCCTCGTGCGGATATTGGCGATTGGCATATTCGTAATGGGCAAATGCGATGCGGCCGCCCATTGCATCGTCGCCAGGCGGCAGCACGCCACTGACACGTACCGTGACGGGCTTGCCAAGCAGCACATCCATCGGCTCAATCACCATCCCGGTATCCCATTGGCAGGCATGTGCCATGTCCGCGCCCAGCAGCAGGCCATCGGGCGTGGCCCGCCACGCATCCAGCATCGCTTTCGGGATCTCCTGCCTTGGCAGGGGCGGGCGATTGTCCGGCATCGACCACGCATTGATCGAAGCCACAGTGCGCGGCGGCTGGCACATCAGGGCAAGGATGTTCATATAACCCACGCCATCGACCCCCTCCATGCGGCGGATGCGTTCGACGTAGCTCATCGGCATGCGTTGTGCATTGCGCTCGGCGACTACGCTGACATGCCCGAGCGCGGCCCTGGCCTGCGGGCTGAACGCTGCTGCCAGTGCGGACAGGGTTAACCACGCGACCACCGCAATAGCGAGTGAGCCCAACAGATAGGCCAGCCGTGAGGGTTGTTCCCGCAAGCGCAAACTGGCGAGTGCCGCCGCCACCCGGCCACCCATTGGTTATTCCCCTTCGTCCTGCCAATGGGCGGTGTAGGTCATCGCCTCCCAAGGGGCTTGCTGCAAATCGCGCAGCCCTTTTTGCAGCGCCTGGCAGTTGGGTTTGTTGCACGTGCTGCCATCCTGATCCATCAATATCGCAATGCCCTGCCCGGACGCTGCTTGGGGCAGTGCGCTGCCGCCCGCTGAGCGCCATGCCTCGACCAGTATCGAATACGGCATTTGCGATGGCTCGCTGGCCGGCCACGGCTTGGAAAGCGCCTGCAATTCCGCGGCGCTGGTGACTTGCGCCACAAGTTTGCCATCCGGGGCGAATAGCCAGATGGCCGGTAGCGTGAGTTGGGTGGGCATCTGGTAGCCAGCGCCGTGCGCGCCGTTGATCAGGCTGCGGGCAAATGCGCGCATGGGTACGACGGGCGGTGCCGATGCGGCGGATTGCTCGCGTGGCGTTGCGGTTACCGCATCGGTGGCGGTGGCGTGTGGGCTTGCGGCGGACGCTACGGCCTTGGTGGGTTCGGCATCTGGCGTTGTCGTATCGGCGTTTGCGTGTGCATGCGCAACGTCGCTTTCCATGGGCGCGAGATCATTCACGGTAGCCGCCTTGGCCGTGTGCGTTGCGTCGGCAGGGGATGCATTGCCCGATTGTGTACATCCGGCAACGAGAAAAACACCGGCCAACATGGCAGCCCATGCCGCGGGATGGTCGAAGTATCGAGGCAGTTCATTCATTTTGAATCGTGCTCCGGGCTGAAGATCGTCTCTGTGAAAGGACGGAGGCCAAAAGCATTGGCCTCCGTCTGCACACAGGTTGATGGGGGCTTCGCATTACAGACAGATAATGATGATGTCACTTGCGTTGGTGCTTGGTGCGGGTGTACTTGCTGCCAGCGCACTGCTTGCAGGTACTCAAAACACCATCGCGCCAGCAATGCACAATCCAGCAAACGTTGCTTTCATCTTTTTAATCATGTCGATCACTTTTTTCAGTAAGTGAAGTGAGTGAACTGCCTGAGCTGGCGGTACCAGTTGAGGCTGGGTGTTCGACACAATGACCACAGCAATCACCAATCGTCCCCGACGTGTTGCCAGCAACCCGCTTTTACTGCCTGGTGGCATCAGTGTCAAGCCGCTGCACAGGGGCGATCCGGCACGGCAGGCCGTCGCCACGAATCTGACAACTGTCATCAAAACAGCCTGATACCGGCCACTGCCCGTTCGCCCGTCAGCACGCCAATCTGGCCGCACCCACACGGAGTGCGCAATGAATATGTCCAGCGACTTGGCGATGGCCGCCCTGCCTGCGCAGCTCCGTGCCGCGCGCAAACGCTATGGCAAGGTCGATGCCTTGGCGGGCATCGATCTGGATATCCACGCGGGCGAGGTGCTGGCCTTGCTTGGTGCAAACGGGGCTGGCAAATCCACGGCGATCAGTTTGATGCTGGGCCTCACCGCGCCGGATGGCGGTGAGGCCCGCCTGTTTGGCCAGCCGCCGCAGTCGATGGCGGCGCGGCGTCGGGTTGGGGTGATGCTGCAAGCGGCGGCCTTGCCGGATGCCTCGACTGTTAGCGAGCTGCTGCAAGCCAGTTGCGCCTTGTATGCCGATCCGTTGCCGCTCGCGGCCTTGATCGCGCAGGCCGGGTTGGGCGAGATCGCCACGCGCCGTTACGGGCGGCTATCCGGTGGCCAGCAACGGCGCGTGCAGTTTGCGATGGCGATCTGCGGCCAGCCGCAATTGCTGTTTCTGGATGAACCCACCACTGGTCTTGATATCGAATCGCGGCAAACGCTATGGCAGGCGATCCGTGATTTGCGCAGCGCCGGTGCCGCGGTGCTGCTGACCACCCACTATCTGGAAGAAGCCGAGGCACTGGCCGACCGGGTGATGGTGATCGATGCCGGCCGCGTGATCGCCGAGGGCAGCGTCGATGCCATCCGCGCCCGCGTCGCCCAGCAGGGCATCCGCTGCCGCAGTGGTTTGGATGCCGATCGGCTGCGTCAGTGGCCGGGGGTGATCGCCATCCAGCGCGAGGGCGAATACCTGCGGCTATCGGTGGAGGATGCGATGGCGGTGCTGCCGCGCCTGTTGGCCGCCGATGCGGCGCTATCGGATCTGGAAGTGAGCCGCGCCGGTTTGGCCGATGCCTTTCTCGCCATCACCCGCGAATCCACCACCGAGACCCAGCCATGAACAAGGCAGCCAACACGCTTTCCACGCCGCGCGCTGCCTCGCCCTCGCTGTTGCGCATCTATTGGCTGGATATGCGCAATGAAATTTTGCGCGCCTTTCGCACCCCGATCTTCGCCCTGCCCACGCTGTTGTTCCCGCTGGTGTTCTACATCATGTTTGGCGTGTTGTTGAACCGCGGCAGCGGCGCGGCGGGCAGTTATTTGCTGGCCACCTATGGCGTGTTCGGGGTGATGGGCGCGGCCTTGTTCGGCTTCGGTGCCAGTGTCGCGATGGAGCGCGACAACGGCTTGCTGCGCCTGCGCCGGGCCATGCCAAGCCCGCCGGGCGCGTACCTGATCGCCAAGCTGGGCATGGCGATGTTGTTTGCCATCTTGATCAGCGTGAGCCTGTTGGCCTTGGCGGTGGGGCTGGCCGCTGTGCAGATCACCCCGACGCAGGCGTTGTTGCTGGTCGTGGTCAACGTGATGGGTGCGTTGCCATTCGCCGCACTGGGCTTGTATATCGGCAGCTTGGCCAGCGGCAATGGCGCGGTGGCGATCATCAACCTGGTGTTTCTGCCGATGGCCTTCCTCTCCGGCCTGTGGCTGCCGCTAGCGATGTTGCCGGGCTGGCTGGCCACCGCCGCACCGCTATGGCCGGCCTACCACCTAGCGCAGATCGCGCTGAAGGTGATCGGCCAAGACGCCGGCCAACCGCTGTGGCTGCATATCGGCGTGCTGCTGGTGTTTAGTGCCGTGTTTGCCACGCTGGCACGGGCGCGATTGGCGCGTGCCGAATAAGCGTCCGCTTGATCCATCCAACAAAGGACAACACGCAGATGAAAAAGTCGCTTGAATTGATCGCGCTGGCAGGTCTTGCCGCCGTGTTGGCTACCGCAGTGTGGTACTCGCAACGGGCCAACGGCACTGCCCCCGCCGCGTCTGCCACTTCCAACGCCGCTGCCCCCAGCAACCGCTTCGCCATCCGCGATGTGCGGGTATTTGATGGCGAGAACGTGATCGAACGCGCCACGGTGGTGGTCAACGATGGCTTGATTGCCGACGTCGCCGCCAACGCCACGATCCCGGCCGGCATCGAGATCATCGACGGCAAAGGCAAAACCCTGTTGCCGGGCCTGATCGATGCGCATACCCACAACTGGGGCGAGGCCGAGCGTGATGCGCTGCGCTTCGGCGTCACCACCGAGCTGGAACTGATGGGCGCACGCGAAAGCCTAGTCGGCAAGCATGCGCACCGCGAGGCGATGGCCGCCACCGACACCGCCGATGTGTTTTCCAGCGGCGCGGCGCTGACCGTACCCGGCGGCCACGGCACCCAGTTTGGTATGCCGGTGCCCGAGCTTGCGCGGGGTGGCGATGTCGATGCGTTCATCAAGGCGCGGGTGGACGAGGGCAGCGATGTCATCAAGCTGATGATCGATGACATGCACGCCTTCAGTGCAAACCATCGCATCCCAACGCTTTCGCCCGCCGAGGTGCAGGCGGGCATCGCGGCCAGCCAGCGCCACGGCAGGCTGGCCATCGTGCATGTTAGTGCGATGGATGATGCCACCCGCGTGCTGCGCGATGGGGCCGATGCCCTGGCGCATGTGTTTGTCGATGCGATTGCCGATGAGACGGTGCTGGCCGCCGCAGGCGAAGCCAAGGCATTCGTGATCCCCACGCTGAGCGTGATCGCCACCATGCAAAAAAGCCCGTTCACCCCGGCATTGGCCGAAGACGCGGCGCTTGAACCGCGACAGATTGCCAGCCTGCGCGCCAGTTATCCGCCCGCGTTCCCGGCCCAGCGGCAGGCGCTCGATAACGCCATCGAAAGCGTGCGCCGCCTGCATGCGGCCGGCGTGGATATCCTCGCCGGCACCGATGCCGGTAACCCCGGCACCGCGCATGGCGTGTCGATGCACGGCGAACTGGCGCTGCTGGTCAAGGCGGGCTTAAGCCCGCGCCAAGCCCTGCGTGCCGCCACCGCGCTGCCCGCGCAGCGCCTCAATATGGCCGGCCGTGGCCGCATTGCGCCGGGTATGCGCGCCGACCTGCTGCTGGTCGAAGGCGACCCCACCCGCGACATCAGCGCCACC
This sequence comes from Pseudomonadota bacterium, assembly GCA_030538735.1. Taxonomy (GTDB): domain Bacteria; phylum Pseudomonadota; class Gammaproteobacteria; order Xanthomonadales; family Xanthomonadaceae; genus Solilutibacter. The sequence goes on from JAUNTK010000031.1 coordinate 17,737, forward strand.
CGCTGCGGTGCTCGAAGCCGGCCAAAGCCTGATTTCCGATTTCGATGGCGGCAGCTTGGAGACGGTCTTCGGTGCTGGCTGGATGGCCAGTAGCGATCAGTTCATGGGTGGCAAATCCAGTGCGCGCACGCAGTGGATTGAAGGCGGCGCGGCTGGCTCGCATGGGGCGATGCGGGTGCAGGGTGAGATCAAGGCCGGGTCGCCGTACCCGTGGGCCGGGGTGATGTTCTCGCCCGGTGGCGCGCCGATGCAGGCCGTTGATCTGCGCAAACGCGAGGCGATCCGCCTGCGCATACGCGGCACGCCCGGCGACTATGTATTGGTGCTGCTGACTGGCCAAGGCATGCCCGCTTCGGTGCGCATCAATGTGCAAGAGCAATGGCAGGAAGTACGGGTGGCTTTGCAGGATGTGCCCGGTGCCGATCTATCGGCGGTGATGGCCTTTGGCGTTACCAATAACCGCGTTGGTGCGTTTCAGTTTGATATTGATGATGTGCATTTGGATTGATGGGTTTGTTTTCGTTTTGGCGCAAGTCAAGAGCTTCCGCCTGACCTTGGGCAGGCGGAAGCTCTTGACCTGTACCCGAAATGAAATCAACCCCGTCAGGGCTGATAACCCAAGCAAGTGTCGTTCAGCCCATCCCTTGGCTACAGTGACCCCATGCCCACTACCCAACCATCACCATTGATCCGCTTGCGCCGCCTGATTGCGCCCGATGAAATGGGCTACGGCTGGCTGCCGCTGGCCTATCTGGGGTATCTGCTGTTTCTGTTCGTGCCGATGTTGATGCGCACGACCGAGGCCATGCAATCAATGCCGTTTCATCTGGGTGCCACGCTGGCTTCAATCGCGTTGTTTCTGCCGATGTATGCGCTGTTCTGGCGCAGCCGGGGCGGCATCCGCTTGGCGTTGGTGCTGGGTATTTTCATGCTGGCATTGGCGCTGTTCCCGCTCAACCCGTTCGCCAACAACTATGTCATCTATGCGATATCGCTGAGCGCGTTGCTGGCCTTGCCGTTGCCGCTGCGCATCGGTTTGATGCTGTCGATGCTGGCCGGTTTCGTCATCGGCATGTGGCTATGGGGCGCGCCGCGGGAATGGCTGGTGTTTATCGGTGCGATCACCGCCGTGATCGCCGTGGCGATATTTTTTGCCAACCATTACCAGCGCGAACGTGAGCGCAAACACGCCGAGTTGAAGCTGAGCCAAGATGAGGTCCGGCGCATCGCCGCCTTTGCCGAACGCGAACGCATCGGCCGCGATCTGCACGATTTGCTGGGCCATACGTTGTCGATGGTGGCCTTGAAGGCTGACCTCGCTGGCAAGTTGGCAAAGCGCGATGCGGCAGCGGCGGCCGAAGAAATGCGCGAAGTCGCGCGCATCGCCCGCGAAGCCTTGAATGAGGTGCGCAGCGCCGTCAGTGGCATCCGCAGCGCGGTATTGGCCGCCGAATTGGCATCGGCCAAACTGCTGCTGGAGACCGAAGGCATCGAGATGCAGGCCATGATCGATGAAATCGCGCTGCCGCCCGAGGCCGAATCGGCCTTGGCCATGAGCCTGCGCGAAGCCGCCACCAATGTGCAGCGCCATGCCCGCGCCACACGGGCCGAGGTCTCGCTGCGCCGCGATGCCGATACGGTGGTGTTGCGCATCGCCGACAACGGGCGCGGCGGCGCGATCAGGCCCGGCAATGGTTTGGATGGCATGCGCGCGCGCATCGAATCGCTGCAGGGTGAATTGCATATCGAATCCACGCCGGGCCACGGCACCTGCGTGATCGCCCGGTTGCCGTTGGTGCAGCCGACATGATCCGCGTGCTGCTGGCCGAGGATCAAGCCATGGTGCGCGGTGCGTTGGCGGCGCTATTGAACCTTGAAAGCGATATCGAGGTAATCGCCGCGGTTGCCGATGGCGAGGCCGCGTGGCGCGAGATCCAGCGTGATGCCCCACAGATCGTACTCACCGATATCGAAATGCCCGGCCTGACCGGGCTGGAGCTGGCCCAGCGGATTCACCGCCATCAATTGCCGATCGATGTGGTGATCGTCACCACGTTCGCCCGTGCCGGCTTCTTGCGCCGGGCGTTGGATGCGGGCGTCAAAGGCTATCTGCTGAAAGACGCCCCGGCCGAGCAACTGGCCGAGGCGTTGCGCCAAGTGGCGAAAGGCGGCCGCGCCATTGACCCACAACTGGCGCTGGAAGCCTGGGGCGATGCCGACCCGCTGAGCGACCGCGAACGGCAAGTGCTGCGGCTGGCCGGTGAAGGCATCGGCGCCGGAGAGATCGCCCTGCAACTCAATCTTTCGCACGGCACGGTGCGCAATTACCTCTCCGAAGCCATCGGCAAACTGGGCGTCGGCAACCGCATCGAGGCTTATCGCCTCGCCAGACAGAAGGGCTGGCTGTAGCGCGGGGTTGTTCTTGTCAAATGTTTGCTTGCGGGCGCTTGCCGGTGTGATTGAGCAAGCCGTCGTTGCCCGGCATCGGTACGTGCTGGCTGTGCATCTTGCACCGCGCCCGCCAATAGCCTGAACAGGTTCTGACAGCCGACAGCGCATTATTGGGTGCCCGATGTGGCTAAATGTATGCTTCGCGTCGCATTTTTCCGCGTGCCCGCATGCGGCCCAATCCAACCCAAGGAGCCTCATCATGATGATCACCCTTCCCCGTTACGTCGCGCTATCCACCCTGCTGGCCGTTGGCCTTGTCGGCTGCAATGCCGCGCCCAATGCCGCCTCCGAGCCGGTGGCCACCACGCCGGCAACCGAAGCCGGCCATTGCTCGGCCGAGCCGGCGCAGCGCTTTGTCGGCCAGACGCTCAACGATGACGTGCAAGAGCAGGCGCGCCAAGCCAGCGGCGCGGAGACGGTGCGTGTGTTTACCCCTGATGTCAGCATCGGCACCACCGATCTTCGCCCGGAGCGGCTCAATATCCATGTCGATGGCGAGAACCGCATCGAGAGCCTGCGCTGCGGCTGATCAGCGCTGTATTCAACGTGATACTGCATACGCAACACGCCGGGCAAATACCCGGCGTGTTGGCGTAAGGAATGGCGATTATCTGGCTTGATGCGCCGGGTGCTCAATCAGCCCCAGCGTGCCTTCAACATCGCCCACGCTGAGCGCAAACCTTGCGCCTCGCCACCGGCTGGGCGGCCCGGGCGGTCGGCATCGTTCCAGCTATAGACATCCAGATGCGCCCATTTCTGCGTATCGGGGACGAAGCGTTGCAGGTAAAGCGCGGCGGTCACGCTGCCGGCCATCGTCGTATTGCTGGCATTGGCGATATCGGCGATGCCGCTGACCAGATAACGCAGATACGGGGTATGCAACGGCATCCGCCAGACCGGATCGAAGTGGCGTAGACCGGCCTGCAACCATTCATTGGCGATGGCATCGTCGTTGGCGTACAGAGCGGGCAGGTCCGGGCCCAGCGCGATGCGGGCGGCGCCGGTCAGGGTGGCGAAATCCAGCATCAAATCCGGTTGGTCTTCGCCAGCGCGGGTCAATGCATCGCATAGCACCAAGCGGCCCTCGGCATCGGTATTGTCGATCTCGACGCTGATGCCCTTGCGGGTGCTGATGACTTCGCCGGGGCGCAGCGCATTTGGGCCAATCGCGTTCTCCACGGCGGCGACATACAACGACAAACGCAGCGGCAGGCCGCGCGCCATGATCAGCTCGGCCAGCGCGATTGCGTGGGCGGCACCGCCCATGTCCTTCTTCATATTGCGCATGCCGGGGCCGGCCTTGATGTTGAGGCCGCCGGTATCAAAGCAGACGCCCTTGCCGATCAACGCCAGATGCGGGGCATCGGCTGCCCCCCATTCGAGATGGATCAGGCGCGGCGCGCGGTGCGAGGCACGGCCGACGGCGTGGATCGCCGGGTAGTTGTGTGCGATCAGTGCATCGCCGGCGATCACCTCCAGCTTGGCCCCGTGGCGTTGGGCGATGTCGCGGGTGATGGCTTCCAGTTCGTCCGGGCCCATGTCTTCGGTGGGTGTGTTGACCAGATCGCGCACGCGCAGGCAGGCGGCGAGGATATCCAGGGTTTCCGCATCGGCATCCGCGCCGGTCACCAAACGCGCTGGCTCGCGCAGCGGTTTTTTATAGCGGCTGAAGCGATAACTGCCGAGGCCCCAGCCAAGCAATAGCGCGCACCGGCTCGCCTCGTCAAATTGCCCGGTGGCCTGCCAATCACCCGGCGGCAGGGCGAACGGTGCATGCGCATACGAGAGCGGGTCATGCGGGTGGCCGATGCCAAGCACCGCCGATTCAATGCCCTCCGCGCCCGGAATCAGATTGACGCTGCCCGAGGCGGCGGTAAATTTCTGCGCATCCAACCACAGCCCGGCCGCTGGCAATTGCTGTTTGCGCCAGTCATCGAAGCGGCTGGTTTCGACGCAATCAAAGCGGTGCGCTGTGTGGCTTTCGCGGGTCAATCCGGGCAAGTGGTTCATGCGGGTTCCTTGTCGATCAAGTGGGCATCCAGCCAATCGGCCAGTGCGTGCAAGGTGGAAAAACGCAGCGTCGGCACAAATTCGCGCTTCGGCCAAGTGGGGTGTTTGTCGCGTGCATCATCGCGATGCAGCCAGCACGTGGCGAGACCGGCGCGGTGCGCACCGACGATATCGGCCTCGACATCATCGCCGACATGCAGGGTTGCGGCGGGCGAGGTGCCAAGCAATTCGCAGGCATGCAGGAAGATCGCCGGGCTGGGTTTGCCAGCCCCGAATTCGCGCGCGGTGACACGCGCCACAAACAAATCGCCGATGCCAATCGCCTGTAAATCGGCATTGCCATTGGTGAGCGCGCAGATCGGCAGGTGGGCGGCGATGCGTTGCAGGCCGGCACGCGCATCGGGATAAAAATCGACCCGGTTGCGCTCACCGTAAAACGCCGCGTAGGCGGCATCGGCCAGCGCCGGATCACTGCCGCTTTCTTGCAGCGCGATTTCGATGCCTTTCCTGCGCAACCAACTGGCATCGTGCGATTGCGCGGGGTAGCGTTCGATCACCCGCTCGCGCAGGCGGCGCATTGCCGGGATCGGGAATTGCGCGGCGGTTTTCGGCGCGTGTTGCTCAAACCACCCATGCAGCGCGCGCTCGATGCGCTCGCCAATCGGCGGGAACGGCCACAAGGTGTCGTCGAGATCAAGCGTGATGGCGCGGATAGACAAACTCATCCGAGCGATTTTAGCGCGTCGCCATCCCAGCCAATCCTGAAAGCCCGTGCGTGAATAGCTTTCTCGCGGCTTATTCCAACAAACGCGCCCACCCCTCAAACCCCTCGATCTTGGACAGCACGATCTTGATGCAGACCAACATCGGCACCGCCAGCAAGAGGCCGAGAATCCCCCATAGAAACGAGAACAACATCAGCGCCAACATCAAAATCAGCGGCGATAGTGCCAGCCGGCGGCCCAGAATCAGCGGGGTGATGATCTGGCCTTCCAGCGTTTGCAAGGCAAGATAGATCGCGGCCGGTAGCAAGGCCGAGCCGATGGTGTTTTCCATCGTCAGGCCAAGCACCAGCATCGCCACCAGCCCGATGGCCGGGCCGACATAGGGCGCAAAATTGAGCACGGCGGTGAGCGTGCCCCACAGCAGCGCATCGGGCAGGGCAAGGCCGATGATCCAGTGCAGGGCCATCGCCACCACCAAGCCAAGCCCGACATTGATCATCGAAATGGTCAGCACATAGCGCGACATTTCGCGCTCAATCGATTGCAGGATGTCGATGGTGATGCGTTTGTGGTGGCGGCCGGGTAATAACTCGATGGCGCGCTTTTGCAGGGTCTGGCCAAAGATCATGAAGAACAGGGTGAGCAAGACGATGGCCAGTATCTGCGCCGCCAATTTTGGCGTGGTGGTGAGGGCGCGATACGGGTCGTTGGCCTCGGTGCGGATGACTTGCGGCGGCTTGTTGGTATGTGTGCCGCCGGCACTGCGCGCGATGTCTTCGGCCATCTGGTTGGCGGCCTGCATCGGCTTGGTCATCGCGCGCAGTTTGGGTTCCAGCGAGCGCATCTGGCGCGGCATATCCTGCAACTGGCTGGCGACGGGCCCGGCCAACTGCCGGCCCAACATCACCGCGATGGCCAGCCCACCAAACAGCACCAGAATCGCAGCCACGGCGCGCGGTAGATAAAGGCGTTGCAACAGGCGGATGATCGGGTTGCCGATCAGGGCGAAAAACAGCGCAAGCAAAATCGGCAGGATCACCGATTGCATCGACCATAGCGTCCAGCCCAGCGCCAGCATGGTCAGGATCAAGATGGCACTGGAGGCGCGCGGCCTCGGCACCACCGCCACGGCGTTTTCGCCGGGGATCGGTGGTTGATCGTCGGGGTCGGGG
>JAUNTK010000032.1:0-20504 GCA_030538735.1 Pseudomonadota bacterium
TGTAAGCATTTCCTTGGGCTACGTGTAAGAATTCACCTCGGCCGTCGTTCGCATTCAATTATCACCGCAACGATTTCCTGTATCTTTTGAGGGCGATATTCGTCGGCTGCATTTAACCCGATTCCCTATTGCAATTTACTTTCGTCAAAGTAGTGCTGAGATTCAAATATTGGCCGTTGCGCATAAAAGACGGCGGCCGACATATTGGATGTCAAGGTTCTGATAATTCGTTCGGTTCGGCCGAATTTTTTGGATTAGTCGTGTTCGGCTCAGGCTGTGGGGTGAACTATCCGCCCAAGCAGATTAAAAATAACGCATTCGGCCCAGTAGTCGAGCCGAGTCGCCACTACTTAAACGTGGCCAGTAAATCTCTCAAACCTCACCACGCTGACTAATCCTCCGGCACCAACATTTCTTGCAGTTGCCGGGTGCGGCGCGCAGTTTCTTGTGCACGGAATACATCCGCTGCGGTGGCCGGATACAGGGCGTGGCCAAACCGGGCCCAGGCATCGCGGTAGTGCAGCCAGGCGCGTTGGCTGCTGCGCAGGTCGGTAGCATTGATGCTGCCGGGATAGTGATCGGCGGCGTTTTGTTTGGCCAGTTGTTGCAGCAGGGCTTTCCACGCCGTATTCAACGCTTGGTCGGCGTGTTTGAAATCGGTATGGCCGATGGGTGCAGGCTGCGCCTGTAATTGCTTTACCTCGGCCAATAACTGGTTGCGTAGTTCTTGTTCGGCACCGTTGGCGATGGCACCGCGCATGGTGCCGCTCATATCGTTTTCATGGCGGGCCGCCAGCGCGAAAAAGGTATCGCCGCTCGTGCGCAGTTCGGCCAATGCTTGTGACTGCGCGGGCGGCATGTCGCGCATCACGCTCTGCCATTCGCTATCGCGGCGCTGGTCGGCAAATTGTGCGTCGCGGCGGCTGCACCAGCCCATCATCGCGCCGCTGGTGATGTCATCGCAGACATCGAAGGGCTGCGCCTTGACCAGCGCCGGGTGGCGGGCAATGCCATCGAGTGTGTTCAATCGGCCCGAGATTTCCGCTGGTGCGCCGCCGTATTCGCAAGCCAAACGGCGCGCCACGGACAGGTTTTGCGCGGTGCCGTGGCCATTGGCGTAAATCATCATCAATACGCCGATGCCCTCGTTTGCGCTCCAGTCGTCGTTGGCAAGCTCCACCGTGCGTCGTGCCCAGCCGCATTGGCGGGCGGCGGCGTAATCGCGGGTGCTGCCCTGGCCGTCGCGGCCAAAATACAGTGCCTGCGGGTCGCAATCGCTGCGTGCTGTGGCCCGCTGTTCGGCCGGCAAGGGTGTGTTCAGTAGCTTTGCGCAGGCCGCTTCGTGGGGGCGGGCAGTGGCCGGCAACGCGGGTATCGACAGGCAGAGCAGGGTGGCGATAAGGCGGGCGCGCATGGCGATTGTCTCCTCGGGCTGGGGGTGCCCTGCAATCAAGGGTAAGGCGTATCAAGCCACACGGCAGGTGGTTGTTGCGTATAATTCTCAATTATATTCATGCCGGGATTCCACGATGCGTCTTGCCACCAAGCTGTTGCTGCCGCTTTGCTTCCTTACGCTGACCGCCTGCAACAAGTCGGCCGAGACGCCGACCGCTGCGGCCGATCAGGCCAGTGCTGGCAGTGGCGAATTGAACCTCTACACCACTCGTGAGCCGGGCCTGATCCAGCCCTTGCTGGATAGCTTCAGCCAAGAGACCGGGATCAAGGTCAATACGGTGTTTTTGAAGGACGGGTTGCTGGAGCGTTTGGCGGCCGAAGGCGAACGCTCACAGGCCGATGTGCTGATGACGGTGGATACCGGCAACCTGCTTGATCTGGTCGATGCCGGCCATGTGCAGCCGCTGCAATCGGCGGCGTTGGAAGGCGCGATCCCGGCCCATTTGCGTGGTGCCAATGGCGAGTGGTTTGCGCTGTCGCTGCGTGACCGCGTGCTGTATGCCGACAAGGATATGGTGATCCCGGCCGGCTTCACTTATGCGGATTTGGCGAAACCCGAATACAAGGGCAAGGTGTGCATTCGATCGGGCCAGCACCCGTACAACACCAGCCTGATCGCGGCGATGATCGCGCATGATGGCGCGGCACAAACCGAGAATTGGCTGCGTGGGGTCAAGGCCAATCTGGCCCGCAAGCCGGCCGGTGGTGACCGTGATGTGGCGCGCGATATCTTGGCCGGCATCTGCGATTTGGGGCTAGCCAATGCCTATTACGTGGGCCGCATGAAGAATGCCGAGCCCGGCAGCGAGCAGCGCCATTGGGGCGATGCGATCCAGGTGATCCGCCCGCAGTTTGCCGGTGGTGGCACCCACGTCAACATCAGTGGCGCGGCGTTGGCCAAGCACGCACCGCATCGCGATAACGCGGTCAAGCTGTTGGAATATCTGGTCTCTGACAATGCCCAATCGCTCTACGCCAAGGCCAATTACGAGTATCCGGTGAAGGCCGGTGTTGCGCTGGACCCGGTGATCGAAGCCATCGGCCCGATGCAGGTGGATAGCCTGTCGCTGGGCGAGATCCACGCCCATCGCCGTGAAGCCAGCGCGCTGGTGGACAAGGTCGGTTTCGATCAGTAATTCGATCCGTACATCACCGTGACTGTGGCGTCCACTTCGTCACCCGTGAACATCGCGCCCTCGTTGCGGCGCGATGTCGCGTGGTTCGATGGTTGGCGTTGGCTGCTGTATCTCGCTGCCGCGCTCTGCCTGTTGCCGGTGCTGGCGCTGGCATGGCAGGCGGCACAGGGCAGTGCCGGGCTGTGGTCGCATCTGGCCGCGCATGTGCTGCCGCGTGCCAGCTTCAACACGTTGTTGTTGTTGCTGGGCGTCGGTGTGTTGTCGGGCGCGATTGGGGTTGGTGCGGCGTGGCTGGTTTCGGCTTATCGCTTCCCGCTGCGTGACACGTTGGGCTGGATGCTGCTGCTGCCGCTGGCGGTGCCGACCTATATCGTCGCCTTCGCCTATATCGATTTGCTGCATCCGCTTGGCCCGTTGCAGGGCGGGCTGCGTTGGCTGCTGGGCTATGACAGCCCGCGCCAGTGGCGGTTGCCGGATTTGCGTTCGATTTGGCTCGCCATCGTGCTGCTTAGTCTGGTGCTGTATCCCTATGTCTATCTGACCTGCCGCGCCCTGTTTGCGACGCAATCGGCCGGCTTGATCGAGGCTGGGCGGATGCTGGGCTTGGGCCGGCGTGCGGTGTTCTGGCGCTTGGTGCTGCCGATGGCGCGGCCGGCATTGGCGGTGGGTGTCGCGCTGGTGCTGCTGGAAACCTTGAACGATATCGGTGCCTCGGAGTTTCTCGGCGTGCAGACGCTGACCGTGGCCATCCACACCACGTGGGTGACGCGCGGCGATCTGGCCGGGGCCGCGCAGATTGCGCTGGCGCTGTTGGCGCTGGTGCTGCTGTTGATCGCGCTGGAGCGGCATGGCCGCCGCCGCCAGCGTTTTGCCGGTAGCGGGCAGCGGATGCGCCCGATCCAGCCGCAGCGTTTGCATGGCCGCCGTGCGTTGACGGTGATGGCGCTGTGCGCCCTGCCGGTGCTGTTCGGCTTTGCGCTGCCGGCCTTGCATCTGGCATGGCAGGTATTCGAGCGCTTGGGCGAAGGGCAGGGGCCATCCACGGCCTTGCTATCGGCTGCCGGCAATACCTTGAAGGTGGCGCTGATCGCCACCGCAGTCACGCTGGTGATCGGCGTCCTGCTGGCGTGGGCGCTGCGCTTGGCCCAGCAACGGCGCGCCTTTGCCCGTGCGCAGGCGGCGTTTCGGCTTTCCACGCTGGGCTATGCGCTGCCCGGCACGGTGTTGGCCATCGGTTTGTTGGCGGTGTATGGCGGCATCGATGCGGCGTTTGGCCGTGCCTTGTTGATGGGCTCGATGAGCGCGCTGGTGCTGGCTTATACGCTGCGCTTTCTCGCCATTTCCGCCGGCACCTTGGATGCCGGTTTTGCCCGGGTGCCGGCCTCGGTCGATCAGGCGGCCGCCTCGTTGGGCTGCAACGGTTGGCAGCGTCTGTGGCGGGTGCATCTGCCCATGCTGCGCCCGGCCTTGGCGGCATCGGCCTTGCTGGTGTTGGTGGATGCGATGAAGGAATTGCCCGCCACCTTGATGCTGCGCCCGCTTAATTTTGAAACGCTCTCGACTTGGCTGTATGCCGAGGCCGCACGCGGCACCTACGAAGAAGGCGCGCTGGCCGGCTTGATGATCGTTGCCGTCGGCCTCTTGCCGGTGATTTGGTTAGCCAAGAAAGGCTTGGATGGCGAGGGCGCACGATGAGCGAATTACAGCCCAGCCGATACCCAAACAGTCAGGATGCGGTAGCGTTAACGGTTTCTTCCGCCGCTGGTGGCGACACGCCCGAGACGATGCCAAGCCCGCCGTATCTGCAAATCGACACACTGGACGTGCGCTACCCACGTGCCGCGCAATCGGCGGTGGATGGCGTCTCGTTGGCGCTGGCGCGGGGCGAAGTCGGTGTGTTGCTGGGGGCTTCGGGCAGCGGCAAGACCAGCGTGCTGCGTGCGCTGGCCGGCTTCGAGCCACTGGCTGCTGGTCGCATCGAACTCGATGGCCAAGCCATCGCCGAAACCGGCCGCGGCCTGCCACCGGAGCGGCGTCGGCTGGGCATGATGTTTCAGGATTTCGCCTTGTTCCCGCATTTGAGTGTCGATGCCAATATCGGTTTTGGCCTGCGTGGCGTGGCGGCGGCCGAGCGCGACAAGCGGGTGGTGGGCTGGCTGGCGCGGGTTGGCATGACGGGCTTTGGCGGGCGCTACCCGCATGAGTTGTCGGGCGGTCAGCAACAACGTGTCGCGCTGGCGCGTGCCTTGGCACCAGAGCCGGCGATGCTGCTGCTCGATGAGCCGTTCTCGGCGCTGGATGCCGACACCCGCGCCCATCTGATCGGCGAGTTGCGCAGCTTGTTTCATGAAACTGGCACCACTGTATTGATGGTCACCCACGATCAGCACGAGGCATTTGCGCTGGCCGACCGGGTCGGCGTGATGGCGGCCGGCAAGTTGCTGCAGTGGGATGCGCCGGCGGCCTTGTACCGGCAGCCAAGCTGCGCCGAGGTCGCCGATTTTGTCGGCCGCGGTGCGCTGATATCGGCCAGCGCCTTGGGCCTGCCCGGCACCGATCGCGCATTGCTGCGCCCGGAAAATTTGCGTCTGGATGAGGTTGGCCGCCTGCACGGCGAGGTGGTGGATCTGCGCTTTCTTGGCCCCGGCCAAGTGGCGCGCGTGCGGCTTGGCTCGGGTGAGATGATCGAGATGGATGTGGCCGAAGGCATCGTGTTGCGCGATGGCGAGCAGGTGCGGCTTTCGATCATCGAGCCAGCCAGCCTGCCGCGCTTCGCATGAGTGCCGCCGCGCATCGCCCGCCGCGCACTCTGCGATAATTCGCCGATGTCACGCATGTCTTTTGAACTTCTCGGCCGCGATGGGGCCGCCCGTCGCGGTCGCCTGCATTTCCCACGCGGCAGCGTTGAAACCCCGGCCTTTATGCCGGTCGGCACCTATGGCTCGGTGAAGGGGGTATTCCCCGAACAAATCCGCGATCTGGGCGCCGAGATCATCCTCGGCAATACCTTCCACCTGTATCTGCGCCCCGGCCTTGAGGTGATCGAGGCGCATGGCGGCCTGCATGGCTTCGGCAAATGGGCTGGCCCGATCCTGACCGATTCTGGCGGGTTTCAGGTGTTTTCGCTGGCGCATCGGCGCAAGATCACCGAGGCCGGGGTGACATTCGCCGCGCCTACCGATGGCCGTAAAGTTTTCCTTGGCCCGGAAGAATCGATGCACATCCAGAAGGTGCTGGGTAGCGACATCGTGATGATTTTTGATGAATGCCCGCCGGTCAACATCGATGGCCAGCCGGTGGACAAACGCATCATCGAGAAATCGATGCAGCTTTCCCTGCGCTGGGCCGAGCGCAGCAAGCGCGCGCACGAAGGCAATGACGCGGCCCTGTTCGGCATCGTGCAGGGCGGCGTGCATCATGATTTGCGCTCGCAAAGCGCCGAAGGCCTGCGCCAGATCGGTTTTGATGGCTACGCGATTGGCGGCCTGGCCGTGGGCGAGACCGAGGATGAGCGCAACGCCATGCTCGATCACACCGCGCCGCAGCTGCCCGAAGACCGCCCGCGCTACCTGATGGGCGTCGGCCGGCCAGAGGATTTGGTCGAAGCCGTCGCGCGTGGCGTGGATATGTTCGATTGCGTGATGCCGACCCGCAACGCCCGCAACGGCCATTTCTTCACCGCGACCGGCACCGTGCGCATCCGCAACGCCAAGTACGAGCACGACCTTGGCCCGATCGAAGAAGGCTGCGATTGCTATGCCTGCGCCAATGGCTTCAGCCGCAGCTACCTGCGCCATCTTGATCGCTGCAACGAGATGTTGGCGCCGATGCTGGGCACGCTGCACAACCTGCGCCATTACCAACGGCTGATGGCCGAGATGCGTGCCGCCATCGAGGCCGGGGATTTCGCCGAGTTCCGCGCTGCCTTCTACGCCCGCCGCCGCAACTAGCGCCAGTTCACACTATCAACCGTGGCCCAGCCGGATCAGCCGGTTAAGTCTTGAAACCAGCCGTGCCCGCCCGCATGGCATAATCCGCCGTTCGCTTTCATTTTGGATACACCGATGAATCTGCTTGATTTCCTGATCCCCGCCGCTTATGCACAGGCTGCTGCCGGTGCGCCGGCTGCCCCGAACATGATGGGCACCTTCCTGTTCCCGATCGCGCTGATCGCGATCATGTACTTCTTGATGATCCGCCCGCAGATGAAGCGCGCCAAAGAGCACCGCGCGATGGTCGGCGCCTTGGGCAAGGGCGACGAGATCATCACCAATGGCGGCTTGGCCGGTGTCATCACCGCCATCGATGACAACTTCGCCACCGTCGAAATCGCTGAAAACGTGCGCGTGCGCGTGCAGAAAAGCGCGATTGGCAATGTGCTGCCGAAAGGCACGCTGAAGGCCGCCTGATTTTCCATCAACCTTGATCGCGCGGCCCCTCGCGGGTCGTGCGGGTGAACGCCATGCTTGAATTTCCGCGCTGGAAATATGTCCTGATCGTGTTGGTGCTGGTCATCAGCTCGATCTACGCCCTGCCCAATCTGTATCCCAAAGATCCCTCCGTGCAGGTCACCGCCGCGCGCGGCACGCTGACCGACCTGACTGCCGTGCGGCAGAGGGTCAACGGCGCATTGGTCGATGCCGGCATCCAACCCAAAGCCATCGAGGAGCCCAAGCCGGGCACGCTGGCGGTGCGGCTTGCCGATACCGAGCAGCAGGCCAAGGCGCAGGCCGCGATCCGCGAATCGCTGGGCGATGAGTTCGCGGTGGCGCTCAACTTGTTGTCATCGGTGCCGAGTTGGTTGGATGCGCTCGGTGCCAAGCCGATGTCGCTGGGCTTGGATTTGCAGGGCGGCGTGCACTTTTTGATGCAGGTCGATCAGAAAGCGGCGCTGGACAAGCGGCTGGAATCCTATGCCGACAGCATGCGGCTGGCGATGCGCGATGCTGGGGTCAAGTACCGTTCGGTCGATCACCGTGCCGATGGCAGCATCGTGGTCAGCCTGGAGCAAGGCGCTTCCACCAGCGCCGCGCAAAAGGCGATGGCCGATGCGATGGGCAACCCGATGACCGGCGGCCCGGCGTTCAACTGGAACGTGCAGAACCCGACCACCTTGGTGGCGCGCCTGCCGGAAGCCGAGATCAACAAGATCGCGCTGGAAGCCGTCGATCAAAACCGCACCGTGATCGCCGACCGTATCAACTCGCTGGGCGTGGCCGAGCCGGTGTTGCAGCGTCAGGGCAATGACCGTTTGGTGATCCAGCTGCCGGGCCTGCAAGACACCGCCGAGGCCAAACGCCAAATTGGCGCCACCGCCACGCTGGAATTCCGCGCCGTGACCGGCGATGAGCAAACCGCCGCTGCCGCAGAGGCCAGTGGTCAAGTGCCGCCGGATTCGCGCCTGTACAAGCAGCAAAGCGGTGCGCCGATCCTGCTTTCCAAGCGCGTCTTGGTATCGGGCGATGAATTGCTGTCGGCCGTGCCCGGGACTGACCAACGCACCGGCTCGCCGAGTGTTTCGATCACGCTCAACTCCGCCGCCGGCAAGCGCATGCTCGATCACACCCTCGATCATGTTGGCCAGCGTTTGGGCGTGGTCTATATCGAGCGCGTACCGACCGTGACCGTGGTTGATGGCGAAGAAGTGCAGACCTCGCGGATCGAGGAGCGGGTGATTTCCGCCTCCACCATCCAAGGCGTGTTTGGCAAGGAATTCCAGACCACCGGCCTGTCGCAGGAAGAAGCACAATCGCTGGCCAAGCAGTTGAAATCCGGTGCGCTGGCCGCGCCGATGGATTTCGTCGCCGAAAGCGTGGTCGGCCCGAGTCTGGGCAAGGAAAACGTTGAGCGTGGCGTCAAGGCGGTGGGCTACGCCTTTATCTTTACGCTGCTGTTTTTCATGATCTATTACCGCATGTTCGGCCTGATTACCTGTATCGCGCTGTTGTTCAACCTGATTATCGTCGCGGCGGTGTTGTCGGTATTCGGTGCCACCATGACCCTGCCGGGCTTCGCCGGTTTGGCCTTGTCGATCGGCCTCTCGGTGGATGCCAACGTGCTGATCAACGAACGTATCCGCGAGGAATTACGCCTAGGCATGCCGCCGAAAGCGGCGATTGTCTCCGGCTACGAGAAAGCCTCCAGCTCGATCTTCGATGCCAACATCACCGGCATCCTCGCTGGCGTGGCGTTGTATGCCTTCGGTACCGGGCCGCTGAAGGGCTTTGCCCTGACTCTGATCATCGGCATCTTGGCCTCGATGTTTACCGCCCTCACCGTCACCCGCGCACTGGCCACCTTGGTTTACGGCCGTCGCAAGAAACTCAAGACCCTGGCGGTCTGAGGTAGCGCATATGAAAATTTTTCCACTCACCCTGATCCCCAGCGATACCAACATCGATTTCATGCGTTGGCGCTGGGTGCAATTCGCGATTGCCGGGATCGTGCTGGCCATCTCGCTGTATGGCATATTCGGCAAGGGCTTCAATTACGGCTTGGATTTCACCGGCGGTACCGCGATCGAACTGCGCTTTGATAAAGCGCCCAACGTCGAAGACCTGCGCGGCAAGCTGGTGGATGCTGGCCTGCCCAATGCACAGGTGCAGGCCTTCGGCAACGCCACCGATGTATTGGTGCGCTTGCGTGCCGAGCCGGCCGCGGATGAAGCTGGCAGTGCGGTGCAAACCGACCCATCCGAGGTGGTGATCACCGCGCTCAGTACGTCGGATAACCCGGTGACAATCAAGAGCCGCGAATCGATCAGCGCGATGGTCAGCTCCGAGTTGACCACCAAGGCGCTGGAAGCGGTGGCCTTCGTGATCGTTGGCTTTCTGATCTACATCAGCCTGCGTTTTGAATGGAAATTCGCCGTGGTGGCCAGTATCACCACCGCCATCGACGTGGTGGTCGTGGCCGGTTTCTTTGCGCTGACCGGCCGCGAGTTTGATCTATCGGTATTGGCCGGTTTGCTGGCGGTGATGGGCTTCTCGATCAACGACACCATCGTGGTGTTCGACCGCGTGCGCGAGAACTTCCGCTCGATGCGCAGCAGCCCGTTGGAGATCTTCAACCGCTCGATCAACGATACGCTGTCGCGCACCATCATCACCTCGGCGGTGTTCTTCCTCTCGGTACTGGCCTTGTATCTGTTCGGCGGTGAATCGCTGCAGGGCCTGGCCCTGACCCAGATCATCGGCGCAGTGTTCGGCACCTTGTCTTCGATCTTCATCGCCTGCCCACTGTTGACCGTCGGCTTCCTGATCGTCACCAAGCAGGACTTGATGCCGAAGGCCAAGGATGACGCCGAGTTGGCGCGTCGCCCTTGATGCTGGCGATGCCGGGTTTCCGCTGATCGCACTTGCAAACGCCGGGCTTGCCCGGCGTATTTTGTGCGCAATTCCTGATCTTTCCGGACCAACTTGGGCCTTGGCCTTTGAATGGGCGTCTGCTTGACGAGCGATCTCACCCAAATCGAGCCGGCCGATGCCCCTTGCGTTGCAACCACTGAGGTCTATCCCGGCAGCCCGCAGGCGAGCGCGCAGTCATGCAACGACGCCCAAGGGGCAGCGATGTGCGCGGCGCAGGATGCTGTGTCGAAACAACGAAAATGCAACCAACTGGATGCTAGCTTGGCAAGCTGGTTGGTTCGGTACGATTTGATGGTATGTCCATAATCCGCAAACACTTGCCCGCTCTCGATCCCTCCGTACGCCGAATGCATTGGCTGGCGGCCCTATTCCTTCTCCCGGTTTTGACGGCTTGCCCGATGCAGACACAAGAAAACAACAGTGGTTTCGATTCCGCCACGTGGAAAGCCCAGCGCGGTGCCAATCCGGTCGACAACAGCCGCGGCCAGATGTTGACTGCGGTGGAAAAGCGGCTACAGCCCGGTATGGATCGCAGCGAGGTGACGGCGCTGCTGGGTGAGCCGGATTTGCAGGATACGGCCAGCGGCTCGGATGTCTACGAACTGGGACGCGCCGAGTTCGGCGTCGATGAGGAATATCTTGAATTGCAGTATGCCGGGGGCAAGCTGCAATCCCACCGCTTGATGCGCCGCTGAGCAGCCGCGCCCATTTCAACGGAGTGCCGAGCATGACCGATCAACGTCCCGACATCACCGAGATTCGGCGTCAGTACCAAGTGGCCGATGACACGATGATCGATTATCGTCCGCGCGCCCTCGGTGCGGTCGATGTGCCCTTCACCAGTTCGGTCAAGATGACCCGGACCGAGGGTGAAATGCTTGATCAGCTGACATTGCGCAAGGGCCTCTCGGGCCTGCTCGATTTTCGCGATCAGGCCAAGCAGGCTTTCGCCGAAGCTGACCGGCGTTATCCCGATCAACCCCTGCCAGCCGGCATGAGCGAGCGGGAAGGGCGTTCATGGCAGGGCAACGATGGTCATCGCGATGCCTTCCGGCATGCTTATTGGAGCGCCGGCATGGCCAGTGCCCAAGGTGCGGACTGGGCACTGGCCTTCACCACGGCGCATGAGGGTTCGCCCGGAAACTACGCCAACCGTGAAGCGATGGATCTGTACAACAATTCGATTGGTATTCGCATCGCACAGGAAAATCCCGGCGCGACGCGAGCGCAATTGGCCGATCTGGTCGGCAATGCCGTGCAGCGTGGCGAGATGCTGGTGATCGATACCAGCGGCAATTTGCAGTGGAGTGATCAGGTTCAGATCGGGAAACACGGTCTGTCGTCGAATGAAGTGATCGGCCCGCAGCTTGAAACCCCGAAGGTGCCGGTAGGCGATGGGCTGTCGCAGCGTGCTGCGCTCGAAACGGCACCGGGCGCGGCTGCGCAACCGGATTTGGCCCTGCAGCAGATGCGCCAGGACCCGATGTATGGCCAGTTGCTGCAGGCTATGCAATCGCGCGGCATGGACAAGGATCCGCAATTGGCTGCCAACCTTTATGTGGGTTGCAAGCAACAGGGCTTCGAGCAGGTTTCGCATATTGTGCTCGGCAAACCGATTACCGACGCAAATGGCCAGCCCGATCGTAACTTCTTCGTGTTCGATGGCAGCCGCAATCCCATTGGCGCGAACTATGCCGCGGTCAGCGAAGGTCAATCGCAGCGGGTTAGCGAACAGGATGCCGCCGCGCTCGCAATGACCGCAGCGCAGAGCTGCGAGCATGAGCAGGCCAGCCAGCGCAGTGAGCAACAGAACATCGCCGCACTACGGGTCTGATCCGCTTGTTCAACGATCGTGAGGGTGCGCAGGCACTCCAGCTTGGCGCGGTAGCGCTTACGCCCAGTACCGGCGGTCAAGCGTTTGGCGCGCATCAGTTTGCATCGTTGTTCGGCGCCCTGCGTGGCCGGCGCCCTCAGGCGCTGCGCAGATCTCGGTCCGATTTGCTTGGGAGCTATCTCAAGAAATCGGGACTGGCTCAACCAGCAGGTAACTGCGAAGAAAAATCAACTCAACCCCTGAAACTCGCCGCATAACCGCTATCGACAATCGTTTTTTGCAGGGCTTCGGCGATGCGCAGATTGCCGGCGATCAGGCCACGGCTATCGATGCCGCGCGTGTCCATCGGTGCGGTCGGCGCGCCTTTGAAATCACTGACCTTGCCGCCAGCCTCGCGCACCAGCAATACGCCGGCGGCGATATCCCACGGCTTCACCCCGGCCTCGAAATAGGCGTCTACGCGGCCGCAGGCAACATAGGCCAGATCCAACGCGGCCGAGCCGGTGCGGCGGATGTCTTCGGCCTGAGTCAGCAGTTGCCGGGTGCATTCGAGTTGCGCGCCGGTACGTTCGCGCTCGCGTGGGTGGAAGCCGGTGGCGATCAGGGCACCTTCCGGCGTCTTGCGCTCGGAGACGCGGATGCGTTTGTCATTGAGTACCGCACCGCTGCCCTTGCTGGCGGTGAACAGCTCGTTGCGCAGCGGGTCGAAGATCACCGCGTGTACCGGCTCGCCGTTTTCGACCAGCGCGATCGACACGCAGTAATGCGGCAGGCCGCGTAGATAGTTGCTGGTGCCATCCAGCGGGTCGATCACCCAGACATTGCGGCCCTTGCCGATTTGGCCGCCTTCCTCGCCAAGGATGGCGTAATCGGGGGCGGCGCGCTTGAGTTCGCGGATCGCGGCCTGTTCGGCCTGCGTATCGACATCGCTGGCGTAATCGAGGCGGCCTTTCTCGACCACATTCAAGGCGTCAAGACGGCTGACGTTGCGCATCAAAATGTTGCCGGCGGCACGGGCCGCCTTGACCATAAGGGTGACTGCAGGTTTCTGCATGGGATGACCGCCTGATTTGCGCAAAGAACAAAGGACCGGCTTCGCTGCCGGCCGCGCAGTTTACCATTGCCGCATGAATGACATGATCGAGCAGTTGACCCGGCGTATCCGCATCGTGATGGTCGGCACCCAGCACCCGGGCAACCTGGGCTCGGCCGCGCGCGCGATGCGCACCATGGGCCTGACCCGGATGGTGCTGGTGGCGCCGGAAAAAACGCCGAATCACGATACCGTGGCGATGGCGGCCGGCGCCGAGGCGCTGGTCACCGAAGCGCCGGTTTACGCCACGCTTGCCGAGGCGGTGGCCGATTGCCGTCTGGTACTGGGCTGCACCGCGCGTAGCCGCCGCATCGCGCTGGAGGAACTTGCCCCGCGCGAGGCCGCCCACCGGGCATTGGCAGAGGCCACGAGCGGTGCCGATGTCGCCTTGGTGTTTGGCCGCGAACGTACCGGCCTTGATAATCACGAATTGCAGCTGTGTCATGCCGCCGTGCATATCCCGGCCGACCCGGATTTCAGCTCGCTCAATCTGGCGGCCGCAGTGCAGGTGCTGGCGTATGAGCTGCGGGTGGCGGTACTGGCGGCAACGCCTGAAGCGATGCAGGAGGCTGCGGATCCGCCGGCCTCACATGCCGAGTTGGAAGGTTTTTTTGCGCAACTGGGGGAGACGCTCGATGCCATCGATTTCCACAAGGGCCGCACGCCCGAATCAGCCTTGCGCAAGCTGCGGCGGATTTTTTTGCGCGCCTCGATGAACACCCGCGAGGTGCGCCTGATGCGCGGCGTGTTGGCCGATGCACAACGCATGGCGCGCTTGGCCGATCGGCATGACCAAGCCAGCGATGGCAAGTGATTAGCGTGATGCTTTACGGTAGTCTTTGCGGCTGATTTCGCTGCCGCGATATGCCGTGTCCCGGATCCTGCATTTACTGCTTGCCTGCGTTTTCCTGATAGGGGCATCGACGGCCACCGCCGAGGATGACACCTTGGTGCTTGGCCAGATCAGCGACAACCCGAAAGAGCATTACGCCCGCTTGAAGCCACTGCTTGATTACGTGGTGGCGCGGATGGGCGATGTCGGGATCAAGCATGGCCGCATCCTGATGGCGCGCGATCCCGAGCAGATGACCAGTTATCTGCGCCGTGGGCGGGTGGATTGGGTCAGCGAGACAGTGGGCGCCGGGATGATGTTTCAGGCGAATGCACGGGCCGAGCCGATTTTGCTGACCCGCCGCCACGGCCAAGCCAGTTACGCGACGGTGATCTTCGTCCACAAGGACAGCCCGATCCAGCACATCGAGGATCTGCGCGGGCGCGGCATTGCCCTGCAGAACCCGTGGTCAACCACATCGGGTTTGTTGCCGCGCGGCGATATCCTGCGCGCCGGGATCGGCATGGAATTGCTGGTATTGCCCTATGAGCAGCCGGCACCACGCAATATCGGCTATGTGTTTGCCCGCAGTGAGCGCAACATCGCCGCGTGGGTGGTGCGTGGTGTGGTCAGTGCCGGTGCGATGGCCGACAGCGATCTGGACATGGTGGAGAGAGTCCCGCCCTCTTATCGTGAGCAGATCCGCGTCATCCACCAGGGCCGCAGCGTGCCGCGTGGCATGGAACTGGCCGGGGCGCATATGCCGGCGAATGTGCGCAAACGCCTGCGCGAAGTGCTGTTGGCGGCCAACACCGATCCGGCAGCCACGGCGGCGCTCGATGCGTTTTTCCGCACTTCGGAATTCACCGCGATCGATGCCGAGGCGCGCGCGGCGTTGGCTGAGGTTTCCGCATCGGTGAAATCGGTGCAGGAGAACAGCCGGTGATCATCGATGCACGGCGCAGCATCCGCCTGCACGTGATGCTGATGATCGGTACGCTGATCCTGGTGGTGGTCGGCCTGAGCGCGGTTTTGCTGCGCAGTCAGGCGTTGACCAGCAAACGCGCGGAAGCCTTCAGCCGCGACACGGTGCAATCGATTCTGGAAACCCGCATCCGCCAGCGCGCCGAAAGCCGCGTGGTCGAGTTGGCGGATGCTTTGGTCAACCCGGTCTACTATTTCGATCTTGATGCGATTGGCAGCATTGCAAGCGCGGTCAGCCATTCGCCGGATATCAGCTATGTGCTGGTGTTCGATACCGAGGGCAGAATCCTGCACGATGGCAATGGTGACATCCCCACCTACGGCCAGCGCATGGAGGATGATCTGGCGGCAAACGCGATCGGTGCCGATCAGCCGGTCATCCAGTCCACCCCGCAAGTACTCGATGCCGCTGCGCCGATCATGCTGGCCGAGAATCGCCTTGGCGGTGTGCGCATCGGTTATTCGCTGGCGGCCAGCCATGCCATGCGCGATGCGATGGTCAAGCGGCTGGATGCCGAATTTGCCGATATTTCCTGGCGGATGCGCTGGCAGCTGTTTGCCGTGGGCGCGTTGTTGCTGGCGATATGCGCCGTGGCGTTGTGGGTGGTTGGGCGCTATTACGTGCGGCCGATCCTGCGCCTGGCCGAGCAGGCGCGTTTCATCGAGCGCGGTGATTTCCCGCAGGAGATGGCAGTATCGTCGGGCCGGCTCGACGAAATCGGCGAGCTTGGACGCTCGTTCTATCGGATGAGCGAATCGGTGCGCCGCCACACCGAGGAGGCGCGGCATCTGGCGATGACCGATACGCTGACCTTGCTGCCGAATCGGCGCAGTTTTCACGCGCGGTTGGCTGAGAGCCTCTCGGCGATGCGCCCGGGCCGCGCGCTGGCCTTGTTGTTTGTCGATCTCGATGATTTCAAGCGGATCAATGACAGCTACGGGCACGATATCGGTGATCTTGTGCTGGTGCAGATGGCCGAGCGTTTCCACGTTGTCTTGAACAACGAAGTCCCCGGTGATTTCGAGATCGCCCGCTTTGGTGGCGATGAGTTCGTGATCCTGCTGCACGGGGCCGCTGCGCGTCAGTTGGCGGAGACCGCAGCGCGTGTGGCGCAACGGCTGATCGCCGCCGGTAGCGAGGGGATCGCGCTGGAGAGTGGCGAGCGGGTGGGCTTGGGCGCATCGATCGGTATCACCCTGTATCCGCGCGATGCGGGCAACCCGGTGACGCTGGTCAAGAACGGCGACATCGCTATGTATCAGGCCAAGAGCGCCGGCAAATACTGCTACCGCTTCTATCACCCATCGATGGAGCAGGTGGTCAAGCGTCGCGTACACATGGAGCAGGCGCTGCAGGAGGCCTGGGCGCGCGATGAACTCAGTCTGGTGTATCAGCCGATCCACTGCATGGCGCGCGGCGGCATGGTCGGTGCCGAGGCATTGCTGCGTTGGTGCCATCCCGACATGGGCGCGGTTTCGCCATCGGTGTTCATCGCGGTTGCCGAGGAATCCGGGCTGATCGAGAAATTCGGCACCCGCATCATCGAAACCGCCTGCCGCGATGCGATGCACTGGCAGGCAATCGATGGCCGCGAGCTGTTTGTCTCGGTCAACCTCTCGGTGCGCCAGTTGCGCGATGAATCATTGCCTGAGCAGATCACCCGGATTCTGCAAGACACCGGGATGCCGGCGCATCGCCTGCACATGGAGTTGACCGAGACCATGGTGCTGGATGGCGCGGTTGACAGCCGCAGCCTGCTCAAACGCCTGCGCGATACCGGGGTGACGATCTGGCTGGATGATTTCGGCACCGGGTTCTCCGGCTTGAGCCATCTGCGCAAATTGCCGGTTGATGGGGTCAAGATCGACCGCACGTTTGTTGCCGATATCCTGCACGATGCCGACGACCGCGCCCTGACCCGCGCCATCATCGGCATGGCGCAATCGCTGGACATGGTGGTGGTGGCCGAAGGCATCGAGGAGCAGGGCCAATATGATTTGCTGCGCGATGCCGGCTGCGAGCTGGGTCAGGGCTTTTTGTTGAGCGAGCCGATCAGCCAGGATGAATTGCTGCGGATGCTCGCCATCAGCGCCAACCCGCCGCGCCGCGATCAACCCAGCCAGTAGGCGATGGCACCGGCGATCCCGCCGGACAGGCTGGCAATCAGGGTGATTGCGGCAAGCCCCAGCAGCCAGGCGATCAGCATCAAGCGCCCATCGCGCTCCAGCAGGGCGAGGGCGAACAACAACAGCAACAGCGCGAACGGCACATTGGTGAACGGGATCGGCAGGGCCAGCAGGATGCCGAGCAGGATCAGCAGCACGCCGGTGAAAATGCTGGCCAATGGATGGGTGAACATGCCGCCCCAGCGTGGCCGGATCCAGCGCTCCAGCCGGGCGAAGAGTTTGTCGAAGCGGCGCTCGAAACGGATAATCAGCGCCCGATGCGGGCCGCGCTCGGACAGCCAGCGCGGCAGCCAGACATGACGCCGGCGCAGCAACAGATGCAGGCCGATCAGGATCACCAGCGGTGCGCCGATCACCGCTGCAACGCCCGGGAACACCGCTGGCGGGATGGCAAGAAACAGCAATACGCCAAATGCGCGGCGGCCCAAACCATCAAGCAGATTGCCCAGTTCAAGCGTGTCGGATGGGTCGCCCGTGGTCAGCTGATCAAGCAGGGCGCGTACGCCCGCGACCGGCGTGGCCGGCTCACTCATCGGCAGGCGGGCCGGCATCGATGCGCTGCAGCAACAGTTTGTCGATGCGCGGGCCGTCGAGATCGACCACCTCGATGCGCCAACCCGCCCATTCAAAATACTCGCCGACATCCGGGATGCGCTCGAACTGAGAAATCAACATGCCGGCGGCGGTGTGGTAGTCGTGCTCTTCTTCTTCGGGCAGGCGGCTGGTGCCGATCAGCTCGCGCAGGTCATCCACCGGCAGGCTGGCATCGACCAGCAGCGAGCCATCCTCGCGCACGGTGATCGCCGGTGATTTGTCGTAGCCTTCGGCGGCCTGCAAACGGCCGATCACCGCGCCGATCACATCGTTCAAGGTAACCATGCCGCTGATATCGCCATATTCATCGACCACCAGCGCCAGCGATTGGCCTTCCTCGCGGAAAATTTCCAGGAGCTTCATCGCCTGCGTGGATTCGGAAACGAATACCGGCTCGCGCAGGTCATGGAATAGATCAAGCCGGGTCTGATCCAACTCGTGCAGCAAGGTCTTGACTTCCAGCACGCCAAGCACGTTCTGGTCGTTTTCCCGATACACCGGATAGCGCGAAAACGGCGTGGCGCGCATCGTGGCCAGATTGGCTTCAAAATCAGCCTCGGCATCTAACCAGATGATCCGGGTGCGCGGCGTCATCAGGCTCTCCGCATCGCGATCCCCCAGCCGCATCACCCGGTTCATCATGTTGCGCTCGTCGTCGTCGATCACGCCTTGCTCGTGGCTTTCGCTGACCAGGAGCTGGATTTCCTCCTCGGTGATGGCATTGCGCGCGTCATCGTTGATGCCAAGCAGGCGCAGCACGGCACGGTTGATCGCGCCAAGGGTGAACACCACCGGCTTGGCCACGGTGGCGAGGAAATCAAGCGGGATGGCCACGGTGGCGGCGATTTTTTCCGCATTGGTCAGCGCCAGCCGCTTGGGGATGAGTTCGCCGAAAATCACCGAGCCTGCGGTGATCAAGGTCATCGCGGTGCCGATGCCGATTGGCCGTGCGTACTGGCTGATGCCGGGGATCGCGCCTTCCAGCCAACCGGCGATCATCCCGCCGATCGCATCGCCGCCAAACAGGCCGGCCAAGAGACCAATCGCGGTGATGCAGATTTGCACGGTGGAGAGCAGATTGTCCGGCTGCTCGGCCAAGGCGAGCGCCTTCGATGCCCCGCGTGAGGTCTCCGCCATCTGCTTGAGCTTGAGCTTGCGCGAGGTCACCAGCGCCATCTCCGACATGGCGAAAAAACCGTTGAGCGCAATCAGAAAGACAACGATCAACAACTCAAGCATGGCCCGGCCTGCTACGGTCGATCAGAACTGGGCAGGCGTGCGGTTGCGGCGGAGGTCGGTCGTCGGAGTCCATGGCGGTATTGAATCACGTGGCCGCATCATAACAGTGAATTGTTACGGCACGGGCGATCGCCACAGCACAGGCTTGACGCACGGATGGCGGGCGTGCAGCGTGTGCCGATGCACAGCAAAACCCGGCCGCCGACCGAGCCACTCATCGACCCGCGCCAGCGTGTGCTGGCGGTGGTTGCCGCGATTCGGCCCGGCCAGGTGATGGGCTATGGCGAGGTGGCGCGCGATGCCGGATTGCCCGGCCGTGCGCGCTGGGTGGCGAAGTTGTTGGCCGGCAATCATGACCCGGCATTGCCGTGGCATCGGGTGGTGCGCAGCGATGGCCGGATCGCGTTCCCGGCCGGCTCACCGGGCTGGATCGAGCAATCCGCGCGCCTGCAGGCCGAGGGCGTGGCGCTGCGCAATGGCCGTGTCCAGCGGCGGCCACGGACACTGGATGAGTTGGTCTGGGGGCCGGCACCGGCATCCAAATGAAAATGCCGGGCTGCCCCGGCGTTCTTGTTAGGGAAGGTCTGAACAACGCCATCCTGGCGTTGTCAGCCCACGCCCTGTGCGGCGCATGTCCGCACCGGGCTCACGCCAATCAATCACTTGCGTGATCGACTGGCGGGCGGCCATTCATGGCCGCCGGGAACCTCTGAGTTGATCAGGGGTTCCCGGGCGTCGATGCGCTGGACGATGCCACGCGCGCCGGTTACCAGATCACCACCCGCTTGTCGCCATCGCGCACCATGCCATCGCCGGTTTTGCAGCCCCAGGCTTCGGCGAATGCCGGCAGATTGCTGGGCGCGCCGATTGCGCGGAACTGCGCCGGTGCGTGTGGATCGGTGGTCAGGCGTACTTTCAGCTCGTCCGGGGTGAAGTTGCGGCGCCAGACCGTGGCCCAGTTGGCGAACAGGCGCTGGTTGCCGCTGAGGCCGTCAACCGCTTGCGGCGTTTTGCCGGCCAGCGCACGCTGGTAGGCGTCATACGCGATGGCGAGGCCACCGAGATCGGCGATGTTTTCACCCAGCGTCAGGTTGCCATTGACCTTCTGACCAGCGACTTCATAGTCATTGAACTGCTGCACCAGCTTGTTGGTCAGCGATTTGAAGCCCGTGGCATCGGCATCCGTCCACCAGTTTTCCATGTTGCCGCTTGGCCCGAAGCGGCTGCCCTGATCGTCGAAACCGTGGGTCATTTCGTGGCCGATCACCGCGCCAATGCCGCCGTAGTTCAGCGCGTCATCGGCCTTGCCATCGAAGAACGGCGGCTGCAGGATCGCCGCCGGGAACACGATCTCGTTTTGCATCGGGTTGTAGTAGGCGTTGACCGTCTGCGGGCTCATACCCCATTCGGTCTTGTCCACCGGCTTGCCGATCTTGGAAAGTGCCCATTTGTAGTTGAATTCATTGGCGGCCAACACGTTGCCGATATAGCTGTCGCGGCTGGTGTGCAGCGCGGTGTAATCACGCCATTTGTCCGGGTAGCCGATTTTGGGCGTGAATGCCTTCATTTTCTCGGCGGCCTTGGCCTTGGTTTCCGGCGACATCCATTCAAGCTTTTCGATGCGCGCGGAGAATGCTTCGCCCAGATTCTTCACCAATTCCTGCATCCGCACCTTGGATTCGGCCGGGAATGCAACATCGACGTAGATCTGGCCCAGTGCTTCGCCGGCCTGATTTTCGATGGTATCCAGCACGCGCTTCCAGCGTGCCTTGATCTCCTTCTG
>JAUNTK010000032.1:20514-24039 GCA_030538735.1 Pseudomonadota bacterium
AGATACGGCGAGGCACCATCGACCAGATGGAAGCGCAGATAGCTCTGCCATTGATCGGCCGGCACATCGGCCAGCATCTTGCTTAGTTCCTGGTGGAAGCCCGGCATCGCCAGCGAGAACATCGCGGGCTTCTGCACGCCTTGCGATTCAAAGAATGCCGACCACGGGAAATTCGGGCTCAGCTTGTCGGCCTCATCCACGCTCACCGGGTTGTAATAGAGCGCGACATCGCGTGAGAGTTCCTCGCTGGATTTGGACACCCGGGCCAAACGCTTCTCGAACGCGACAACGTGGGCGGCCTGGTTGGCGGCGTCATCGGCGGCGATGCCCGAGAGCGCCAGCACCTTGGCGACGTGCGCCTGATAGGCGTCGAGCTTGTCCTTCTTGTCGGCATCGATGTAATAGCTCTTGTCCGGCAGGCCAAGGCCGCCCTGCGTGGCATAGGCGATGTTCATCGATGAATTCTTGAAATCGGCTTCCGGGCCAAAGCCGAACAACATCCCTTCACCCTTGGCATAGCTCTGGCGCAGGTATTCGGCGATGCTTGCGGTGCCGTCGAGCTTGGCGATCTCGGCCAGCGCGCCTTCGATTGGCTGGATGCCCTGGGCTTCGATTTTGGCCTGATCCATGCCGGTGGCGTAGAAGTCGCCGATGATCTTGTCGATGCCGCTCGCGTTGGGCTTGGCAGCGGCCTGCTCGGCGATTTGGTGCTGCACGGCGGTGGAGCGTTCGCTCAGCATCTCGAACGCGCCCCAGCTGGTGCGGTCGCTGGGGATCGGATGCGCGGCCAGCCAGTTTTTGTTGATGTAGCTGCCAAAATCGGTGCAGGCGTTGCCGCTGGTATCGATATCGCTGGCCAGAAAACTGTTCATCGGCGGCAGCGTGCTTTCATCCAGCACATAGCCGGGTTGGGCGGCGGTCAGCGCAGCGACGGTTTGGGGCGTTTCCTCTTTTTGCTGGCAGCCGCCCAGTGCGGCGACAATGGCGAGGGTCAGGGCGAGGCGGGGCAGGATCGTGGTGCGCATACAGGTGCTTCCGTTATTTGGCCCGCGACGCGGGCGCTCGGTTTCGCACTTTACGCCTGTCATCGGCGATGCGGGGATGCCGGAAGTCATGGCGGGGAAGGGCCGGCGGGTTGGATCACGGGCAGGAGATTGGTGGCGATGAAACCCGCATCCGCGTGGCGATACGCGCTGCCGACGATGCGTGTGCACTGTATCGTGGCCGGCATGGAGGAGAGACAACGATGAGCGAGCCCAAGACCCGGCCGACCGGCGCATCGGTGGAGCTGTTTCTGGCCGCTCAACCAGCCGCGCGGCAGGCCGATTGCGCGGTGCTGCTGGCGATGCACGAGCGCCTCAGCGGTGAGCCGGCATTGATGTGGGGGCCGTCGATCATTGGTTTCGGCCGTTGCCTGTACACACTCGCCAACGGCAAACGTTACGAGTGGCCGCTGGCCGGATTTTCGCCACGCAAGCAGGCGCTGACGTTGTATGTCAGCACCGGATTCCCCGCGTTCGATGGCTTGCTGGCCAGGCTGGGCAAGCACTCGATGAGCAAGGCCTGCCTGTACATCAAGAAATTGGCCGATGTGGATATGGGTGTGTTGGAGCAGATCATCGCCGGCTCGTTGCGGGCTTCGGAAGCCAACCGGGTGCGCTGATGAACGCAGGCATGCCCGATCATCTGTTGCATCCGGGCTTGGCCGGGCTGTTGTTCATCGCCCATCTGCTGACCGTGGCCCGGGCTTTGACCCGGCGCAATCGTACCCCGGCATCGCGCGCGGCGTGGGTGGCGGTGATCATGCTGGCACCGCTGTTGGGTGTGGTGGGCTATTGGTTGCTGGGCGAAACCAGCATCGGCCGCGGCCGGGTACGGCGCATCGATACCACGCAGAAGGCTCTGCCACGTGCTGCGGCGATGCCCGGCGGTGCCGATAGCCCGCTGCCTGCGGTGGCGGCGTGGGCGCATGAAAGCGCGCAGGCGGTGTTTGCCCTTGCGCATTCGATCAATGGTTTCGCCGCCTTGCCCGGCAACCGCATCAGCTTGCTGGGCGATGCCGAGGGCGACCCGCGGCAGCCGCAACGCGATTGCCTTGCCGCCATCGATACCTTGCTTGTGGATATCGCCAACGCCCGCGACAGCGTGCATATCGCCGTCTATATCTGGCTCGACGACGCGCTGGGCGCGCGTCTGGTCGATGCGGTGGCCGCTGCTGCGCGCCGTGGCGTGGCCTGCCGGGTGATGGTGGATGCGTTGGGTTCGCGTGCGTTTTCGCATGGCCCGCATTGGCAGCGGATGAGCGAGGCCGGGGTCAAGCTGCTGCGCACGCTGGATGACATCAACCGCCTTCGCCATCTGGCCTTCAGCCGGCTGGACTTGCGCGACCACCGCAAGCTGGTGGTGATCGATAACCGCATCGGCTATTGCGGCAGCCAGAATTTCGCCGCACCGGCGTTCGAGATCAAACCGAAATTCGCGCCGTGGATCGACCTGTTATTTCGTTGCGAAGGGCCGCTGGTGCGGCAGATGCAGTATCTGTTTCTGTCGGGCTGGATTCCCGAGACCGATGAGCCGGGATTGGAGCGGTTGCCGGTGGCCGAACCGCTGCCGCGATGCGATGGCGGCAGCATCGCGCAGGTATTTGAAACAGGTCCCACCAGCCGCCACAACGCGATGTCGGACATGTTTGTGGCCGCGATCAACGCCGCCTGCCGCGAACTACTGATCACCACCCCGTACTTCGTGCCAGATGAGGCTCTGCTGCGCGCCCTGTGCGCCGCGCCGCGCCGGGGCGTGCGCACCCGCATCGTGTTTCCGGCGCGCAATGATTCGTGGCTGGTGGGGCAGGCCTGCCGCAGCACCTGGGCCGAGTTGCTTGAATGCGGGGTGGAGGTGTTCGAATATCCGCTGGGCTTACTGCATGCCAAATCATTGACCTGCGATGACAGTTTGGCCTTGGTCGGCTCGGCCAATATGGATCGGCGCAGTCTGGAGCTTAATTTCGAGAACAACCTGCTGATTGCCGATGCCAACGTGGTGGCGGCCCTGCGGGCGCGGCAGCTGGGGTATCTGTCGGTGTGCCGGGCCGTTGATGCCGATGAAGTGCGCGCTTGGCCGTTCCATCAGCGGCTGATACAGAACGCGGTGGCGATGGCCTCGCCGGTGCTTTGAACTCCCCACATATGTAGGAGCGAGCTTACTCGCGATGGCTTGTGATCTTGGAAGGCGCAATCGCGAGCAAGCTCGCTCCTACAGGATGAAGCGCCCCGCATTCAGCTTCATCGGCTACAATGCAGGTCATCAGCGCACGGCTGGTCCGTTTTCCACGGCAGCCCGCCAAGCCATGTCTTGGCCTTGCTCCGCACGTCTTTCGTTGCGCCTGACACGCCCACGCCATCCGGCCGCGGCGTCATCGCCTACTCGCAGCGCGGTTTGGAAAGCTCCGGGTACACCTGCATCGCACCGTGTGATGTGGGCGTTTTTATTTGGAGCCAATCATGAGTTTTGTATCCCTCGGGCTTT
>JAUNTK010000165.1 GCA_030538735.1 Pseudomonadota bacterium
CAGCCACAGCATCGGCAGCAGGGTGACGATAAAGCGGCCGCGCCGGGTGCGGAACTCGCTGCCAACCGCACGGAACCAGCCAAACAGATTGCGAACGACCTCATCCCAGAACGACCACGTGCCCTGTTCGCGTGCGTTGTTCATGCCGTCAGCACCACCGCACTGGCCGCGCCCCAGGTTAGCCACAGGGTTTCTTCCCACTCGTAATGCGGCTCGGAGCTGCGCTCGACATGGGTTTCCTGCACGCGGATCATGCTGCCGGATTCGGTTTCGACGTGGTAGATCGAGACATCGCCCAGATAGGCGATATCGCGCACCTTGCCGATGGCGACGTTTTCATCGCTGACTTCGGCCTCGTGCACATCGATTTTTTCCGGCCGCACCGCAACGCTCACCGAGGTGCCTTCCGGCAGCGGGTCGGCCAGCCGCGCCTTGATCACACCGCCGATCACCGCATCGCATTGCACCAGCGCGATGCCATTGTCGGCATCGTGGCTCAATATCCGGCCCTCGAAAATATTGATGCCGCCGATGAACTCGGCAACAAAGCGGGTCGCCGGGTATTCGTACAGCGCCGCCGGGGTGGAGACCTGCACGATGCGCCCGGCATCCATCACCGCGATGCGGCTGGACATGGTCATCGCTTCTTCTTGGTCGTGGGTCACCATCACGAAGGTGGTGCCGACTTTTTCCTGGATGTTGACCAACTCGAACTGGGTGCGCTCGCGCAGGCGCTTGTCGAGCGCGCCCAACGGCTCATCAAGCAGCAACAGCTTCGGTTGTTTGGCCAGTGCGCGCGCCAGCGCCACGCGCTGCCGTTGGCCGCCGGAAAGCTGATGCGGTTTGCGCCCGCCAAGATTGGGCATCTGCACCAGATCGAGCATCGTCTGCACCCGATCCTTCAGCTCGCTGCTGCCCATGCCGTCCTGCTTCAGCCCAAAGCCGATGTTCTGCGCCACGCTCATGTGCGGGAACAACGCATAGCTTTGGAACATCATGTTGACCGGCCGCTTGTAGGGCGGCATCTGGGTCACGTCCACGCCATCGATCAACACCCGGCCTTTGTCCGGGGTCTCGAAGCCGGCCAGGATGCGCAGCAGCGTGCTTTTGCCCGAACCGGAACCACCGAGCAGGGCGAAGAACTCGCCGCGATAAATATCCAGCGAGATGTCATCACAGGCATACACCTTGCCAAACGTCTTGGTGACGTTCTCGATATGGACGAACGGCTTGGCATCAGGATCGCGCCAAGGCTCGGTGGGGACGGGGCGAGGATGGCTCATGGTTTAGCGCCCGCTCTTGATGCCGGTCC
The DNA here is from genome assembly GCA_030538735.1 of Pseudomonadota bacterium. Lineage (GTDB taxonomy): Bacteria > Pseudomonadota > Gammaproteobacteria > Xanthomonadales > Xanthomonadaceae > Solilutibacter. The sequence continues at coordinate 1,313 of JAUNTK010000165.1, forward strand.
AGGCACGCACGCGCTGGCGCTGCATACCTTCGGGCAAGGCGTGGGGATCGACCAGTTTGGCGCGCACATCGGCCGGCGGGTACACGCCCGGATCATCGGCGATGGATGGATCGACCAGCGCGGTCGCGTCCGTATTTGGATTGGCATACGCCACCTCATTGCTGATCGCGGCGATCACCTCGGGCTGCAGCAGATAATTGATGAAGGCCAGCGCGTTGTTTGGATGCTTGGCATCCTTCGGCACCGCGATCACATCGACCCAGCGGATCGCGCCTTCCTTCGGGATCACATAGCGGATATCCGGCACCGGGCGGCCAGCGCGCTCGGCGGCGGCGATGGCAACATCGCGGGCCTGGCCGACATCGCCGGAATAACCCATCGCCACGCAGACATCGCCATTGGCCAGCGCATCCTTGTATTCGGCATTGTTGAAGGTGCGGATGTAGGGGCGGATCGCGCCATAGACCTGTTTGACGGTATCGATTTCGTCGGCGCTGCCGGCATTCGGATCGCGGCCTTTCCAGATCAGCGCGGCGCCGAAGGCTTCCTGGTCGTCATCAAGCACGGTGATGCCGCAGCTGGCAAGCTTGGCGGCATTGGCCGGGTCAAACAGCAGCGACCACGAATCCAGCGGCGCGTTCTCGCCCAGCACGGCTTTGACTTTCTCGACATTGATGCCCAAGCCCGTCGTGCCCCACATGTACGGCACCACGTACTGATTGCCGGGATCGATGTCTTCCAGACCTTTGAGGATTTCCGGATCCAGATGCCGCCAGTTGCTGAGCTTGGCCTTGTCCAGCGGCATGTACATGCCCCCGGCAATCTGCCGCTGGGCGAATGGACGCGCCGAAGGGAACACCACGTCATAGCCGGAATTGCCGGTGGAGAGCTTGGTTTCCAGCGTTTCGTTCTCCGAATAGACATCGTAATTGACCTTGATGCCCTGCGCGCTGGCAAAGTTCTCGATGGTGTCCGGCGCCACGTAATCCGACCAGTTGTAGATGTTGAGCACCTTGGCTTCCGGGCCGGCCGGCTTGCGGGCGCTGTTGGCATCGGTATCGGGCTTGCCGCCGCACGCGGTGATCAGCACGATGGCGCAGGCGAGGGGGGCAAGACGTAGATTCACAAGCAGCTCCGGTGTGATGTTTGCCGCGATTTTATGCGCAAAGTGTGACGTGATGTCAGCGGGAATGGGCGCTGATTTCCGGTATCGTGTGCGCTCTCAGCCCGATGGACACGGACAGCGATGAAATTCAGCAGCATGTGCATGGCGGTTTGCCTCGCCGGCATGACCGCGCCGGCGATGGCGCAATCGGCGGAACCTGCCCCTGCCTGGCAGGTTGAGGGCAGTGTCAGCGCGCTCAGTGATTACGTCTGGCGCGGTGTCTCGCAGACCCGTCGCAAGCCGGCCCTGCAGCTTGAAGTCGCAGCCAATCATGCCAGCGGCTTCTATGTTGGCGGGTTCGTCTCGAATGTGGATTTCACCGCCGTCGATGATGAAAACGACGGCATCCGTTACGAGCTGGCCCCGTATATCGGCTGGTCGCATGAATTCGGCGATGGCGGCAATAGTCTCGATGTTTCGCTAAGCCGGGTGCTTTACCCCGGTTATCACGATGGCTTCAAGGTGGATTACACCGAGCTGGAGGCCACCTTCAACTACGCCGAGTATTACCACGTGGGCGTGGCGTATTCGCCCGACATCTTTAACCTTGGCGCGCGTGGCATCTATTACAACGCCGGCTTTGAAGTGCCGATCGGCGAAAGCGGCTGGAATGTCAAAGGCCACGTGGGCCGTTACGATCTGAAAAAAGCCGCCGGTGATAGCTATAACGATTACTTGATTGGCGTCAGCCGCGAATTTGGCCCGGTATTGGCCGAGTTGTCGTGGGTGGGTACATCGAGCTTCGGTGAGCCGCTATCGGAAAACCTTGACGAAGCGGCGATGGCCAAGAATCGTTTTGTGCTGGGAG
>JAUNTK010000033.1 GCA_030538735.1 Pseudomonadota bacterium
CGGGGGTCATGGCATTCATTCGGGTGGTTTCCTTGGTGTGATGGGTGGATATGGATGGATGGCGATGCAGGATGGTTGCGCGCCAAACACACGCCGGCCGAATCCAGGCTGGCAGGCAATCGCTTGGCTTCACTCCCCGTTGGCGGAGCCGTCATCCGCCCTTGCCGCATCGGCAGCATGGACGAACCTAAACGATTGCCGCCAATCAATGCAAGCCGACGCGCGCGCAACACACCGATACCCCATCCAAACACCTCTACCGCCGCAATGCGTTACCCTGCTCGTTTCACCGCTGAAAAGAGTAATGTCGATGACCTCTCGCTTTTCCCGTCGCCCGCTGGCCGGTGCGCTTTCGCTTGCCATCGCCACCACCTTGGGCGCTGCCGCAAGTTCTGCCGTGTTTGCCGCCAATCCCGCTGCCCCCGCTGCCCGCAGTGCATCGGCGCAGGCTGCCAATCCGTTTTTTGCCAAGAGCCCGCTGGAGCTGCAATACCCGCAGTTCGACAAGATCAAGGACAGCGATTTTGGCCCGGCGTTTGATCGCGGCATGGCCGAGCAGTTGAAAGAAGTGGAGGCCATCACCAGCAACCCGGCCGCCCCCAGCTTTGAAAACACCATCATCGCGATGGAAAAATCCGGTGCCACGCTGGGCCGCGCCAGCGCGGTGTTCTTCAATTTAAACGGCACCGATACCAACGACGCGCGCAAGAAAATCCAATCGGATTACGCACCAAAGTTCTCCGCCCACCGCGATGCGATTTCGCTCAACCCGCAGTTGTTTGCTCGGATCAAGTCGCTCTACGACATCCGCAACGATCTTGGCCTGGATGCCGAGGGCGTGCGCTTGGTCGAGCGTTATCACGATGACTTTGTGCGTGCCGGCGCGGCGCTCACCGATGCACAAAAAGTGCGGATGAAGGAAATCAACACCCGCCTGGCCCAGCTCGGCACCCAGTTCAGCCAGAACGTGTTGGCCGAAGTGAATGATTCCGCCGTGATCGTCGATACCCGCGCAGAGCTTGTCGGCCTCACCGATGCCCAGATCGATGCCGCTGCCAATGCCGCCAAATCGCGTGGGCATGAAGGCAAATACGTCATCACGCTACTCAATACCACCGGCCAACCGCCGCTGTCGCAGCTGGAAAACCGCGCCCTGCGCGAGCGCATCCACAAGGCATCGGTCAACCGTGGCGCACGCGGCAACCAGTGGGATAACACCGGCATCGTTGCCGAAGTGACCCGCCTGCGTGCCGAGCGTGCCGCGATGCTGGGCTACCCGGATTTCGCCAGCTTCAGCCTCGCCAACCAGACCGCCGCCAACACGGATGCGGTCAATCAGATGTTGAACAAGATGGCGCCGGCCGCTGTCGCCAATGCCCGCCGCGAAGCTGCCGAGCTGCAGAAGATGATCGACGCCGAGCAGAAGGCCAAGCGCCAGCCGACCTTCAAGCTGGAGCCGTGGGATTGGGCGTTCTACAGCGAGAAGGTGCGCAAGGCCAAGTACGACCTCGACGAAGCCGAGCTGAAGCCTTATTTGGAGATGAAATCGGTACTGGAAAACGGCGTGTTCTACGCCGCCTACCAGTTCTACGGCCTGCGCTTCGTAGAGCGCGACGACCTGCCGAAGTACCACGCCGATACCTGGGTGTATGACGTGTTCAACGAGGATGGCTCCAAGCTCGCGATTTTCATCTTTGACCCGTATGCGCGTGATTCCAAGCGCGGCGGCGCATGGATGAACAGCTACGTCAGCCAGTCGAAGTTGGAAGGCACCAAGCCGGTCGTCGCCAACCACCAGAACATCACCAAACCGCCGGCAGGCGAGCCGACCCTGCTGACCTGGGATGAAGTGACCACCATGTTCCATGAGTTCGGCCACGCCCTGCACGGCATGTTCTCCAACGTGACCTACCCGTATTTCTCCGGCACCAGCGTGCCGCGTGATTTTGTCGAGTTCCCCTCGCAGGTCAACGAGATGTGGGCCGATTGGCCGACCATCCTGCCCAACTACGCCAAGCACTATCAAACCGGCGCGCCGATGCCGGCGGAGCTGCTGAAGAAGGTCGAGGCCGCCGCGCAATTCAACGAAGGCTTCCGCACCACTGAATACCTCGGTGCCGCCCTGCTCGACCAGCGTTGGCACCAAGTGCCGGCCAACCAATTGCCCGAGGCCTCCGGCGTGATCGCCTATGAAGTCAAGGCGTTGAAGGATGTCGGGCTGGATTACGCCCCGGTGCCGCCGCGCTACCGCACCACCTACTTCAGCCACATCATGGGCGGCTATGCGGCCGGCTACTACGCCTATATCTGGTCGGAAGTGCTGGACGCCAACACGGTGAAGTGGATCCAGCAAAACGGCGGCCTGACCCGCGCCAACGGCGACCGCCTGCGCGAGCGTCTGCTCTCGCAAGGTGGCTCCAAGGATGCGATGGTGCTGTTCCGCGATTTCACCGGCGGCAAAGACCCGGATATCCAACCGCTGCTGGAAAAGCGTGGCCTGGCACCGAAATCGAACTGATCATCGATTGCCGAAGGCTGTATGCAAAAACCCGGGCTTGCCCCGGGTTTTTGTTTGGGTGGTGATGTTGTGGGCCATGCCCGCGATCACTGGCTATAGCGGGTAACTAGGCAGCCGCATCAAGCCCCGCCCCGCCCGCCGCCGCGATCAACCGCCGGTAAACATCACCCGATACTTCGCTGCCAGATGCGCGCGCAGTACAGAGACCGGCACCTCGACACTTTGCGTGCCATCGGAATACGGCCCGACCTGATACGGCGGAAACACGAAGCGCAGGCCATACCATTTGCCATCGGCTGCCGGGATCGGCTCAAACTGGGCGTAATTGCCGGCATCCGGCTCGGTGCCTTCCTCGATCATCGCCAATGCGCTTTTCTGTATCGATGCGCGATCTTCCGGGCTGACATCGTCCTCATCCAGACGGCTTGCCACTTGCGCACTCAACTGCTGACGCACATAACGCGATACTGCCTCCCAGCCGGCGCGGTCGGGAATCAAATCCTGCGGCAGCAACAGACGGTCTTCCTGCGGCAGATAAGTGAACCGGGCGATCAACGGGATGCCATGTGCACCGCCGGTATACAGGCTGCCATCGGCGGCGACCACCACTACCTCGGGCTTTTTCATCTGCTCGGTGAAATTCAGGCTGAGATCGTAGGGCATGTTGGCCTGGCCGCTATCGCCCGCCAAGCGCACCGCCTCGTCTAGCTCGGCGCGCGCATCATCGGCATAGCGCCGGATCGCCTCGGCCAGCTTGGGGTGCTGATTGGCAACCGACGGGTAGGTGATGCCGATCAGGAAGCGCTGATTACGCACGATGACATCGCCTAGCGGCAGATTGTCCACCGGGTTGGCGGCAACAGTATCGCCATTTGCCCGGGCATCGACCGACGGGGCGGCCCCCTTGTCAGTGCACGCCAACAAGGCGCTGGCCAAAACGGAGGCGATCAACAAACGACGCATGGGGCACACAGGATCTGCAGCAAACTGGGATGGTGTCAGGATAGCCGGGCAAATGTGATGCCGAGGTCAGCACCGCCAGTGGCATCCCATGAATATCGCGCATAAAAAAGAGCCCGGACCAGCCGGGCTCTTTTCCTGCAGGGCTGATTACAGCGCCTGGACTTCGTCGGCCTGCAGACCCTTCTGGCCCTGCACAACCTTGAAGGTGACTGCTTGGCCTTCCTGCAGCGACTTGAAGCCGTTGCCCTGGATCGAGCGGAAGTGCACGAACAGGTCAGCGCCGCTTTCCGGGGTGATGAAGCCATAACCCTTGGCGTCGTTGAACCACTTGACAGTGCCGGTCTGACGATCGGACATGGTGTTACTCCTTGAACAGTGATATGAGAACACGGCGCGGACGCCGGACTGTCGAGCAAGAGGCAACACGCAAACGATGGAGCGACCACACGATCAACCACATCGGATCACAATGTCCCGTGATCCCGCTTGAAACAGTACGCGCACAATACACCAAACCGATTGCAAAAGGTGGGGATTCAATCGATCAGCTGTCAAGCAGATCGGTGTAGTCGGGATGACGGCGGATCCAGGCATCGGCATAGGAGCAGGCCGGATTGACCTTCAAACCCGCTTGACGCGCATGATCGAGTGCCGCCCTGACCAGTTCACCGGCGATGCCACGGCCCCCGATCGCGTTGGGCACGATGGTATGGGTGATGACCACCACATCGCGATCAAGTACGTAATCCAGATGGGCATCCTGTCCATCGACCGTGGTCTGGAAGCGTCGGCCGCCCGGCTGATGCTGTATGGCATGCATCGCATTTCTCCTGTGTCCGCGTTGGGTTTGGCATTGGGTGCCGATCAACGTCACCTGTAGCTTCTGTATTCTGCCAAACCGGTCGAAAAATCGATGTCAATCTGAGACATCGCCCGTACCGAGCAGGTTGGCACGCTACATGCTTTATCCCTTCTTGACACACATCGGTGTGCTGCGCGCAGGCCAGTGCGCTCGCGCTTTACGGCGGCGGTCACCAACGATTGAAGGGGGAAAGATCATGGAAAACCACAAGATGCTCAACGAGTTGTACGCCATGATGATGGCGCACGAGGCCAGCAATCCGGCCTATGCCCATCTGAGCAGCGAAGTGTATGGCCGCCTGCGCCGCACCTATGCCGATGATGACGTGCTGGAGGCCAGCATCGCCGCCGAGAAGCAGCAGGATGCCGCACTGCGCGCTGTCGCCTGATCGGGGGTGTTTGATCGGTGCACGCTCAGCCGCCCAAGCCGATCTGCCCCAGAAAATGACGGCCCAGACCGGCTTGCGTCAGCAGCATGAACACGATGCCGTAGGCCGCGCCGAACAAATGCGCACTGTGATTGATGTTGTCGCGGCCGCGCTTGTCCATCCAGATCGAATACGCGACGTACAGCACCGCAAACACTATCGCCGGGATCGGCAACGGGATCGGGAAGATCACCAGCGTTGACCACGGCGAGAACAGAATGAAGGCGAACAGCACCGCTGCGGTGCCACCGGATGCGCCCAGACTGCGGTACTGGCTGTTATCGCGATGGCGCAGATAGGTTGGCAGGATCGCCATCACGATTGCCGACAGATAGAAAAACAAGAACCCAAGCGCGCCTTGCACCCCGCTGCCAAACACAGTTTCAACCTGACGGCCGAAGAAATACAGGGTGATCATATTGAACAGCAGGTGCATCCAATCGGCGTGGATGAAGCCATGCGTAATCAAGCGGTCGTACTGGCGATAACGGCTAATCGCCGGCGGCCACAGGATCAGGCGATCCATCAACCGGCGGTCGTTGAACGCGCGCCATGAAACCAGCACGGTCACCGCGATGATTAAAAAGGTCATCATGCCGCGGCCCCGCTGCGGTAGTAATCCTGCATCGGGTAACGCCGCGCATACAGGCCGAATATCAAGGCCGCTAGCAACGCGAAGGCGGCGAAGAAAAACATCAAAAAGGCGGTTTCACTGATCCCAAGCCCCGCAATTTGCCCTTCCACGGCCGGGTTGCGCAACGCGGCATTGGTCAGCAGCACCCATAGGTTGCCAATCGTCACCGCCAACATCCAGAAGCTCATGATGCTGCCCTTCATCGATGGCGGCGCTTGGCTATAGGCGAATTCAAGCCCGGTGGCCGAGACCAGCACCTCGCTAAAGGTTAGCAAGGCGTATGGCAACACCTGCCAGACGATGCTGGTCGGGGTGCCATCATCGATGCGTAATTGCAGCATCCCGGCCACGATCCAGGCCAACGAGGCGAATGCGATGCCATAGCCCATGCGCTTGAGCGGGGTCGGCTCGAAGCCCATCCGGCGCAAGGCCGGATACAGCACCAGATTGTTGAACGGGATAATCAACATCACCAGCAAGGGGTTTAAGGCCTGCATCTGCGCCGATTGGAACCACGAAGGCTTGGTCATCAAATCGCCCTGCAGGATCCAGGTCGAGGCTTTCTGGTCAAACAATGACCAGAACGGCGTGACCAGGGCGAATACGATCAGGATGCGCAGCACCGCGCGCACACCATCGACTGCCACGTCCGGGTGTTTGCCACGAGCCAAATCAAGCTGCATCGAAGCGCCGATGCCACCGCCGACCATCACCGCCACCAGCGCCAGACAAAATGCCGGCACGAAAGCCAGCTTGCCCAGCGGCCACATCGCCAAGGCCAGCACGGCCAGCGCAAAGCCGGTCAAAGTCACCATTTTGCCCGGCATGGCAGCACCAATCGCGGTGCGGGCCACGCGCAGGAAGGAATGCGGATCGCGCGGCGTCGGCGGCATCATCACGTATTTGTCGCGGCCCAGCCAAAAGATCAACAACGCGACTGCCATCAACACGCCGGGGACGCCAAAAGCGACGGACGGGCCGTAGTTCTTCAGCAATACAGGCATCAACAAGCTGGCGAAGAAGCTGCCGAAATTGATCGTCCAGTAGAAGGCGTCATACACCACCTTGGCTTTGTGCTTGTTGGCTTGGGTGAACTGGTCGCCGACAAAGGCCGAGACCAGTGGCTTGATGCCACCCGAGCCCAACGCAATCAGGAACAAGCCGGTATAGAAGCCGGTGCGGTTGTCCTCGAAGATCGCCAGAAAGGCATGGCCGATGACATACACCACCGACAGCCAGAAAATCGTCCGGTATTTGCCAAAGAAACGGTCCGACAACCAGCCGCCCAGCAACGGGAAGAAATACACGCCGATGACGAAGGTATGGAATACATCCTTGGCGATGCCCTGCCGTTCGGCTTCCGGCGCATAGGCCAGCATCAAGCTGGTGATCAAGAACGGCACCAGAATATTGCGCATGCCATAGAAGCTGAAACGCTCGCAGGCTTCGTTGCCGATGATGTAGGGGATCTGCCGTGGCAGGCGGGTATCGGTGGGATTGGTGGCTGTCGTCATGCGTGGAACCATCGGCGGAAACCACGCAAGACTACCATCGCTGCTGACATGCAAGACTGGCGTATCGCGGCCCACGCATTACCATCGGCAGTTCACGCCCGAACTTTCAACCAGAGCCGCCGATGATGCGCAACGCCTCCGTTTGCCTCGCCCTCGCAACTGCCCTCGCCGCCCTGCCGGTTGCGGTGGCCAGCCAAACCGATCTCAGCAGCCATGCCGAGCGCAGCGGGTTCAGCCAGACCGGCCGATACGACGAAGTGGGCAAGCTCTGCGATGGCTTTGCGCATCGCTATCCCAAGGCCGTGCGCTGTTTCCGCTTCGGCACCACGCCCGAAGGCCGGCCGATGCTGGCGGTGGCGGTGTCCACGGCCGGCGCACTCACGCCCGAAGCCGCCGAGGCACGCGGCCTGCCGGTGGTGCTGGCCCAGGGCGGCATCCACGCCGGCGAGATTGATGGCAAGGACGCCGTGTTCTGGCTGCTGCGCGAATGGCTGGACGGCAAGGCCCCGGCAGGCGTGCTGGACAAACAAGTGCTGCTGTTCGTGCCGGTGTTCAATGTCGATGGCCACGAGAACTTCCGCGCCTGGCACCGCCCCAACCAGCGTGGGCCGGAGGAAATGGGCTTCCGCGTCACCGCCCAGCGCTACAACCTCAACCGCGATTACGTGAAGGCCGACAGCCCGGAAATGCAGGCCATGCTGCGACTGATCGAGGCATGGGATCCGCTGGCGCTGATCGACCTGCATGCCACCAACGGCGCGCAGTTCCAGCACGACATCTCGATCACCGCCGGGCCGCTGGATTCAGCTGATGTGCCGCTGCGCGCCGTGGGCCGTGCATTGCGCGACGGCATCATCGCCGGGCTGGCCGCCGAGGGGCACCTGCCAGTGGATTTCTATCCCAGCTTCGTGGACTACGACGACCCGACCTCCGGTTTTGCCGAAGGTGTATCGCCGCCGCGTTTTTCCACCGGCTACATGCCGCAACGCAACCGCGTGGCGATCCTGGTGGAAACGCATTCCTGGCGCACCTATCCCGAGCGCGTGCTCTCGACCCGGCGGACCATGGAACAGGTATTGCGACTGGTGGCCGCCCATGGCCGTGACTGGCTGTCCGTCGCCCATGCGGCCGACCTGCGCGCCGCTGCGCTGGGCGGGCAGGACGTGGCGCTGAACTTCAAGGTGCTGGATGCGGCCAAGACCATCGACTTCCTGGGCTATGCCTATGTACGCGAGCCCTCGGAAATCTCCGGTGCCAGCATGACCCGCTACGACGAAACCCGCCCACAGATATGGAAGGTGCCGCTGCGCAACCAAGTGGCACCGAATGTGATCGTGAGCGCGCCGCGCGCCGGCTATCTGGTACCTGCCGCCTGGGTGGCAATGGTGCAGCCACGTCTGGAGGCGCATGGCATCCGCTCGCAGCGCATCGAGCACGCCCTGCCCGCACAGCCGGTGCAATCGTGGCTTGCCGAGAGCATCGAATTCGACGCTGCCTCCACCGAAGGCCACCAGCGACTGAAGGCCACAGGCCAGTGGAGCGGCCAGAACCGCGATCTGGCCGCCGGTGCATTGTTCGTACCTATCGACCAACCGCTGGCGCGACTGGTGATGCACCTGCTGGAGCCGCAAGCCCCGGATTCCGTGGCCGCCTGGGGCCTGCTCAACAACGCCTTCGAACGCAAGGAATACATGGATGCCTATGTGGCCGAAGCCGAGGCACGGCGAATGCTGGGCGAAGACCCGGCGTTGAAGGCCGCGTTCGAGGCGAAATTGCGTGATGATCCGGCCTTCGCTGCCAGCCCGCGTGCGCGGCTGGACTTCTTCTATCGCCGGCACCCGGCCTGGGACGAGGATTTCGGGCGCTATCCGGTGTTGCGGGTGGATGTGGCACCGCGCTGAGAAAGTTCAGAACACCCCGTCATGAAACGTCACCCCGCGGAAGCTGGGGCCCAGTGTCTTTTTTCAATCGTTTGCACGCCGATGGATTCCGGCTTTCGCCGGAACGACGGATGTGGAGCGGCTTCAAACAGCGATCAATGCCGGATTCGCTGCAGCGCTGATCGCGGCTTAAGCCTCCACCTGCAACACTTCTCCGCAAGTATCGCCTCAGCAGTTCTCGTATCTCCAATTCTGGCGCTTGCCTTCGGCCATCCATTGAACCGCCCGCGCCAGGCGCTTCGCGCGCGTGTCCTCGCGCTTGGCCTCGGTGATCCATTCCAGGTAATCGCATTGGGCGGGAAGCCATCGAAAGCCGCTTTCGCCTTCTTGTTCACCTTGAATGCGGCGGCAAGGTCGGCAGGCACCTGCGGCACCGGACGAATCGCGCGTTGTTTCTTCGGTGCGGCCGCCTTCGCGCCCGCCTCGTTGAGCGCCATCGCGCGCCTGATGTCGGCCTGCATCACGCGCTGCCTGGCAAATCATTCAGCGAAGCCATCTTGCCGTAGCTCCCCATGCCATCGCGCTGCGCCTCGCCCATCACTTCATGGTGCTTATAGTAGCCGAAGGACACATGCTGCTTGAACGCCGCCATGCCAGCGAGGATGCTGCCGTTGTACAGGAAGCTGGGCATGCCCCATTTGATCGCCTCCTCCAGCTCCGGGCAGGCCGCATGCACATGCAGACGCTCGCGGATTTCGGCTAGGATCGGCCGGGCGAACTCCGCCGATTTGGCGATATAGGCATCGACGCGCGGACCACGTGACATGGCAGCAGGCTCGGTATGGATGCCGCACTGTACCTAATGCCACCAGCGGCTGGCCACGGCAATCGATTACCCTCTGCGCTGTCACCCCAACCATCCGCGCCGAAGGAGTCCAGCATGTCCCACCATCACCGCCTGCTTGTCGGCTCCGCACTCGTGGCCGTAATACTGTGCGCCTGCCGGCCCGCCTCGCCGCCGCAGGCCGACATGGACACCGAGCACGCCGCCAGTGCCCACCCGGCGGACAGTGCCCACGCCACCGAAGACGCACATGCCCTGCCGCGCCCACCTATCGAGCCGTGGCCCAGCGACACGCCGCTGCGCACCAGCATGGAAGGCATCGCCGATGCGGTGAACCAGGCCGACCGTGCCCTGGCCAGCGGCCAGTTCGATACCGCCTCGGCCACCACACTGGCCGCCAGCGTGGACGAGCGAATGCAGTACATGTTCGCCCACTGCAAACTGCCGCCCGATGCCGACGCCGCTCTACACGCGCTGCTGACCCGCCAGAGCGAAGCCGCCCACGGCGTGCCGGTGGATCACTCCACCGTGGGGCTGGATGCCATGCGCGAAGTGCTGGCGCAGTACCCGGACTATTTCGATCACCTGGATTGGAAACCGGTGAATGCGTTGATTTGATCAGATCACCGCCTTCTTGTTGAACACCACAGCCTCTGGCAACTGGACGCGAGCCTCACGCATGCGTATCCGGCATTGGCAGGACATGCACCCATGAACGTCGCGATCACGGATATATCGAGCAGGGAACGTCCACCGTCCTCCTGGTTCCTGGCCGCAGCAGTGATTACGGTAGGCATCGCGGCGGGCTTGGCTGCCGCCGCGCTGACAGGTCTGATCCACATCGTCGAAACCCTAGCATTCGGCCACAGCGAGGCGGCCTTCCGCATCATCACCGACCACACCACCTGGCAACAACGACTGCTGTCAATGGCCATCGGCGGCATCGTGGTCGCGGTGGGCTGGTATCTGTTGCAAAATCATAGCCGCCCGGTCGTCGGTGTTACTGCGGCAATCCGCGCCGACAGCGCCGATACGCGCCGCCCGCCCCTGCTGGAAAACATCTCCCATGCGCTGTTGCAGATCATCGCCGTGGGTGCTGGTGCCCCGGTGGGCCGTGAGGTGGCCCCGCGCGAACTGGCTGCGCTGGCCGCCGGCCGACTGGCCGATGCGCTGCGCATTGATGTTGACACACGCCGTGCCTTGGTCGCCTGTGGTGCCGCTGCGGGTTTGGCCAGTGTCTATCACGTACCCTTGGGTGGGGCAATCTTCGCGCTGGAAGTGTTGCTGGGGGCCATCAGCCTGCGGCTGGCAGTGATGGCGCTCGCCACCTCGGCCATTGCCGTTTTGGTGGCGCGGCTCACGGTGTCGCCGGCGGCTTTCTATGTGGTAGGCCAGATTGATGGTGCCGTGACCACGGTTCTTTGGGCCGCAATCGTGGGCGCCTGCGTTGGCCTGCCTGCGGCGTGGTTCCGACGCGCAGCAGCGCATGCACAGCAGCAGCGCGCCCACGGACACACACTGCTGTGGCTGCTGCCGCTGGCCTTTGTCATCACCGGCATCGTCGCGATCTGGCTGCCGCAAGTGCTGGGCAATGGCCGCTCCGCCGCGCAGAGCGCTTACTGGGGCCTGTCCCTGCCGATCTGCGCCGCGCTGCTGCTGGCCAAGGTGGCGGTGGTGCTGCTGGTGCTGCGCTGTGGTGCCTTCGGTGGCACGCTTGCGCCTTCCCTGTCGCTGGGCGCGCTGTTCGGGCTGCTGGTGGGGCTGCTGATGCAAGGCGTGTGGCCGCAGGCGGATGTGCTGGTGGCCACGTTGGCCGGTTCGGCCGGCGTTCTTGCGGTATCCATGCGCGCGCCGTTGACCGCCGTGGCGCTGGTGATCGGATTCACCAACCAGCCGCTGGCCGGGTTCCTGCCGATCATCGCCGCCGTTGCCAGCGCCATGGCGATGGCCGCACTGGCACCACGGCTGCATGTGCATGACTGGGTGCTGGACGATCACCTGTTGCACAGGCGCATACGCATCCGCCAGTAACCCAAGCCAGGCTGCGCACAGAGGCTTGGCTACGGCTTGAAACTGGCGTTGACCCGTGCCTGCGAGGCTTTGGCCCGCGCCGAGCCGGTCACCAGCGCCAGTACCCGATGCCCAGCGCCGCGACCAGCACCAGCCCGGATGTGCCGCATCGGCAAAGGCCTGCTTGCCTTGCAGGCCGCTGTTAAGCATCGCCCCCAGCACCGCCACGCCCAGCGCCTGCCCCAGTTGCCGCGCGGTGGACGCGGTGGCCCCGACCACGCCCGCATAGGTGATCGACATGCCGGAGACGGCGATTTTGGTGATCGGCGCATTAACCAGCGCCAAGCTGCAGGCGATCAACACGCTGGCGGCGATGAACCACGCCAAGGGCGAATGCGCATCCAGCTGCAACAACAGCAGCGCACTGGCAGCCATCAGCACGCTGGCGGCCAACATGGGCGGGCGCCCGCCCCACTTGCCCACCATCCAGCCGGACACGGGTACCAGCGCACCACTGACCACGGCCATCGGCAGCAGGGCCAAGGCCAGCGTTCAGCGCGTTCATCCCGCGCCCGTCCTGCAAGTACAAAGTGACCACGAAGGTGAACCCGGCGAAGGCGAAGTACACCAGCACCGCGATCACGTTGGCTAGCGAAAACGGCAACGAACGGAAATAGTCCAAGCGCAGCATGGGATTGGCCGAGTACCTCTCCACCCACAGGAACAGCGGCAACGCCAGCAAGGCCACGGCACCAGTAATCAGCGCCTGCGGTGTGCCCAGCCCGCGTTCACCGCCATCGATGATGAAGAAGGTCAGGTCGGCCAGCACCAGCACCGCCAGCCCCTGGCCGGGGATGTCGATGGCCCCGGCCTGCGGCGCGCGCGATTCGGACACCACCTTCAACACCAGCGGTATCGCCAGCGCCACGATGGGCACAGAACACGGCCCGCCAATCCACCGCATGCACCAGCGGGTCGGTCGCCAGTGAGCACAGCAACGAGCCGGTGCCGAAGATCACCAGCCCGGTCAGCAGCACCTTGCGCCGCCCGACGCGGTCGGCCAGCGCGACGGAGAACATCAGCAGCGAAGCCAGCACCACCAGATGGGCATCGATGATCCACTGCAATTGGCCGTTGGAGGCATCCATCTGCCGCGCGACGGACCGCAGCGCAAGGTTCATGCCGGTGGCATCGATCTGCACGATCAACACGCTCAGCGAGCACACTGCCAATACAACCCAGTGCTGGTGGCGTGAACGCACCGGGCTGTTGCCCACCACGCCCGCGTCTGCCTCTACGGTTGCGCGATGGTGATCAACGACGGCTAGCGGATGCGCGTGCTTCACCACGATCAATCCAGGTTTCCCAGACAAGGATGGGCAGCACCAAGCCCGCGACCATGGCGATGGTCACCAGCAGTGCGGTGGACAGGTCCTGGCCGCCGATGCCCTGCAACTGGCAAGCGCGCTGCGGCGAGCTGACCGTGACCAGTTCGAACATGGCACTGGCCCAACGGAACACGTACATGCCGGGAACCATCGCCACCACGGCGGCAAAGCCCACCGCAGCAAAATGCAAGTGCTTGCGATTGAGCGCCACCACCAGCGAACCCGCCACCAAGCAAGCCAGCCACGAGGCCACAAGCACGTTGGCCTGCAACATGTCGATGGCCACCCAGCGCGCGAGGTGCGCCAGCGCCCCGATCAACACCGCCCAGCCAATCAAACGCGCGGGCGAGGAAAAGTACACGCTGTAACAGGCCGCAGCCACGGCGGCAGCGGCTACATCCAGCCACAGCGCAATGCCCTGCGGCACACCGCTGACCGGCAGCGTGCTGCCCACCAGCACCATGCCCAGCACCACGCCGGCGGCAATGGCGAGCAGGGTGATGGCGGCATACACCAGCCGTGCCAGCCCCAGGCTGATGCGTGCATGCAGCATGTCCAGCGCGCCGTTGAGGATATGCGGGCCAGGCACCAGGATCATGCACGGGCACAGGGCGATGAGGCCCAACGAGGAAGGTACGCCCAGGCGCATGGCTACGCCGCCCACCACCCCCGCCAGCAGCGCCGCGACAAAGGCTTGCATGGCCAGATTTCCCCCATGGCCTGCCAGCCAGCGCCGCAACAGCGCCCCCACTGCTGCACTGACGGCGATCAGCAGCATAGGCAGCCAGTGATCGGCACCGAAGATCAGTGCAAGCGCCAGTGCGCCAGCCACCGCCGCTAGCACGAACAGCGGTGTCGGGATTGGCGGCAATTCACGCGCCCGTGCCAGCGCCGCTTCCAGTGACGGGATATCCATGGCACCGGCCAGCGTGGCATCAATCGCCTTGCTGGCCGCGATCACCCTCTGCATGTTGACGTTGGTCGGCGAGGACGGCAGCTGCCGCCGCGCGAAGGGCGTGGCATCGTCGGCATCGCGCAGGCCGATCAACAGCATGTCCCAGCTGGCCACCATGCTCGCGTCCAGTCCCAAGTGCAAGTGCCGGCCCAATTGGCGAATCTGCCGCTCCCCCATGGCCGTGCGTTGGCCGTTCTCGTGCAGCAACTGCGCGGCCTGAGCCAGCAGGTTCAAGGCACGCTCGGTGTCCATGGGGTGCTTGTGTATGCGTCCATCACGGGTGGTGTGCAGGCGCGAGGGCTGGCGTTATCGCTGGATGCATCGTCGCGCCTGCGTTCATGAGCAAGGCAGCCAACGCATCCGCCCATATATCCGGCTGCGTACGTTGGCCGCGTGCGCGGACTCAGCCCTGCAGCGTTTCCGGGTACACCGGCTGCCACATGGCGTCTTCCACCGCCTGCACCAGATTGGTGTGCTCGCGGGTGGCCACGCCATCGGCCTTGGCCTGCCTGGCCACGGCCAGTGCCACGGTGGCGGAACTGGCGCGAAGGTTATCCACCGCAGGCAGCAGCGAAGCACCTGGACTGGACACATCCACCTGGCTGGCAACGGCCTCGGCTGCGGCCAGCAGCATGCCGTCGGTGACGTGCTTGGCACCGGAGACAATCGTACCCAGGCCCAGCCCCGGATACAGCAGGGCATTGTTGGCCTGGCCAATGTGATAGCGCACACCCTCGTACTCGACCGGGTCCACGGGAATGCCTGTCGCTATCAACGCCTTGCCCTTGGCCCAAGGCACGATGTCCGCCGGCATGGCCTCGATGCGCTCGGTGGGATTGGACAGGGGCAGGATGATCGGCCGTTCCACGCCTGCGGCCATCGCCTCGATCACCTCGCGGGTGAACGCTCCATGGTCGGTGGAGGTGCCGATCAGAATGGTCGGCTTGACCTGCTGGATGACGCTCAGCAGGTCGATCTTTCCGCTGCTGCGGGTCCAGCCTTTGACTTCGTCCGCCGGGCGCGCGTAGGCCTGCTGGTAATCCGGCAGGTCCTGCATGTCATCCACCACCAGGCCATTGATATCGACCAGCCACACGCGCTGCCTTGCCTCGTCGGCGCTGAGGCCATCGCGCACCATCGCCGCGTGGATCTGGTCGGCCATGCCGGTGCCCGCAGTGCCCGCACCGAAGACCAGAAGGCGCTGCTCAGCAAATCGCTGTCCGGTCACCTTCAGGCCGGAGAACACCGAGGCCATCACGATCGCACCGGTACCCTGCATGTCGTCGTTGAAGATGCGGTAGTCCTTGGCATGGTTGACCAGGATACGGCGCGCATTGCCGGGGCCGAAATCCTCGAAGTGCAGCAGCGCGTTGGGGAACAGTTCGCTGACGGTTTTCAGGTACAGGTCGATGAAGTCGTCGTAGCGCTGGCCGGTGATGCGCGCATGCCGGTTGCCCAGGTAGGACGGATCATTGAGCAGCGCCTCGTTGTCGGTGCCCACGTCCAGGTTCACCGCGATTACCCGCGCCGGGTCGATGCCCGCCGCTGCGGTGTAAACCGCCAGCTTGCCCACGGAAATGTCAGTGCCGTTCACGCCCCAATCGCCGATACCAAGGATTTCCTGCGCATCGGAGACCACCAGCAAGTCGATGTCACCCGGGCCGTAGCCCAGCACCTCGAACGATGCGCGAACGTCCTCGGGGCGGTCGATGGACAGATACACCGCACGCGACTGGCGGTAGTCATGGCTCCACTGCTTGATCGCATCGCCGATGGTCGGGTCATACACGATCGGCAGCATCTCGGCCAGATGATCGGTGAGGACCCGGTAAAACAGCACCTCGTTGCGGTCGTGCAGCTGGTCCAAATAGATGTACTTCTGCAGATCGGTATCGAAGCTGCACACCTGCTTGTAGGCGCGCGCAGCCTGCTGATCCAGGGTTTCCACCGCTGCGGGCAGGCGGCCGGTCAAACCCAGTTGGGCGCGCTGCTCAAGGGTGAAGGCGGTATCGCGGTTGGTCAGCGGGTTGGTGAGGACATCGGGGCGTTTTGACATGGCGAAATACCTTGCAGTGAAGGACAGGAAGAACATAGGACAAGCGCGACTGACCAGATCATCGGTAAAACCAGGTAATCCATGCAGACATGGAACATGCAAACCGGGCATCCCGCCCGGTCAGCCGCCAATCACCCAGCCGACGAATCAGGGCTTGCGATAGGTATCGGCCACCGGCTTGGGCACCATCGCCTCAACGCGCGCCTCGCCGGTCAGCCTGGCCTGCATCGGCGGCGGGCCGCCACGGCCACTGCGACCGCCTTCACCCGGAGGCGGGCCGCCCGGGCCACCGGGCGGGCCACCGCTACCAGGGCGATCCACACTGGGCGTTGCATTCGGGTCAACCGCAACATTCAGCTCGATCACATAACGCTCGGCATCCTGGCGCACATTGCCGTGGGTCAGCACGCCGGCTTGCAGGGCGATGCCGTCCTCGCTGTTGAGCATGTCGCGCAATTCGGCACGCTTGTAATCATCAACATTGGTATACAGATACTCGCTGAGCGCATCCGGCACGAAGAATTGGCAGGTCAGCACGGCGGTATCGCCGTGGAACACCTTGAAATGGATATGTGTGGTGCGCCCGCGATACCAGCCCGGATACACGCTGGTGAAACGCGCCTGGCCTTGCGCGTCGGTACTTTGGGTGCCACGCAGGAAGGTCTCGCCAGTGGTATCGGCTTGGCGGTCATCGCCCTGGCCGGCGTAGCCCGAATACAGCCCTGCGGCATTGCAATGCCAGATATCCACCCGCGTATCGGCCAGCGGCAGGCCGGCAGGATCGACCACGTTGAACACCACTTCAATCGGGATGCCCGGCATGCCCTCGGTGATGTCCACGCGCACCTGCTTGGCATCGAAGTAGTACGGGCCTTCGGTGGTTTGCGGGGTCAATTCCGGCACGATGGGCTTGGGGCAATCAGTGCTTGAAGTGTTGGCAGCCACATCGCTGACTTGGGCTTCGCTGCGCACGCCGCAGGCAACCAAGGCAAGGCCGCCGATCCCGGCACTGCCGGCCAGCAACGCACGACGACGGGTGGGGGAACGGGGCGTTTCTGATGACATGGCACTGTACTCCCGGTAGCGTCGCCTACGCGACAGACAATGCTGTAATCAATGCCCTCAACGACATCAATTTGATGTGAAGAATCGATGACGAAACCGCTGCATGCCGCCATGCAACGACGCGCACATGATGCTGACCAACAGCGTGCGCAATCTGCTGGCATCGAATGGGTTATTCAACACCGCAACTCGTATTGGCAAGTGAAATACAAGCTGATGCGAGCTGCTGAATGTTCGACACACTGCCGACATCGGAGAGTACGCATGCACGGGTCATGGCTTGATCGTCCGCTGCGACAACGCTGGCTGTGCTGCTTACAGCGTGTTCACCCGGACATGCGCCGGACGACATGCCAAGTGCGGCACAGGCATTGGCCAGCCGGGTACGCTGGAGATCGTCAAGCCGGTGATCGATTGCGCGGCATTGGCCGATACCGACCTTACCAGCCTTGCCGGGCCGGAAAGCCAGATCAGCAGTGCCCAGCCACGGTAGCGATGGCGCATCGCCGTGTGCAGGGTACAGGGCATACTAGGCAATCACGCTCGGTTTGAACTGCTGCTGCCCAGCGAGTCCTGGACCCGACGCTATCTGCAAGTGGGCTGTAGCGGGCTGTGCGGCTCGATCACCCTGCAATCCGGCGCAACGCAGCGACTTCGCCTATCGCGCGCAACACCTCACCGCACGGCCCTGATCGCACGTCACTACGGCCAAGCGCAACGCTACGCCTAGTTCAATGGCTGTTCTGATGGTGACCGTGAAGCACTGATGGCAGCGATGCGCTTCCCGGATGATTTCGACGGCATCATCGCCGGTGCGCCAGCAATGATGTTTCAGGTGCAGAACACCCTCTATCACGCATGGCAGGCAGCGGCCAATCATGACAATGGCGGGCAGCCGATTCTGAGGCCGAGCGTCTTCCAATCCTGCACAAGGCGGTGGTGGCGGCCTGCGACGCGCTCGACGGGGCCAGTGATGGACTGATCGCCAACCCGGCGAGCTGCGACTTGAACATTGACACGATCACTTGCCTCGCCAACACAGCCGATACTTCGGCTTGCCTGACCAAAGCCGAGGACCAAGCCGCCACCCGGCTATACGCTGGGCCACGCGACCCGCAGACCGGCGCATGGTTGACCGCCAGTGGCCCGTTGTTCGGTTCGGAACTGAACTGGGCCGGGGTGTGTATACCCATTGCTACGGGTACGTCGGTGATGAGTACCCAAGCCACGCTGGCGGATTTCGCCTTCACCCAGACCACACCGGAGGCTTTGCGCGAACGCCATCGGCTGTTCGATGCCACCAATACCGACCTGTCCGCCTTTGCCGCACGCGGCGGCAAGCTGATCGTCTGGCACGGTCTGGCCGACCCACACATGGCCCCGGCGGTCACCGTGTCATGGCAGCAGGCTCTGCAACGGCAGATGGGCAATGCGCAGGTGCAGCAGTTCGAACGTCTGTACCCGATGCCGCTGCCGGGGTTCATGTCATGATGCGGCATCCCGAATCA
Source organism: Pseudomonadota bacterium (assembly GCA_030538735.1). Classification (GTDB taxonomy): domain Bacteria; phylum Pseudomonadota; class Gammaproteobacteria; order Xanthomonadales; family Xanthomonadaceae; genus Solilutibacter. Next base: position 18,625 of record JAUNTK010000033.1, read on the forward strand.
TGCAATGAGATTCTCGATGGCTCGCAATCGCTGGTGGCTGCCCGTGGTGCTGGTGCTGATCGTCGCCGTGTTCTGGCAGTGGCAGCACAAGCCGTTGCCCGCAGACAGCACCGCAGCACGAGAGGATGCCGGGCTGCAACAGCCAGACAGCCAGCCGCAGCGCCCGTCACATCCGCCCCTGGGTGAAAGTATCCCCGGCTTGCCGGCCGAAGCGATGGCGACCATCGCCCTGATCGAACAAGGCGGGCCGTTTCCGCATCGTCAGGATGGCTCGGTCTTCGGCAATCGCGAAGGCCGCCTGCCGCAGAAGCCGCGCGGTTGGTATCGCGAATACACGGTGGATACCCCGGGCTTGAGCCATCGCGGTGCGCGCCGTATCGTCACCGGCGGCAATCCGCCGGAAGTCTGGTACTACACCGACGATCATTACGACAGCTTCCGCCGCATCGAGGTGACGCGATGAATGAGCAACGCCATCCACTGGATTTGCGCGAGGCCGCTCAAGCCGGCGTATACCGGGTGATGCGCGCCGATGTGCCGGCGCTGCTGGCGCTGGCTGATGAGGACGGCATTGCAAGCCACGAAATCGATGTCGAGGGTGTCAGTGGCAAACTTGAACTGATCGCACGCATCCATGCCGCGCTGCACTTCCCCGATGACTGGGGCCAGAACTGGGATGCCCTGCTTGATGGCCTGCGCGATCTGTCGTGGCTGGGCGATGCCGCGCCGAGGCTGTTGGTCTGGCGCGGTGTCGATACCCTGCACAGGCGCGATACCGAGCTGGAATCCACCCTGTGCGGCGTGCTGGAGGATGCCAGCAGCGACTGGGCCGATCAGGGCATCGCGCTCTGGTCACTGTTGGCGATCGAACAGGTGCCGGCGGAATTCATCGACCCCGATCTGGCCGACAGCACCCGGCACTGATCCGCAACGCATTCGGGGAAGCTCTGAACAACCTGTCATTGCGGCGAACGCCGGAATCCATGGGCTTGCGAACAGTTGAAAAACACAGAGACCGGGCCCCGGCTTTCGCCGGGATGACGTTTCCAGGGGGGCAGAGTTTCCTCCGGGCCTGTTCAAACCCTCAGCCGTCGAGTTCTTCCCAACGTTGATAGGCGGCATCCAACTCCGCCTGCGCGTGCTCCAACGCGCTGTTGTCGGCCTGCACGGCGGCGGCATCGCGCTGGAAATAGGCCGGGTCATTCATCCGCGCGCTGTATTCGGCGATGCGGGTTTCCAGTGCTTCGATCCTGGCCGGCAGTGCCTCCAACTCGCGGGCATCCTTGTAGCCGAGTTTTTTCTTGGGCGTTGCTGGTGTTGCGGGCTTGGCTGGCTTCATCGCCTCGATCGGCATGTTGCTCGATGACGGCAGCGGCCGTTGACGCAGCCAATCCGTCCTTCGCCCTCCCTCACCAGCGTGGAGGTGACTACGTTGTCGAGAAAATCACGGTCGTGGCTGACCAGCAGCAAGGTGCCGCTGTAATCGGCCAGCAACTCTTCCAGCAACTCCAATGTCTCGACATCAAGATCGTTGGTCGGTTCGTCCATCACCAGCAGATTGGAGGGCTGGGCAAACAATTTGGCCAGCAGCAGGCGATTGCGCTCGCCACCGGATAGCCGGGTGATCGGTGCGCGGGCGCGTTCCGGGGTAAACAGGAAATCCTGCAGATAGCCCAGCACATGCTTCTTGCGGCCGCCAATCTCGACCGTATCGCGGCCCTCGCTGACGTTCTCCATCGCATTCCAGTCCTCGCGCAGGGTGGCGCGATACTGGTCGAAATAGGCGATCTGCAACTGGGTGCCTTGGCGGACTTCACCAGCATCGGGCTTCAGCTCATCAAGCAGCAATTTCAGCAAAGTCGTCTTGCCGCTGCCATTCGGCCCGATCAAACCGATCCGATCACCGCGCAGGATGGTGGTGTCGAAATCGCGCAACAGGCGCTTGTCGCCGTGGGCGAATGACACGGCCCGGGCCTCGATCACCTTCTTGCCGGAGGATGGCCCTTCGGCCACGTCCATCTTCACCTTACCGACCTGCTCGCGGCGCGAGGCGCGCTCATTGCGCATCGCCTGCAAACGCCTGACCCGGCCTTCATCGCGGGTGCGGCGCGCCTTGATGCCTTGCCGGATCCACACTTCTTCCTGCGCCAGCAGTTTGTCGAAGCGGGCGTTTCCCTGCGCCTCGGCATTCAAACGCTCCTCGCGACGACGCAGATAATTGTCCCAATCGCCCGGCCAACTGGTCAGCTTGCCGCGATCAATTTCGACGATGCGCGTCGCCAGCGCACGCAGGAAACGGCGGTCGTGGGTGACGAACACCAGCGCGCCGTTCCAGCTTTTCAAAAAGCCTTCCAGCCAATCAATTGCTTCGATGTCGAGATGGTTGGTCGGCTCGTCCAACAGCAACAGATCCGGCTCGGCCACCAGCGCACGCGCCAGCAGCACACGGCGCTTCATCCCGCCGGAAAGCCGGGAAAAATCGGCATCGCCATCAAGCTCAAGCTTTTGCAACACGCCTTCGACGCGCTGATCCAGCGACCAACCCTGCGCCGCCTCGATTGCCGCCTGCACCTCGGCCAATGCATCGGTATCGATTTCCGCTTGGTGGATCAAATGGTGATAGCGGGCAAGCAACGCGCCCAGATCGCCAAGCCCCTCGGCCACCACATCAAACACGCTGCCGGCGGCCCCCACTGGCACCTCTTGCTCCAATCGGGCGATACGGCGGCCGGATTCGATGCGGATATCGCCATCGTCGGGCTTCAATTCGGCGCTGATGAGCTTCATCAATGTTGATTTGCCAGCGCCATTGCGGCCGATCAGCGCGATGCGCTCACCCGGCTCGATGGCGAAAACAACCTTGTCCAACAACAGCGGGCCGCCGATGCTGAAATCGACGGCATTGAGAGTGATAAGAGGCATGTCGGCATTTTACAGGCGCCAGTGCGCAGGACGTGCGCCGTTTTCCGCATGAGCCGGGAGGATCATCCCAATACACCACTGCCAAACCCGCAAGGCGATAAATGACAGTGGTGACAACGCTGCACTCAAGACGAACACGACAGCATCGAGCAGCCCGCCTTGTTGCGTGCCCAATCGGGCCGCTTGCCGGCATGGTCTTCGCGGCCGGGTTGCTCGTCGTATGGATGGCGCATCACGTCAAGCAAGTCGGCGATGCCGCGTTCATCGCCGCCCTCGGCTTGTTCGATCACGCGCTGGGTCAACCAGTTGCGCAGGATGAACTTCGGGTTGGCCACGCGCATCGTTTCGCGCCGGGTCGGCGCATCGAAGGTATCGCTGGCGACGCGCGCGCGATAGCGCTGCAACCAGGCGCTGAGTTCATCGGCATGGGCATCACGCTTGGCCGGGTCGTAGAAGGCATCGGCAAACAATTCCGGCCGCAACGCATCGGCCTCATGATCGCCCAAGGTGCGGAAGAAGATCGTCATATCGGCTTCGGCCTTGTGCATCCACGCCTGCACTTCACGCATCAGGCCAAGCGCGGCTTCATCGCATTCGGCCAGGCCCAGTTTGCGGGCGATGTTATGGCGATCAGCACGGGCGAATTCGCGGCCATAGGCCTGCAGGCCGGCCTGCAACGGCGCGGCATCGGCAAACAACGGCGAAAGTGCGGCGGCCAGTTGTTGCAGGTTCCACAGCGCGATGCGCGGCTGCCAACCAAAGCGATAGCGACGGCCGCCGGCATCGGTGGTGTTGGGGGTGAAATCGGGGTCGTAATCATCGATCCAGCCATACGGGCCGTAATCGATGCTGAGGCCAAGGATGCTCATGTTGTCGGTATTCATCACGCCGTGGACGAAGCCAACGCGCATCCATTCCGCCATCAAACGCGCAGTGCGTTCGGCGATCTCGCCAAACCACGCGGCATAGCGTGCCTCGCCCTCGCCTTCGATATGCGAGAAATCGTGATCGATGGAGAAATCCACCAGCTGGCGCAGCAGTGCGATATCGCCGCGTGAGCTAGGCAATTCAAAATGGCCGAAGCGCAAAAAACTGGGCGCAGCGCGGCAGACAATCGCGCCCGGCTCTGGCTTGGCGTGGCCGTCGTAGAACATATCGCGCACCACCTCATCGCCGGTGGCGACCAGCGACAAGGCGCGGGTGGTGGGGATACCCAGATGGTGCATCGCCTCGCTGCACAGAAATTCGCGGATCGACGAGCGCAGCACGGCGCGGCCATCGGCGCGGCGCGAATACGGGGTTGGCCCGGCGCCCTTCAACTGCAATTCCCAGTGCCGGCCATCGGGTGCCACCGCTTCGCCCAAGCTGATCGCCCGGCCATCGCCCAATTGACCGGCCCAACTGCCGAATTGGTGGCCACCGTAATTACTGGCGTAGGGCTGCATGCCGGGCAGCACGGCGTTGCCGGCAAACACCTCGGCAAACATCGGCGAGGCCGCGTCTTCGGCATCAAGGCCTAGGGTTTCCAGCATCTCGGCGGATGTCGCCACCACGCGCGGTGCGGCAACCGGCGTCGGCATCACCGCCGACCAAACCGCGCCCTCGACTTGGCGCAGGCGGTTATCGGATTGGGGATCACGCGGCAGCGTGCGCGGCAGGGTGTTATCGAAATGCAGTTTCATGCGCTTGATATGGGGGCGATGGGCCGGGTTTCAGCGGTAACAGGCGTAGAATGGTGCGTCCCAACCTTCGCGCCATGCGCCAAAGAGAGTATCCGCCATGAGCGACGAATTCCCGACCCCGACATTTGCCCAGCTCAATCTGCCCGAGCCGATCCTGAAAGCCCTGAGCGATGTGGGCTATGAATCGCCCTCGCCGATTCAGGCCGCCACCATCCCGCCGTTGCTGGAAGGCCGCGACGTATTGGGCCAAGCGCAGACCGGCACCGGCAAGACCGCCGCGTTCGCCCTGCCGATCCTTGCCCGCATTGATCCCAAGCTTGCCGCGCCGCAGGCATTGGTGCTGGCCCCGACCCGCGAGTTGGCGATCCAAGTCGCCGAAGCGCTGCAAAAATACGCCACCCATATCCCCGGCTTCCATGTGCTGCCGATCTACGGCGGCCAAAGCTACACCCCGCAATTGCAGGCGCTGCGCCGTGGCGTGCAGGTGGTGGTGGGCACCCCGGGCCGGGTGATCGACCATCTGGAACGCGGCTCGCTGGATCTTTCCAAGCTGCGCGCATTGGTGCTGGATGAGGCCGACGAAATGCTGCGCATGGGCTTTGTCGATGATGTCGAAGCGGTGGTGCAGAAGTGCCCGCCGGAGCGCCAGATCGCGCTGTTCTCGGCCACCATGCCGCCGCCGATC
>JAUNTK010000166.1 GCA_030538735.1 Pseudomonadota bacterium
CCTTTTGTGGCTACGACTTCGGGATTCCCGGATCGGTGCAGCGCACCGGTCGTTCGCATCTCCACGCGCCAGTGGCGCGTAAGCCAGTGCTGCTCACCCCTCAGTCTCCGCCACTTCAAGCCCGCCACATCGGCGGGCTTTTTGTTTGCCACTGCTCCAATACCTTTTGTGGCTACGACTTCGGGATTCCCGGATCGGTGCAGCGCACCGGTCGTTCACATCACCACGCGCCAGTGGCGCGTAAGCCAGTGCTGCTCACCCCTCAGTCTCCGCCAGATACACATCAAAGCCCCTGAAATACGGGGCTTTTTTGTGGGTCGCAAATTATCTACCCATATTTATGCCCACTCGGCACTGTTGGCGCGTGCATCAGCCACGACGATGCTTGGCCACAAACCTGGCAAATCCTTCCAGATACTGCCGCAGCGCGGCCAGCGAGTTGGCATCGGTCAATTCGCCCGCTTCGATCAGGGTATTGGCGCGCGAGACATACAGCCCGCCACCGCTGTAGAGCTCGGTGCCGAGCAATTTCAGCGTCGGCTGCCACGCCGTTTGCGACAGCAACGTGCCCCAGCCACCCGGCGAGGCACCGATCACGCCCACCGGCAAACCGCCGAAAATCTCGCGCAGGCCCGCGCGTGAAAGCCAGTCGATGCCGTTCTTGAACACCCCGGGGATGCCGTTGTTGTACTCCGGAGTGACCAGCAGCAGGCCATCATGCGTGAGGATTTTTTCCCGCAATGCCTGTACCGCCGGCGGGATCCCTTCGGCAGCTTCCAGGTCGCCGTCATAGAGCGGAATGCCGTGCAAAGTAGCCACGTCGAGTTGCGCATCGCCAGGCCCAACACGGGCAGCGGCGCGCGCCAGCGCAGTATTGAACGAGTCTTTGCGCAGGCTACCGGAGAGCGCAAGGATGCGGGTCATGGTCAGCTCCTCGATTTCAAATTGACGCCTACCAACGCAGGCGCGCTGAGCGGTTTGGCGATGCTGCCTTCACGCACCGTGCCGAAACGCTCACCTTGATTCCACTCCGCCAATGCCTGCTCGATCTCGGCCTGGGTGCGGGCAACAAAATTCCACCACAGCACGATGTCCTCGCCGAACGGTTCACCGCCCAGCAAGAGTACCCGAGCTTCGTCATCGGATTGGATAGCGATCGTTTCCTGGCCCGGCGCGAAATACAACAGTTCGCCCTGTGGCAAGGGCTCGCCGCCCACGCTCGCCGCGCCTTGTAACACCATCGCCGCGTATTCCCACGCCGGGTTGCAGGCAAACACGGTGGATGCAGCTGTCTCACTGGCAAAGTCGATGCCGAGCATCGGGCTGAACACTTCGACCGGAGAGCTTTGGCCAAACGCCGCGCCGGCCAGCACGGTCGCGCGAAAACCGCCCTGATCGCTGATCGGCAGATCAGGATAATTGCGGAAAGCAGGCGGGCGATGACGCTCCGTATCGGGCAGCGCGATCCACAACTGCGCGGCGTGCAGGCGCTCGCCATCGCGCACCGAATCCTCGCTGTGGGCGATACCGCGCCCGGCGGTCATCAGGTTCACTTGCCCCGGTTTGACGACTTGCTCATAACCCAGCGAATCGCGATGCATCACCTCGCCCTCGATCATCCAGGTGAAGGTCTGCAGGCCGATATGCGGATGCGCGCCGACATGCAGGCCGTGGCCATCCCTGAACTGCACCGGCCCGGCATGATCGAGAAAGCACCACGCACCGACCATCCGCCGCAATTTGTGCGGCAATGCGCGGCGGATGGTGGTATCGGTGCCGACGATGGATTCGCGGGCGATCAGGCGTTGCGGTGTGCTGGACATGCATCGGCTCCGGTTGAGTCAGGACGTGGCGGCAGGGTCAGTTTCGCGGTGCGGAGTCTTCCGGCGGCGGCTCGATGCGGTCGATATTGCCCAGCAGCAATGCGCGCCCGGCAAAGCGATCGCCGGCCAACTCCAGCACTTGACGCGCGCTGTCACGGCTGCGAACTTCGGCGCTGATCTCCTCGGCTTCAACCGGCTCGGCACCCATCGCCCGCACTGCGGCCTCACCCATCGCCATCGCGGCTTCAAACGTTTCGCGGATCACCGTATCGGCACCGAGTTTGGTCAACTCCAGCGCATGCTGGCGATCATAAGCGCGCACTACCAGCTTGGCCTGCGGGCAAGTATCGCGGGCGTTTTCAACGATGCGGGTGGTGGCATGCTTGTCATCGATGCACACCAGCACCACGTCGGCATGGTGGGCGCCGGCGGCGTGCATCACTTCTGGGCGCGAGCCATCACCATAATAGACTTTGAAGTTCAGATAACGCCCAGCCACGGAAATGACCTCGGTGTCCACGTCGATCACGGTCAGCTGCGCGCCACGGGCCAGCGGGCCTTGGCTGGCGATCTGCCCCACCCGGCCGAAACCCACCAGCAGCACGTTGCCATGCTGGCCACTCGGAGCTTCCACCCCGTCGATGCTCCCTGGCGATACCTTGGACTTGTGACCGAAGCGCTTGTACGCCATGACCACCAACGGGGTCAGTACCATCGACAGCACGATCACCGCGGTCATGTTGGCGTTGACCTGATTGTCGATCACGCCCTGCGAATTGGCCGCCTGATACAGCACGAAGGCGAACTCGCCGCCTTGTGCCATCAGGATGGCGCGGTCGATGGCTTCGTCGTGGTCGCTCTTCATCAGCCGCGCTACCACGTAGATGCACAGAGCCTTGGCCAGCATCAACGCCGCCACCCCACCCAGGATCAACGGCCAGCTGGCCAGCACTACGTCCAACCGCAGGGCCATGCCTACCGCAAGGAAGAACAGCCCCAGCAGCAGGCCACGGAACGGCTCGATGTCCGCCTCCAACTGATGGCGGAAACTGGATTCGGAGAGCAACACACCGGCCAGGAACGCGCCCATCGCCATCGACAGATGGCTCATTTCCATCAGCAACGCCGAACCCAGCACCACCAGCAGCGCGGCGGCGGTCATCATCTCGCGCGCCTTGCTCTGGGCCAGAATGCGGAACAACGGATTGAGCAGCCACAGCCCGGCGGCCACCAATGCGGCCACGGCGGCAGCGGCCACACCGATATTGGCCAGCACCGAGCCGCTATCGCGCGGTTCGGCCCCGGCCGGGGCCAGAAAAGCGACCAGCGCCAGCAGCGGTACGATCAGCAGGTCTTCAAACAACAACACCGAAACCATCTT
>JAUNTK010000034.1 GCA_030538735.1 Pseudomonadota bacterium
GGGTTCAAAGGTGATTTTCAGCAAAGCCGGCGCGCTTGGTCAGCGCATCAAGTTGCTGCATGGTGGCCAGCAGGTCGTGCATCTTGTCCAGCGGCCAGGCATTGGGGCCATCGCTTTTTGCGTTGGCGGGATCAGGGTGGGTTTCCATGAACACCCCGGCAACGCCGACCGCCATCGCCGCACGCGCCAGCACCGGTACAAACTCGCGCTGGCCGCCACTGGAGCTGCCCTGCCCGCCCGGCAACTGCACCGAATGGGTGGCATCAAAGACCACCGGGCAGCCGGTCTCGCGCATCACGCTCAACGAGCGCATATCACTGACCAGATTGTTGTAGCCAAAACTTGCGCCGCGCTCGCAGACCATGATCTGTTGATTGCCGGTGGATTTGGCCTTCTCCACCACGGGCTTCATGTCCCACGGCGAAAGAAATTGGCCCTTCTTGATATTGACCGGCTTGCCAGCGGAAACCACCTTCAAGATGAAATCGGTCTGGCGCACGAGAAAGGCCGGCGTCTGCAGCACATCGACCACCTCGGCCACTTCATCCATCGGCGTGTATTCATGCACATCAGTCAGTACCGGCACGCCGATTTGTTTTTTGACTTCAGCCAGCACCTTCAAACCCTCTTCCATGCCGGGGCCGCGAAAGCCCGACACCGAGGTACGGTTGGCCTTGTCGAAGCTGGATTTGAAGATGAAGGGGATACCGAGTGCATCGGTGATTTCCTTCAATTTACCGGCGGTATCAAGCTGCAACTGCATCGACTCGATCACGCAGGGGCCGGCGATCAGGAAAAACGGCTGATCCAAACCCACGTCAAAATCAAGCAATTTCATTGGTTATCTCCAGCAAGGCGGCGCTTGCATTGCATGCGGTGAAGGCGTTGGCACTCACGCGGCCACACCCAGATCGCCATCGGCCGGCAACTGCCCGCCGTGCTTGTGCTCACGCGCAGCGCGAATGAAACCGACAAACAGCGGATGCCCGCTGCGCGGCGTCGACAGGAATTCCGGGTGCGCCTGACAGGCAAGGAACCACGGATGCTCGGGCCACTCGATCATTTCCACCAGCGTGTCATCCATCGATTTGGCCGAGAACACCAGCCCGGCCTCTTCCAACTGCGCGCGGTAATGGTTGTTGAATTCATAGCGATGGCGATGGCGTTCGCCCACCACATCGCGGCCATACATGCGATGCGCCAAGGTGCCGGCCTTGATCCGCTGCTGTTGCAGGCCGAGGCGCATGGTGCCGCCCAAGTCGCTCGCCTCGCTGCGCTTTTCAACGTCGCCCGTCGAGGTGCGCCATTCGGTGATCAGGCCGATCACCGGGTGCGGCGATTGTTTATCGTTCTCGGTGCTGTTGGCACCATCAAGGCCAGCCCGGTTACGCGCGGCATCGACGATCGCCGCCTGCATGCCGTAGCAAATACCGAAATACGGCAGGCCGGTTTCGCGGGCATAGGCGGCGGTCTGCACCTTGCCTTCAAACCCGCGATCACCAAAGCCACCCGGCACCAGCACGCCATCCACCCCGGCCAGCGCCTTGGCCGCGCCTTCGCGCTCGACATCCTGCGATTCCAGCCACGTCAGCTTGACCTTGGTGCGCTGGCGGATGCCGCCGTGCTTGAGCGCCTCGGCCACTGATTTATAAGCATCTTGGTGATCGATATATTTGCCGACCACGGCAATCGTCACCTCATCGCGCGGATGATCGCTGGCATCGACCACCGCCTGCCACGCGGATAGATCGGCCGTCGCGCTGACCTTGCCATCCAAGCGCAGCTGATCGACCACGATTTGATCCAGCTTCTGCTCATGCAGCCAGAACGGGATCTTGTAGATATTGTCCAGATCAATCGCCGAGATCACCGCGTGCTCCGGCACATTGGTAAACAGCGCGATCTTGCGCCGCTCGCCATCGGGCAAGGGTTGCTCGCTGCGGCAGATCAGCACATCCGGCTGGATGCCAATGGTGCGCAAATCCTTCACCGAATGCTGGGTTGGCTTGGTCTTCAACTCGCCAGCCGCAGCGATATACGGCACCAGAGTGAGATGGATGAACATCGCCTGTGCCGGGCCGCGCTCGATGCGGATCTGGCGGATGGCTTCGAGGAACGGCAACGATTCGATATCGCCGACCGTGCCGCCGATTTCCACCAGCGCGATATCAAAGCCGGTGGTGGCCTCGTCGATGCGACGCTTGATTTCATCGGTGATATGCGGGATCACCTGCACGGTGCCGCCCAGATAGTCGCCACGGCGCTCATTGCGGATCACCGAATCATAAATCTTGCCGGTGGTGATCGAGTTCTTGCCCGATAGGCGCGTATTGACGAAACGCTCGTAGTGGCCCAGATCAAGATCGGTTTCGGCACCGTCATCGGTGACATAGACCTCACCGTGCTGGAACGGCGACATCGTGCCGGGATCGACGTTGATGTAGGGGTCAAGCTTCATCATCGTCACGTTCAAACCACGCGCCTCAAGAATGGCGGCGAGCGAAGCGGCGGTGATGCCCTTGCCAAGCGAGGACACGACGCCCCCGGTAACGAAAATGAGCGGCGTGGCAGCGGGGGATGTCATGAGGCAAGCGTCTCGCTGGAAAGCGACATTCTACCGGAAGCGCGGCCTACCCGGGAACGCCGGTAACAGGCCATCGATGGAACAGGCTGTTGCCGGTTGTCGCAGGGATCAGGTGGCAGCGAAGCAGAAAAAACCCCGCACACGGCGGGGCTTGATTGGTGACAGCGCGACAATCAAATGCGCGGCTCGTCTTCTTCCTTCTCGCGCTCGTTGCCAGTGCGGTTGGCACGGCGCTCGGCACGGCGCTTCTCGGCGGCTTCGGCCTCGGCGCGTTTCTCGGCCTCGGATTTCTCAGCCGATTTGCCATCTGATTTGCCGGCACCCTGTTTGGCCGGCTCCTGCGGCTTGGCTTGCGCCACTACATTGCTGGCAAACAAAAAGGCCGCGGCACCGGCGGCGAACAGCATCAGGCTGGTTTTCAGTTTCATTTCGATACTCCTTGCCTATCAATCGCCGTAGGCTAGCCCTGCCCGCCTGAACACCACGCGAAGGCCCGCTGTCGCCAATCACCGCCATCGCCTATGCTTGCCGGCTTCACGCAACGCCCGACCTACCGACGAATGAATACCCGCTACAACGCCGCCGATATCGAAGTTCTCTCTGGTCTTGACCCGGTCAAGCGCCGCCCCGGCATGTATACCGATACCACCCGCCCGAACCATCTGGCGCAGGAGGTGATCGACAATGCGGTGGACGAAGCCCTTGCCGGCCATGCCAAGCGCCTCGATGTCACCCTGTATGCCGATGGCAGCTGCGAAGTGGCCGATGATGGGCGCGGCATGCCGGTCGATATCCACCCGGAAGAAGGCATCCCGGGCGTCGAGCTGATCCTGACCCGGCTGCATGCCGGCGGCAAATTCAGCAATCGCAATTACACCTTTTCTGGCGGCCTGCACGGCGTTGGCGTCAGCGTGGTCAATGCGTTGTCTACCCGTGTCGATGTCTGGATCAAGCGCGAAGGCAACGAGTACCACATGGCCTTTGAAAACGGCGACCGCGCATCGGCACTGGAAATCGTCGGCACCGTTGGCAAGAAAAACACCGGCACCCGCGTCCGCTTTATGCCCGATGCCGGCTATTTCGATACGCCCAAATTCGCCCTGCGTGCGTTGAAGCACCTGCTGCGCGCCAAGGCCGTGCTCTGCCCGGGCCTGACCGTCACCTTGCTTGATGAGGCCAGCGGCGAGCGCGCCGAATGGTTCTATGAAGACGGCCTGCGCGATTACCTGAAGGGCGAACTGGCCGAGACCGAAGCCCTGCCGGCCGAGTTGTTTGTCGGCCAGATCAAGAAAGATACCGAGATTGTCGATTGGGCCGCCGCCTGGATTGCCGAAGGCGAACTGGTGCAGGAAAGCTATGTCAACCTGATCCCCACCGCCCAGCACGGCACCCACGTCAACGGCCTGCGCTCCGGTTTGACGGCCGCGCTGCGCGAGTTCTGCGAGTTCCGCAACCTGCTGCCGCGCGGGGTCAAGCTGGCCCCGGAAGATGTCTGGGACCGGGTCGCCTTCGTGCTCTCGCTGAAGATGCAAGAGCCACAATTCTCCGGCCAAACCAAGGAGCGTCTCAGCTCACGTCAGGCCGCCGGCTTCATCGAAGGCGCCTCGCATGATGCGTTCTCGCTGTGGCTCAACTCGCACCCGGATATCGGCGACAAGATCGCCCAACTCGCCATCGAGCGCGCCTCGGCACGACTGAAAACCGAGAAACAGGTCGTGCGCAAGAAGGTGACGCAAGGCCCGGCCCTGCCCGGCAAGCTGGCCGATTGCATCAGCCAAGACCTCTCGCGCACCGAGCTGTTTCTGGTCGAAGGCGATTCCGCCGGTGGCAGCGCCAAGCAAGCGCGCGACAAGGATTTCCAAGCCATCCTGCCCTTGCGCGGCAAGATTTTGAACACCTGGGAAGTCGGCAGCGGCCAAGTGCTAGCGTCAAGTGAAGTGCATGACTTGGCGGTGGCCATCGGCTGCGACCCAGGCAAGGATGACATCAGCGGCCTGCGCTACGGCAAGGTGGTGATCTTGGCCGATGCCGATTCCGACGGCCTGCATATCGCGACACTGCTCTCGGCGCTGTTTCTGAAGCACTTCCCCGCGCTGGTCAATGCCGGGCATATCTTTGTCGCCATGCCACCGCTGTTTCGCGTGGACGTGGGCAAGCAGGTGTTCTATGCATTGGACGAAGAAGAAAAGCGCCTGCTGCTGGAAAAAATCGAGCGTGAAAAAACCGCCTCGAAAAAGGGCGGCGGCGCGATCAATGTCACCCGCTTCAAAGGCTTGGGCGAAATGAACCCCTCGCAGTTGCGCGAATCCACCATCCACCCCGATACCCGCCGTTTGGTGCAACTCACCGATGAGGATGGCGAGCCGACCCGCGCCCTGATGGACATGCTGCTGGCCAAGAAGCGGGCCAGTGATCGCAAAGCGTGGCTGGAGGAAAAAGGCGATCTGGCGACGCTGGAGGTGTGACCGCCCGCTGTCTCGCACTGTGGCACCATACCGCTCAGCCACCAAACGGAGCGATCGGCCATGAGCGGAAAAGAGGTTGTTGTCGGCGAAACCGTGACCGTCGAGTTCGAGGGCGTGCGCTGCATCCACTCTCGACACTGCGTGATCGATCGCCCGGATGTATTCGTACCCAACGTGGAAGGCGCCTGGATTCATCCTGAAAACGCCAGTGAAGCCGGGATGCTGGAGATCGCCCACAACTGCCCCTCCGGTGCCATCGCCTGCCATGCCAACGATGGCCGCGCAATGGAAGAAGCCCCCATCGTCAACACCGTGCGGATCCATGAAAACGGCCCGCTGGCCTTCCACGGCGCACTCAGCATCGCCGATCAAGCCGATGGCTTTCGCCGCACCCTGTGCCGCTGTGGTGCATCCAGACACAAGCCCTATTGCGATGGCAGCCATCACCAGATCGGTTTCCAGGCCAGTGGCGAACCCGCCACGGTCGATTCCGAGCCACTGGCTGTGCGCAATGGGCCGCTCGGCATCACCCCCGAACACAATGGCCCACTTCACGTCAACGGATCGGTTGAGATTCTCTCCGGCACCGGCCGCACGATCATCCGCACCAGCGAAACCTGGCTATGTCGTTGCGGGCATTCGGCCAACAAACCCTTCTGCGATGGCAGCCACACACGTGTCGGCTTCAACAGCGATGGGTGAGCCGGCACCGATCGGCATGGCGCTCATCACGGCAGGGTTTTGCGCCGCGCAAAAGGCGTGAGTTGATCGCACGCCCGCGCTCAGCCCAATGCCGCCGTCAGCATCCGGGCAAGCAAGGGCTGCAAGCCCGCGGCCTTGGTTTCATCGTAGGCAAAACTGGCTTCATCCATATAGCAACGCTGGCTGATCTCCAGCTGCACCGCGTCGATGCCGTGCGCGGGCTGGCCGTAATGGCGGGTGATATGGCCACCCTTGAAGCGGCCGTTGGCGACGTGGCCAAAATCGGTTTGCGCTGCAAGCACGGCTTCGATGCGCGCTTGAGTTTGCGGCCGGCAGCTGGCGCCATTGGCGGTGCCCAGATTGAGATCCGGCAGGCGGCCCTCAAACAGGAACGGCAGATCGCCCTTGATCGAATGCGCCTCCCACAACAACACGCGACCGTGGCTAGCCTTGAGCCGGGCCAGTTCTTCGGCCAGTGCGTGGTGATACGGGCGCCAATACAGATCGATGCGGGCGCGTACTTCCGCCTCATCCGGTGCCTGCCCGGGCAGATAGACCGGCTCGCCGGAAAAACGCCGCATTGGCACCAGCCCGGTGGTGTTCTGGCCGGGATAGAGCGAGACATCATCCTCGCCACGATTGAGATCGATGACGTAGCGCGAGTGGCTCGGCACGATCATCGATGCGCCCATCTCGCGGGCAAATACATACAGCCGGGCGATATGCCAATCGGTATCCGGTACCTGATGCGCTTCATCGGTGAGCCGCGCGGCGATGGCCGGCGGCAGATAGGTGCCATCGTGCGGGGCGCTGATCACAAGCGGCAAGTGACCGCGATGCAATTGGAAAATCGGCATGTCCATCACGCCATTCTAGGCGCTACTGTCACGACCAGCGGTTATGCTTGACGCATCGTGGCGCATCCAGCGCATGGGAGAGACGAGATGATGATGTTGGGCATCGTGTTGTTGGTGGTGATCGTGGTGGGCGCGCTGTGGATCATGGGCGTCTACAACGGCTTGGTCACCGCGCGCAACGCCTTCAAAAACGCCTTCGCCCAGATCGATGTGCAATTGCAGCGCCGCTTCGATCTGATCCCGAATCTGGTCGAAACCGCACGCGCCTACATGGGCCACGAGCGCGATACGTTGGAGGCGGTGGTGGCGGCACGTTCCGCCGCACAAGCTGGTTTAGCGGCCGCCAAAGCCAACCCCGGCGACCCAGAAGCGATGGCGCAACTCGCCGCCGCGCAGCAGCAACTCAATAGCGGTCTGGGCCGTTTGTTGGTCACCGTCGAGGCCTACCCCGACCTCAAGGCCAACCAGAACATGATGCAGTTGACCGAAGAACTGACCAGCACCGAAAACAAGGTGGCGTTTGCCCGTCAGGCCTTCAACGATGCAGTGATGGCCTATAACAACAAGCGCGAGGTATTCCCCTCCAACATGATCGCGGGGGCGTTCAATTTTGCCCCGGCGGCGCTGTTGGAAATCGATGCCGAAAAACGCGAGGCCGTGCGCGAAGCACCGAAGGTGAGCTTCTGAGTAGCCGGGCGTCGGGCCGAGCACCGGGCTTGCGATTGGTCGGCGTCAATTGCTGCCCGCTACCGCCATGAATTTTTTTGAACGCCAAGCAGCCGCCCGCCGCCAAACCACGCGGCTGCTGGTGCTGTTTGGCTTGGCGGTGGTCGGGATTGTGATCGCGGTAAATCTTGGCGTCGCGTTTGCATTCGGGCCAGAGCCGGGCATCCTCGCGGCGGCCAGCATCATCACGCTGGCGGTGATTGCCGGCGGCTCGATGTTCCGCATCGCCTCACTCTCCGATGGCGGCGAATCAATCGCCCGTCAACTTGGCGGGGTCGAGGTGCCGGCCAATACCACCGATCTCAATCTGCGCCGGTTGCGCAATGTGGTCGAGGAAATCGCGATTGCCTCGGGCGTGCCGATGCCGCGCCTGTTTGTGCTGGAACACGAAGCCGGCATCAATGCGTTTGCCGCTGGCTATGCCCCCGCCGATGCCGCGATTGCGGTGACCCGTGGCGCGCTGGACAAGCTCAATCGCGATGAATTGCAGGGCGTGATCGCGCACGAGTTCAGCCATGTGTTGAATGGCGATATGCGGCTCAATATCCGCCTGATCGGCCTGTTGTTCGGCATCCTGATGATCGGCTTGGCTGGCCGCAAGATGCTCGAAGGTGGCCGCATTCGTGGCCGTGGCGCGGGCGCGTTGATGGTCACCGCGCTGGGTTTGATGCTGATCGGCTACGCCGGGCTGTTCTTCGGCCGGCTGATCAAGGCTGGGGTGAGCCGTTCACGCGAGGTGCTGGCCGATGCCTCGGCGGTGCAGTTCACCCGGCAGACATCGGGCTTGGCGGGGGCGCTGAAGAAAATCGCCGGTGTCAGCGAGGGTGCCAAACTCAGCCATCGCGATGATGCCGAGGAGGTCAGCCACATGCTGTTCGGCGATGGCGTCGGCTTCAGCGGCCTGTTCGCCACTCATCCGCCCATCCTGCAACGCATCCGCGCGCTGGAACCGGGCTTCGATGCACCTGCCCTGCAACGCCTGCAAACGCAGTGGCTGCGTGAATCGCCCAATGGCCTCGCCGAAGACCGCCTGCTTGGCTTTGCCGATGCCGCACCGCTGCCGCCGCTGCCATCGGCGCGTCAGCAACAGGCCGTCAGCCCGCAGCAGGTTGTTGAGCAAGTTGCCCAGCCGGCCAATGATGATTACCTTGCTGCCGAGCACATCGTCACCACGATGCCAGCGCCGCTACGCACGCTGGCCGCCGACCGCGAAGGCGCAATGCCCTTGTTGCTTGGCCTGTTGATCGACCGCGATCCCGCTACCGCAGGCCGCCAGCAAGAAGAAATCCGTCACCGGATGGGGGATGCCGTGGCCCGCCAATCAATGGAATTGGCCAGCGGTACTCTGGCCAATCTGCACCCGATGTTACGCCTGCCGCTGGCGGCGCTGGCCTTCCCGGCGCTGCGCCGACGCCCGCATCCTGAACTGGACAACTTCATCGCCAGCTGCGATGCGCTATCCCATACCGATGGGCAGGTATCGCTGTTTGAATACTGTCTGGCGCGCATGCTGCAGGTGCAGGTGCGCGAGGCGATGAACCCGGCCCGCCACGCCCGATTCGGCATACGCAAATTGAACGCACTCGAAGCCGAAGCCGCCACACTGCTGGCGATGCTGGCCCAACTCGGCCACGGCGATGAAACCAGCGCACGGCAAGCCTACAACGCCGGCATCACCCGATTGTTCGGCAATGCCGCCCTGCCCTACCAATCGCGCCGGGCCGGCCCGCAAGTGCTGGATACAGTGTGGGAGCCGCTGGATCGGCTTGACCCGCTGGCCAAGCAAGCCTTGCTCGAAGCGATCACCGTCACCATCAGCCACGATGGCCGCATCAGCGTGGCCGAAGCCGAATTGCTGCGCGCCGTCTGCGCGATCCTGCACTGCCCGCTGCCGCCGATCCTGCACCAGTAGCGCGATCAACCCTGCTTGCTTGTGCTGATGCCGAGCAGCCGATACAACGGGCAAAAATTGATAATCGCAGTCAGGATCGGTACGACGCCAATCAGGCCCCAATACTTGTGCGGCACCGACAACACAAACAGCAGGCTGAGCACGGCGATGCCCAGCGCGAAGCGGATCAAGCGGTCGCTGGCCCCTACATTGGCACTCATCGGCATATCCTTGATAACTCTGCATACGCTACCCGGTTTTCCGGCATTAAAACACCGACCGGCTCAGCCCGGCCCAGGGAACGCGCTGAGCGGTGCCTTGAGCAAGTCAACTACCGGCCGATAGTGTGGGTCACGGCCAATACGCACCTCCACCTTCTGTAGCACGTCCGGCCGCAGATACAGCACCATCGGCGCTTCGATTTCGCTGGCCCAGCCCGTCAATACCAGCTGGTAATGCCATGCCTCGCGATCATGCTGCACACGCTGCCGGGTATCGACATTGGGGAAGCCGTAGCCCTTCATTTCACCCACCAGGTGCAGCGGTGCTGAAAGATGTGGGTCAATCACCACTTTCAGGTCACTGGCATCCAGCGCCAGACGATAACGCTGCATACCGGCCTCAGCGGCCACCCGGATGTCGGCATGGAAGGGCCGCGCAAACAGCAAGCCGGCCACCACCGCCAAGACCAATCCGGCGGCGACTACTTGCCGCACCCAAACGGGCATGGCCGGATGATCGGGCTTGTCTGCGCGCTGTTTCAACCGCATCAATACGATCAGGGCCGCCGCCCATGTAATGATCGCCGACCACAGTACGTCGGAGAAGAAATGCGCCCCTGCCGCCATCCGCGCCACACCAATCGCCCCACCCAGCAATGAAGAAAACAACACGATGCCCGCACCCAGCCACGGGCGAAGCTGGAACATGGCAAACCCTGCCGCGCCGATCGCAAATCCAACCGAGCAATGCCCGCAGGGAAACGATTTGCCCACACCCGGCGTCCCCAATTGCAGGGGCGGCCGGTATTGGACATTGCCGCCCAGCGCCTCGACATGACGCGGACGCGGCCGGCCAGTGAAATCCTTGCCCAGAACCATTCACCATCAGGCCCGGCCCAAGCACCACCGTGGCCAGCAGGATCAACGATAGCCGCCGCAAGCCAGTACGCGAACGCCACACCGGCAGCAAAAACACCATCGCGGCAAACCCCAACACCAGCCACGCCAAACCGGAACCAAGCCGATAAAGCAGTTGCATCGCCGGATGCAGGGCCAAAGGCCACGGCATATCTGGATGATTCGCGGCATGAAAACTTGCCGCCATGCGCAGGTCCAGATCACTCCACCAAAATGGCAGCGTCGCAATCAGCATCAACAACAGCCACGCCCCACCCCATGCCAGATATGGATGGTTTCGAGCCGACATGGCAGGTGCTGCCAACCGCTTCATGGCGCGGCCCCGAGCGGATCAAACAGATACACCAAACGCATCCGGCGCAGGCCGTGTGGATCACTCACCACCCCCAAATCCCGCCTCTCACGGTAGAGCGTGGTCAATTGATCCGGTATCCCGGCATCGGCATCCGCCACCCAAATCACGTGCGCCGGCAACGGCTGTTGCGCGGCCTGCAAATCGTAATGATGGGCGATGCGGCCATCGGCACTGAACGCCTGCACCGGATAGGGTGCCGGCTTGAGGTAATAGCCCAACTGGGACAACACATGGCGATCCGCCGCCAATAGCACGGGGCGGCCTTCACGATCAAAGATTGGCTGCATCGCTTGTCCAAGCTCACGCCAACCTTCCACGCGGCTGTACAGATCGCGCTTCGGCAATGCCACACCGATTACCGGCGCGATATCGCGGTAGTGCATCACCGCCAAGCCCGGCAAAAGACTGAGCGCCAGCGTGGCCCATGCCAAGTATCGGCGCTCCGGATGTGCCAACCAGATACCGACAAGCACACTGCCCGCGACGTAGACTGCGGCGGCCCAGTTGGCATTGGCGTGTGAAACCAACGCCAGCACACACATCAACAATAAATACGGGATGATGAAGGGCCGCAGGAAGCCGGAAAAATCGCGCTGATCACGCGGCCGGTACAGCATCAGCGGGAAGGCCAGCAGGCCGAATATGAGCCATTGCGCGGCGAGAAATTCCAGCAAGTGACGCGGATGCCACCACCCTTTGGCCGAGGTGCCGGCAATTTCGGCGGTGTGGCGGACCGTCTCGAAGCCCGATTGCAGATTCCAGTAGAGATTGGGTGAAACCACGACCAGCAGCACGACCATCGCCAACCACGGCCCGGCATGACGCCAATGATGACGATGCCCAACCTGCCCCAACAACCACAGCAGCCCGGGCAGAAACATCAACATGGAATATTTGGCCAATGTACCCACGCCAAGTGCCAGCCCCAGTAGCAGCCAAGGCCGCAATCTTGCGCCACGCACGGCATGATCGAGCGCCAGCAATGCACAGGCCCACGCCAACAACAGAAAATGCATCCGGCGACATGATCCAGCCCGACAGCATCTGGCCCGGCATACTCAAAAAATGGCGGCACTGACGATGGCCGCCCGCGATCCCGCCCAACGCCCCGCCAGTGCACCCACGCCGATGCCCGCCAGCGGCCAAGCCAACAGCGCAGGCAAACGGATCGCCAGCTCGCTCTCGCCAAACAAGCGAGTGCTGGCTGCGATCAACCATGCCACCAGCGGCGGCTTGGAGTAATAGCCAAACGCAGGCTGGGTTGACCACTGCCAGTACTGTGCCTCATCGACAAACAGGCTGTAGTCGTGGCTCCACACCCATAGCAGGCGGTAGCAGAACACGGCGAGCGCCATGGCCAGCAGGATCGGCCATGCGCGCTGATCGGCGATATGGCACGCAGGCGAGGGGCTCGCTGCAAGACTGGACATATCGCCTCCGGATGGAGGAGGCAGCCTAAGCGATCAATATGCCAATCACGTTGCAATGGCGCTGCAAGCGCCCCTCCGGGTGGTTGGTGTGTTCAAGCCAAGCGCAGACGTCAAATCAACACCACTTCTTCCGCACTCGTCGGGTGGATCGCAAGCGTGTCGCGCAGGTCGGAGAGTTTCATGCCCATCTGCATCGCCACGGCAAACCCTTGCAGGATTTCGTCGCTGCCCTCGCCAATCAAATGCAGGCCAACCACGCGATCATCCGGCCCGGCGCAGATCAGTTTGAACAAGCTGCGGGTTGGGCACTCGGCCAAGGCGTTCAACATTGGGCGGAAGTCGGCGCGCAGCACGCGCAGGTCATCGCCATAGTGCGCACGCGCCTCGGCTTCGGTGAGGCCCAGCTTGGCGATGGGTGGGTGCGAAAACACCACCGTCGGCACCTGCTCAAAGCGCAGGCGCGCCTCGGGCTGACCGCCGAACAGGCGATCCATCAAGCGGCGCGAGGCGGCGATCGCATACGGGGTCAGGGCCGGCTGCGGCGTGACATCGCCGGTGGCGTAGACATCGGCCACGCTGGTGTTTTGCATCGCGTCGATCTCGATCTGGCCGCGTGCATTGCAACGCACGCCGGCCGCCTGCAAACCGATCCCGGCGCTATTCGGTGCGCGCCCGGTGGCAAACAACACCTGATCAAAACCGCCGTGCATGGCGCCGCTGCAATCCAGCGCCAAACGGCCACCGGCCTCGCGATGCAGGGCAGTTATGTTGACATCGAAATGCCAGCGGATGCCGGCTTGGGTCATGTCCTCGACCAGGCGGGCAGCGATTTGCTGATCGAAACTGCGCAGCACCTCGGCTTGACGCACAAACACCTCGACCGAACTGCCCAGCGCCTGCAATACACCGGCCAACTCCACGCTGATATAGCCACCGCCGATCAAGGCGAGCCGCGATGGCGCGGCGGTGAGCGCGAAGAAATCATCGGAGATACCGCCCAATTCGGCACCGGGAATATCGGGCTTGATGGCATGGCTGCCGGTGGCAATCAGGATGTGTTGGCCGCGCCAGCGCAGATCGCCACAGGCCACCTCGCCGGGCACGGCGGTCAGTTGGCCGTGATACGGCAGCAGCAGGATACCGGCCTCTTCCAGCCGCTTGCGGTAGGCGATATGGATGTTCTCGATGTAGCGGCTGCGATGCAGGATCAGGCTAGGCCAATCCAGCGGCGCGTGGGGCGGCAGATCAAAACCCAATTGCCGCGCCTGCACGATTTTTTGCGCCACTTCGGCCGCCAGCCACATCGCCTTCTTCGGCACGCAGCCCACATTGACGCAGGTGCCACCCAGCAAGGCCGGCTCCATCAGCGCTACTTTTGCGCCATGCGTCGCGGCGCGAAAGGCGCCAGCCAAGCCACCACTGCCGCCGCCGAGCACAATCAAATCAAAATCGTTCTGGCTATCCATCTTTGCACTATCTCCGCGTCAGGGTGCAGGCAGCGCGCTGGGCGGCTGCGAAAAATCAGGCAAAACGGGCCGGTGAAAACGGCGCTGGATCAACCGCCGGTGTGGCACCGGTGATCAAATCGGCCAGCAATTGGCCGGTGCCGGTACTCATGCCCATGCCCATCATGCCGTGGCCGGTGGCTAACCAGCTACGCTCGCGCCCGGGTATGCGGCCGATCAAAGGCACATCATCCAGCGACATCGGCCGCCAGCCAAACCAACGTTCGCGCACCTCTGGGCCGACCGGCTGATGCAGATATTCCGCCGCACCTCGCTCCAACGCCGCCAACCGGCGCGGGTTGAGGCTGTCGTCGTAGCCGGAAAACTCCATCGTGCTGCCCAGCCGGTAGCCGCCCTGCCAAAAGCTGACGCACACCGAACGCTCGTGCAGGATCAACGGGCGCTTGGGCATCAATGCCGGCGCATCGTAGGTGATCGAATAGCCCTTGCCGGGCTGGATCACCCCGCGCAGCCAACGCGCACCGATGGCATCGGCCAATAGCGGCGACCATGCCCCGGCCGCCAGCACCACGTGATTAGCCGTGAGCGGTGCCTGCCCATCGGCCAATTGCAGCCGGCAGCCATCGGCGTCTTCATCGATGCGCGACAAGGCACGGCCTTCGATGATCTCGACGCCCAGCCCACGCGCGACACGCGCCAGTTCGGCCACATAGGCATCGGGCCGCAACCTAGCATCGCCATTGAAGCGGATAGCACCAGCCACGCCCGGCTTCACCGCCGGTTCTTCGCGCTCATAGGCCGCGCCATCGATCAAATCGACCGCCACCCCCAACTCGCGCAACAGCGGCAGCTCGAATTGCTCATGCTGAAACTCGCGTGCATCGCGAAACACATAATCCTCGCCGCTTTCGAGATAATCGCAGGCCAGATCATGGCGGCCAATCCATTCCTGCACGCGCTGGCGCGAATCGGCCAGCAAGGCATATTTGGCGACCGCGCTGCGCCGCCAATCGCCCTCGTTGCAGCGCAGGGCAAACCGCAGCAGCCAGCGCCACAGATGCGGGTCCATACGCGGATGCACATACAGCGGCGCATCCGGCGTCAGCATCCAGCGCAGGGCTTTCATCACCGTGCCGGGCGCGGCCAAGGGTGGTGCATGGCTGGGGGTCAACGTGCCGCAATTGCCGTGCGAGGCACCGGCGCCCACGGTTTTGGCCTCGATCACGGTCACGTTGCGGCCGGCTTCGGCCAAGGCAATCGCCGAACTCAAGCCGATCGCACCGGCACCAATCACCACGATGTCATGTCTGCCATTCATGGCGAAGAAGTGTATGCGGATGCGGGCATCAACTCACGGTTTTGTGGCTGCGCGTGTGCCGACGATACGCCTGCGATGATCGACGGGCGATGGGCGGCCTACCGATGCGCGGCCACCAATCAGCGGCGCAGCGCCGGCCGCACGCCGTAGCTGCCCCAACGCCACAGCCATTCCATCGGGCCATAACGGAAGCGGGCCAGCCACAGATGGCAAAACAGCACCAGCACAGCGAATACCGCCAACACATACACCACCTGCCACGCCCGCGAGACCTCGCCAAACCAGCCCAAGCCGTAACCGTAGAACACCCAAGTGCTGATCAGCGATTGCAGCAGATAGACGGTCAGCGCCATGCGCCCGACCGGGGCCAGCCAGCCCAGCAGGTTGGGCCGTTGACGGGCGATCAGCATCAAGGCCGCGAAGTAGCCGAAACACATCAGCAGTTGCGCGACCCACGCCAGCGACATCCCGGCCACCCCGCGCAGGTCATGGATATCGCCGATATCGGGCGCGAGCCATGCCGCCAGCAGCATCAACGGCAAGCCAACACCGAAGCCAAGCCAAAGTGCGCGCCGATACAGCGGCAGATGCGCAGCCATATCATCCAGCGCGCCACTCTTGCTCCACGCCATGCCAAACAAGAACATCGCCAAAATCACCGGGCCAAGCTGCATCAGGCCGAACATCATCAACAACACATCCAGAACCCGCTGGCCGCTGGCCCGCCAATAGCTGCCCGCGCCAAAGGCGGCACGCTGGGCGGCATCCACCTCGCCGTACATCTCAGCCAAGCTGGCAAAATCGCCGAAATGCTGCATCGCCACCACCAGCAGCAAGCTGCCGGCCAGCATCAGCACCGCCAGCGCGTAGAGGATGCCGCCAATCCGCCACAGCCAGCGTACCGATACCTCGCGGAAGAGCAGCAACGCCAAGCCGATGATGGCGTAACTCAGCAAAATATCGCCCGACCAAATCAACACGCCGTGGATCAGGCCGATCACGCCCAGCACCGCCATCCGGCGCACGAATACGCGCGGCTCGCTGCGCTTGGACATCAACACAAAGCCGATGCCAAACAACAGCGAAAACAAGGTGTAGAACTTGCCCTGCACCAGCACGTAAATCGCGGCATCGGCCCACCAGTCAGCGCCCGTGAGGCGGGCATCAATCCCGCCCATGCTCTGCACCAAGGTGTCGGCCATCCCCTCGATATTCATCAAGAAGATGCCGAGCAAGGCCGCGCCGCGGGTGATATCCAGCCCGGCGATGCGGGCTTGCGGCGCGGTTGGGCCCGCGATTTGGCTGGCAATCTGGCCGGGCTGGCTCATCGGCGCTTAGTGCTCGTGGCCGCCATCGCCGTGCACGTGGCCGTGCTCGATTTCTTCCTTGTTGGCTTCGCGCACATCAACGATTTCGATGTCGAAGCTCAGATCCTTGCCGGCCATCGGGTGGTTGAGGTCGATATCCACCGTGGTCATGCCGACCTTCACCACCGTCACCGCGCGCGGGCCAAAGTTGGTGTTGAGCACCACCTGCATACCCGGCTCCAGCTTGGTGCCTTCAAAGTGCTTCTTCGGCACGCGCTGGTTCATGCCTTCGCGACGCTCGCCATAGGCTTCCGCCGCCGGCACATCGACATTGAACTTATCGCCGGCTTCGCGGCCTTCCATCGCCTTTTCCAGGCCCGGGATGATGTTGCCGTGGCCAATCAGCACGGCCAGCGGCTGGCCGCCTTCATGCGAGTTTTCCACCGGCGCTTGCCCCTTCTCGGCGACGGAATAATGGAAGCGGACGGCCCGGTCTTTTTCAATCTTCATGAAGTTCTCGCAGTAAGCACTTGAAATTTAAGGAATGATCAGGGCAGAATCGCAACCAAACCGGTCATCGAGGTTCCGCCATGTCCATCCATTATCCCGCCAGCCGTAGATCGACGCCAGCACGGCATGTTTCGGCCGCCTGCACCGGGCTGGCGTTGTTGCTGATGGCACCGATGGGTTTGGCCAGCGAACGCGCCGATAGCGGCAAGCTGGAAAGCAAACAAACGCCGGCCTCATCCGGCTTGGCGATGCAGGCCAATTCGGTCTTGATGCGGGCGATCAGCTTGGTGGGCACACCGTATTTGTGGGGCGGCAACACACCGGAAAGCGGCTTTGATTGCAGCGGGCTAGTCAATTACGTGTTCAGCGATATGCTCAATCTGCGCCTGCCGCGTACCTCACGCGAGTTGGCCGCCCTGTCGGCCCCGGCGGTGGATACCGGCGCACTGGCCACCGGCGATCTGGTGTTTTTCGCCAACGCTGGCACCGTCACCCACGTCGGCATCTATGTCGGCGATGGCCGTTTTATCCACGCCCCGCGCACGGGCGGCACAGTGCGGATGGAACAACTTGATGGCCGTTATTGGCAGGCGCGCTATGCTGGCGCGCGCCGCGTGCTGGCTGGCCTGAACTAGCGGTTTAAGAATGTGCGCCCGATCAAAGGCGTGAAACGGGAGTGAGGCCAAGGTGATGGAAATGTGTATTTTTGTGACAGCCACCCTGTTTTTTTGACCATTTTTAACAAAATCAAAACAAACTGAGGCGCTTACGCGGGCAAACTCACCGCTGATTTAGCACAGTGAAGACCGCGTGATGAAGTTATCGCTTCTCCCCGGCCGCTCCGGCGCCCTGAAGTTCCGCACCACCCGCACAATCCGATTCCCGCTTGTCGCCGCCGCTCTGGCGCTGGCAACGCTTTCTGCACCGGCCATGGCCGAAGTCACGGCCCCCGCTGCCCGCAGCGCCGATGTCGCCAGCACCCCGCTGACCAATAAGCAGAATGCTGCGGTCAAGAACGTCCTCGCCCAGCTCAATCTATCGGCCATCCCGGAAGCCGAAATGCTGATGCCGATCAGCGCCCCCGCAACGGCGGCGAGCCCGGCCCCGGATAGCCGCATCCAGAAGATGCTCAAAGGCGCGCTGGGCCTGCTTGGCACCCCGTATCGCTGGGGCGGCACCACCACCGATGGCTTTGATTGCAGCGGCTTGGTCGGCTATGTATTCCGCACCGCGCTTGGCATCGAGCTGCCGCGTGTCTCGCGCGATATCGCCACCCGTGGTGAGCGCGTCGCCAAAGATCAAATGAGCGAAGGCGATCTGGTGTTCTTCAGCCGCAACGGCGGCCGCATCGATCACGTCGGCATTTATCTTGGCAACGGCCAATTCGTCCACGCCCCGCGCACCGGCCGCGATGTCTCGGTCTCGCGTTTGGATACCGGCTACTGGGCCGGCAAATTCATGCAGGCACGCCGGGTGGCGGTCGGCAGCTGATCGCGCATCACCACGTTTGCACGAGAGCCGCCTTCGGGCGGCTCTCGTTTGACGCAGGCTAAAATAGCCCGATGCCTTATTCCCCAATCGTCGGCACCCTCGGTTACATCCTCTCCCCCGACCGCCAGCAGGTGCTATTGGTGCATCGCAATGCGCGTGCCGATGACGAGCACCTCGGCAAGTACAACGGCCTTGGCGGCAAGCTGGAAGCGGATGAAGACGTGATGGCCGGGATGATCCGTGAAATCCACGAGGAAGCCGGCATCGAATGCACCGAGCTGCAACTGCGCGGCACGGTGAGCTGGCCGGGTTTCGGCAAAAACGGCGAGGACTGGCTGGGCTTCGTGTTTTTGATCACCGCCTTCGATGGCGAGCCGTATGCGGAAAACCCGGAAGGCCCGCTGGAATGGGTAGCGCTCTCGGCGATCCACGAACTACCGATGTGGGAAGGCGACCGCCATTTCCTGCCGCTGGTATTCGATGACGATGCGCGCATCTTCCACGGGGTGATGCCGTACAAGGATGGCCGGCCGCTCAGTTGGAAATTCAGCCGGATCTAGGCTTGGCTGTTGCGCTCAGGGCTTCGGCCAAATTGGCCGCTGACCCGCCGCCAACGCCACCTCAGCGCAATTGCGAATCCTTGCTGCCACGCCGGTTGTAGCCGCTATGCGCCGCCTCGTCAGCATCGTGTGCTTCTTGGCACGGCACGCACAGGCGCACACCGGGGATCGCCTTGCGTCGCGCTTCGGGGATCACCGCATCGCACTCTTCGCATGCCTTCAGGCTTTCGCCTTTCGGCAGGCGGCTTTGCGCACGCTTGATCGCGTCGCTGACGGTGGCATCGATCTGATCCTGCACGGCACCATCACCGGCCCATCCGGTTGCCATCTCGAACCTCCTGCCTGTGGCCTTGATCCGCTCAATATTGGCCCGCGCGGCGTGCAGTTCAAGTCAGCCCGCGCCGGCCTCAGGCATCGCGGTCACGGGCCGGGGCCGCATCGTCTTCACGTTGCAGCCCGACATTGGTTGATGCTGCTTCATACACCTCGCGATCCAGCATCCCGGTTTCCTTGCCCACCAGCACCGGCACCAGCACTTGGCCGGTGACATTGGTCATCGTCCGCATCATGTCCAGAATGCGGTCGATGGCATACAGATAGCCGATGGTTTCCAGCGGCAGGCCGGCGGCGGTCAATACCACCGTCGCCATCACCACCGCAGTGCCGGGCACGCCGGCGGTGCCGAAACTGCCCAGGACCGATGCCAGCATGATGATCAGGTATTGATTGAGCGTGAGGTCGATGCCCATGTACTGGCTGATGAACACCGCCGCCAGCGCCGGATAAATCGCGCCGCAGCCATCCATCTTGATACTGGCGCCGAGCGGCACCGCAAAGCTTGCGTAATCCTTGTTGACGCCCAAGTTATGGGTGGCGCTGCGCAGGCTGACCGGCAACGCGGCAAAGCTTGACGATGCCACGAATGCCACCTGCATCGCCGGTGCCGCGCCGCGGAAAAACTTCAGCGGGTTGAGCCCGTGCGCCAGCAGCAGGCCGGAATACACCACCACGATATGGAAGGCGCAGGCCACGTATAGCGCGATCACGAAGTTGCCCAGCGGCAGCAGCTTCTCGAAGCCGTAGGTGCCAACCAGCGCGGCGATCAGGCCAAAGGTGCCGAACGGGGTGAACTCCAGCACATAGCGGGTGATCTGGATCCAGATTTCGCTGAGCTGCCCGGCGATCTTGCGCGCCTCGGCGACTTTTTCGCCCAGCTTGACGATGGCGAAACCAATCAAGCCGGCGACGAAGATCACTGGCAGGATCGAGCCGCGCCCAGCGGCCAGCACCGTCTCACCGGCGGCATTGGTGCGGCTGCCGATCCCGGCCAGTGCGTAGAACAGGTTATCCGGCACCACGCCCAGCAGCACTTGCAACAGGCTGGGCACTTCACGCGCCTTCCAGTTTTCGGCCACCGCCAGCTGGCCAACGCCATGCCCCGGTTGCAGCAGCAGGCCCACGCCCAAGCCCACCATCACCGCCAACACGGCGGTAATCGCAAACCACAAGAAGGTGCGGCCACCGAGCGCCGCCATCGATTTTTGCCCCGAAAGTGCGGCCACCGCGCTGATTACCGCGAAGAACACCAGCGGCACCGCGATCAGCTTGATCAGCGTCACATAGAGATCACCCAGCCAGCCAAACCAGGTTTGCGCATCCGCCCCAAACGCCCAGCCGGCCAACGCGCCAAGCACGAAACCCAGCACCACCCGCTTCCAGAATTTGATGCGGAACCACCAATCGAACATGGGATTTTCCCCTCAGGCAATTTGCCGACGATACCCCAGCATCCATCGCGTCACAAAGGGCGCGCATAATGCCGATTCCGCATTCACCCATGTCGATACGCACCGATGCCTTTCCGTCACACCCGTTCCCTGCCCGTCATGGCGGCACTGGCCGCCACCTTGCTTTCCGCCTGCGCCGCCGGCCCCGCCCCGCGCACTAGCGCTGCCGCCACCGGCCTCACTGTCGATGTGCCGCAGATCCAACGCCCCGATGGCGAAACCCCGGCGTGGTGGTATCGGCAAGGGGCCGCCGAAGCCGCCGCGCGCGGTGCGATGGCCGGCCGCGCCAAGAACCTGATCTTGTTTGTTGGCGATGGCATGAGCCTGACCACCGTTGCCGCCGCGCGCATCCTGGAAGGCCAGCGCGCCGGTCGGCCAGGCGAGGAACAACGCCTTGCGTGGGAGGATTTCCCCGCCACCGCGCTTAGCCGCACCTACAACACCAATGCGCAGACGCCGGATTCCGCCGGCACCATGACCGCGATGGCCACCGGGGTCAAAACCCGGATGGGCATGCTCTCGGTCGGGCAGGATGCGCCGCGCGGCGATTGCGCCGCCGCCTTGCAATCGCCACTGCTAAGCCTGTGGCAATTGGCCGCCGCCTCGGGCGTCGCCACCGGCGTGGTCAGCACCACCCGCCTCACCCACGCCACGCCCGGTGCTACCTTCAGCCACAGCGCTGATCGCAACTGGGAAAACGATACCGACCTGCCGGAAGACGCCCGCAGTGCCGGCTGCCATGACATCGCCCGGCAGATGATCGAATCGCGCCACGGCAACGGCCCGGATGTCTTGCTGGGCGGCGGCCGCAAGAACTTCATGACCTTTGAACAAGAAGACCCGGAATACGCCGACAAAGTGGGCGAGCGGATGGATGGCCGCGACCTGATCGCCGCGTGGCAGGCCCGCCATCCCGAAGGTGCCTACGTCTGGAACGCCAAGCAATTGGCCGAAGCCCCGGCCGATGCGCCGCTGTTGGGCCTGTTTGAGCCCGACCACATGCAGTACGAGCACGACCGCCCGCACGATCGCGGCGGCGAGCCAAGCCTGGCCGAGATGACCCGCGCCGCGATCAGCCGCCTGCAACACAACCCCAATGGTTACGTGCTGCTGGTGGAAGGTGGCCGCATCGACCACGCCCACCACGAAGGCAATGCCCACCGTGCGCTGGTCGATACCATCGCGCTATCGGATGCAGTGCGTGCCGCGGCCGAAATGAGCAGCGCGGCTGATACCTTGATTCTGGTCACCGCCGATCACTCACATACGCTCAATTTTGTTGGCTACCCGGCACGCGGCAACCCGATTCTGGGCAAGGTCAAGGGTGGCAGCGGCGAGGATGGCGACCCATCGCAATACGCCCGCGATGCCACCGGCATGACCTACACCACGCTCAATTACGCCAACGGCCCCGGCTATGTCGGTGCCAACGACCAGCAGGCCGAAGGCCCGAAACAGGCCGGGCGCAATTCCAGCGGCTGGCAGCAGGCCGAACAGGGCCGCCCCAATCTGGAGGATGTCGATACCCAGCACCCGGATTACCTGCAAGAAGCGATGATCCCGATGCGCTCGGAAACCCACGGCGGCGATGATGTCGGCATCTGGGCGCGCGGCCCCGGCAGCGATGCGGTGCGCGGCAATGTCGAGCAGAACGCGATCTACCACTTCATGCTGCAAGCCCATCCACGCTTGCGCAAGGCGCTATGCGATGCCGGTTATTGCGATGGCTTCGGCGTGCCGGTCGCCCTGCCCGCGCCCAGCCGTTTCGAGGATGCGGTCAAACGTTGATGGACGTTTGGACGATGCCGGCACCCGCCGGCTTCGTGCATTCTGGGCGTTCACATTTTTCTATCGTCAAACGACGCATCATTGCTGCATCGCACAAAGGAGCTTATCGATGACTCAAATCCAACTCAACGGCAAAGTCTGCGTGGTGACGGGGGCTGCCAGCGGCATCGGCAAGCGCATCGCCGAAGTATTTGCCGAAGCCGGCGGCAAAGTCGTCATCGCCGATCTCAAGCTCGATGCCGCCGAAGCCACCGCCGATGAAATCCGCACCGCGGGCGGTGATGCGCTGGCGGTGGCGATGGATGTCACCGACGAGCAGCAAGTCATCGATGGTTGCGCCAAGGCGGTGCAGAAGTACGGCCAGATCGATGTGCTGGTCTCCAACGCCGGCATCCAGATCATCAACAAGATCACCGATTTTTCGCTGGCGGATTGGAAAAAGATGCTGGCCATCCACTGCGATGGCGCTTTTTTGACCACCCGCGAAGCAATGCGCGATATGGAAAAACGCCAATCGCCCGGCGCCATCATCTATATGGGCAGCGTCCACTCGCTGGAAGCCTCGCCGCTTAAATCCGCCTATGTCACCGCCAAGCACGGCCTGCTGGGCTTGGCGCGCACGGTAGCCAAGGAAGGCGGCGCGCTTGGCATCCGCGCCAATGTGATCTGCCCGGGCTTCGTGCGCACCCCGCTGGTGGATAAGCAAATCCCCGAGCAAGCCAAAGAACTTGGCATCAGCGAAGAAGAAGTCATCAAGAACGTGATGCTGAAAAACACCGTCGATCACCAATTCACCACGATTGATGATGTCGCCAACGTGGCGCTGTTTCTGGCCGCGTTCGAGACCAATGCACTCACCGGGCAAAGCCTCACCGTGAGCCACGGCTGGCATATGCAGTGAGGTTGGCGGGCATGAAAAACGCACCCGACGTGCTGCATCCAAAAATCGCCCAATACCCGGCCG
>JAUNTK010000035.1:0-16890 GCA_030538735.1 Pseudomonadota bacterium
TCGCCCAATACCCGGCCGTCGCGCTGGTGTTGCAAGGCGGCGGCGCGTTGGGGGCGTATCAATGCGGCGTGTATCAGGCCTTGAGCGAGGCCGGTATCCGCCCCAACTGGTATGCCGGGATTTCGATCGGTGCGATCAATGCCGCGATCATCGCCGGCAACCGGCCGGAAGACCGCCTGAGCAAACTGCGCGATTTCTGGGAAACCATCTGCGAGCCGGCTGGTCTCGCCACCTGGCCGGCGATGAGCGTTCGGGTCGCTTTGGCGATGTTGCCGATGAACCCAACGCTGGAAACCTGGGCGGCAACGATGAGCGCCTTGGCCGCGATGTGGCAGGGCCAGCGCGGCTTCTTCGAGCCGTGGGCACTCTCGCCGTTTTTGCTCTCCAACGGCAGCCCGCAGGCGACCAGTTTCTACGACACCGCGCCGCTCATCAGCACGCTGGAACGGCTGGTCGATTTTGACCGCATCAATGACGATCACGGCACCCGCCTGACCGTCGGCGTGACCGATGTGGAAAGCGGCAACTTCCGTTATTTCGATAGCCGCAAAACCCGCATCGGGCCGAAACATATCTTGGCATCCGGCTCGCTGCCACCGGCCTTTGCCCCGGTGGAAATCGATGGCCGCTACTACTGGGATGGCGGCATCGTCTCCAACACGCCGCTGGAACATATCCTCGACGACTGGCCACGCCAGGACACGCTCGCCTTCCAGATTGACCTATGGAGCGCACAAGGCCCGCGCCCGCAAACGATGATGGATGTGCTGGAACGCGGCAAGGATATCCAGTTTTCCAGCCGCACCCGCCACGGCACCGATACCGTGGCGCGCACCCAGCAGCTACGCACCGCGCTCAATGATTTGATCGAAAAACTGCCGGACAAGCGCCTGCCCGATAACGTGCGCGAGGTGCTGGAGCCGTTGCTGGACGACCGCGTGTTCAACATCGTCCATCTTATTTACCAGTCACCGCCGCACGAGCAGCAGTTCAAGGATTACGCCTTTGGCCTGATCTCGATGGAAAAGCACTGGCAAAGCGGGCTGGCCGATACCCGCAAGACGCTGACCCATCCGCATTGGTTTGACCTGCCCGACCGCGATTGCGGCTATGCCGTGCACGATATCCATCGCAGCGAACAAAAAAAGCACCTGACCCGCTATTGAGCGGGCCGCTGCGCGCAGCCGATCAAACGTGGCCGATCAGAACGGCTTGGCCACCACCATGTAGATGATGCCGATCAACAACAGCAGCGGGATCTCGTTGATCCAGCGTAGCGCCTTGGCCGATGGCAAAGTCTTGCCGGCCTCGACGCCCTTCAGCCAGCGGCCGATCACGATGCTGTAGGCAAACACCAGCGCCACCAGCGTCAGCTTGGCGTGCAGCCAGCCCGTACCACTGCCGACCATGGTCTGGAAACCCGGCAAAAAGCGCCAGCCCATCCACAAGGTCAGGCCAAACAGCAAGACAAAGCCGAACATCACATGGCCAAAACGCGCCAAGCGCCGGCCCATCAATACCAGCCGCGCACGCACCACCGGCTGGTTGCCGGCCTCGGCGATATTGACCAGAATCCGCGGCAGATAGAACACCGCCGACATCCAGCCGATCACCGCGACGATATGCAGTATTTCAACCCACTCGTACATGCCAAGCTCCATTTCGTGACTTGATAGGATGCCACGCATGAGCGACAAACAATACGACCGCGCCTACTTTGACCATTGGTATCGGCGCCACGACATGGGCAATGGCAAACGCCTTGTGCGCAAGGTGCAACTGGCGGTGGCGATGGCCGAATACCATCTTGAGCGCCCGATCCAAAGCGTGCTGGATATCGGCGCGGGCGAAGCCGCATGGCGCGCACCCTTGCTGAAGCTGCGCCCGAAACTGGATTACATCGGCTTTGATAGCAGCGAATATGCCGTCGCCCGTTTTGGCCGCAGCCGCAGCCTGCACTACGCCCGCTTCGGCGATTTCCAATACCTGCGCCCCTGCCCGCCGGTCGATCTGTTGATCTGCAGCGATGTGCTGCATTACCTCGATAGCCGCGAGTTGAACCGCGGCCTGCCGGGGCTGGCCGAGCTGACCGGCGGCGTCGCTTTTCTGGAGACGTTCAGCGCCGAAGACCAGGCCATCGGCGACGAGGACGGCTTTCACCACCGGCCCGCCAGCTGGTATCGGCAACGCTTCCGCCGCGCTGGCTTCGTGCAAATCGGCTCGCATGGCTGGCTGGGGCCGGCGTTGGCCAGCCACGCCGCTGCGCTTGAGCATGCGTAGCAACGGGTCGTTGCCGCAACACCGGGGGAGCCCAATCGCAGGTAGGGCCACGCACTCGGTAGCTTGTCGCCCGCTCTCCCGCCAGCCCTTTTTCAACGCCCCGCACACCGCCCCATCCAGCGGCTCATGAATCCGAGTACAGTCAGCAATCCGTGCCCGGCATCACGGTTGCCAGCGGCAACGACCATCGTATTAACCTAATACGCGCCGAACAAGAGTACGCTGCAACGCAGCATTCGCAGGGGGATACCCGATGTTGCTTTACCAAATGCACGAAAACGCTCGCGCTTGGATGGCCCCGCTGACCTACTGGTCGGAGGCCGTGGCCAAGATGTATACCGCGCCGGGCAGTTGGCTATCGGGCCTACCGGCCGCGCCGCGCATCGCCGCCGGCTACGAGCTGGTACACCGGGTTGGCAAGGATTACGAAAAACCGCAATTCAATATCCACGAGATCGAAGTGGAAGGCTTGGCGATCCCGGTGGTCGAGCGCGTCGCGCTGGAAAAACCGTTCTGCCGCCTGCTGCGCTTCAAGCGCTATCACGATCAAGCCGATGGGCTGGCCGGGATGAAGGATGACCCGACCGTGCTGATCGTCGCACCGCTCTCCGGCCATCACAGCACCCTGCTGCGCGATACGGTCAAGACGATGCTGCCCGATCACAAGGTCTACATTACCGACTGGACCGATGCGCGCATGGTGCCGAAAGCGGCCGGCGCTTTTCATCTTGATGATTACGTCGCCTACATTGAGGAATTCATCCGCCACATCGGCGCGGAAAATCTGCATGTCATCAGCGTCTGCCAGCCCACCGTGCCGGTGCTGGCCGCGGTATCGCTGATGGCCGCACGCGGCGAGGCAACGCCGAAAACCCTGACCATGATGGGCGGCCCGATCGACGCACGCGAATCGCCGACCCAAGTCAACGCGCTGGCGATGAAGCGCGATTTCAGCTGGTTCGAGCGCAACCTGATCCACACCGTGCCGGCCAATTACCCTGGCCGTGGCCGCCGCGTTTATCCCGGCTTCCTGCAGTACATGGGTTTTATCGCGATGAACCCGGAACGCCATGCGATGTCGCACTGGGATTACTACCAGGATCTGGTCAAGGGCGACCAGGAAACCGCCGCCGCCCATCGCCGTTTTTATGATGAATACAACGCCGTGCTCGATATGCCGGCCGAGTATTACCTCGATACCATCCGCACCGTGTTTCAGGATTACCTGTTGCCGCGCGGGTTGTGGGATGTGCGTGGCGAGCGGGTGGATACCCGGGCGATCAAAGACACGGCACTGCTCACCATCGAGGGCGAGCTGGACGATATCTCCGGCGAAGGCCAGACGCGCGCCGCACTGGCGCTATGCAGCAATGCGCCGAAATCGCGCAAGCAGCACATCACCGTGGAAGGCGCCGGCCATTACGGCATCTTCAGCGGCCGCCGTTGGCGCAACAAGGTGTACCCGCAGGTGCGCGATTTCATCGCTGCGCACGCCTGACCATCAGGGGCAAATTGGTCACGCAAGGTCAGCCGGATATTCCGGGCCGTGCCGATGCTTGGCGGATATTGGCCGAAGTTGCGCACAATCATGATCCGACAGCACTGGCCCGGTTCTTGCATGAAAGTCTGCGCTCCATTTCGCCACATCCACCTTCACTACGGGATCCAAATCCATGTCAGCCAAACGCATCATCTTCAAGGTTACGGACAGCGCCGGTGCACCTCTGGCCGGTGCCAAAATCAAGGCAACCGATTGCTGGGAACTCAATACCAATGACGATGGTTTGGCGGTATTCCTGATCGACGTCGAGGACTACACCGTCACCGTCAACGGCAAGGACGTATACAGCGGCAAGCTGTCCGACTCGGCCGACAGCATCGACATCACAGCTTGATGCCCGCTGCCTGCAATCACCGTCAATAGGCTGGCCGGTCAGTATCCGGCCAGCACATGCCATGCCAGTTGGCAGCACCGCAGGCATCCAGCCCGGCCACTGTCAGGCCGGGCAAACAAGCGCGGCAAGAAGGGATCGGGCGCGCTATCCTCGACGCCAACGCCTTTCACCAATGCCCGGGATTGCACGCATGAAACGCACCCTGCTCTGCCTTGCCGTACTCGCCGCTGCCAGCGGCATCGCGCACGCTGCCCAGTCGGCGCAAAAACCGGCGTATCGCAGCGCCAAGGAGATCATCGATGCCGCCCCGGCCAGTGCCTGGCGCAGCCCGGCGGCGGAAAACCTGCTGTACATGGAGTTTGGCGATGGTCGGCGCGCCATCATCGAGCTGGCCCCGCAGTTCGCGCCCAAGCATGTCGAGAACATCCGCCGTCTAGCCAAGGGCGGCTTCTGGGATGGCACATCGATCTATCGCTCGCAGGACAATTTCGTGGTGCAGTTTGGCGATGCCGATGCCGACAACGCGGTGCTGGCGGTGCCGGTCCCGGCTGATGTCGAGAAAAAAATCCCGGCCGAGTTCGAGCGCGACAGCCGTGGCCTGACGTTCACCGCCATCCCCGACCACGATGGCTGGGCACCGCAGGCGGGCTTTGTCGATGGCTTTCCCGCCGCACGCGATCCCAAGACCGGCAAGACCTGGCTGGCGCATTGCTATGCCACGCTCGGTGCCGGGCGCGGCAACGAGGCCGATAGCAGCATCGGCGCAGAGCTGTATGTGGTCACCGGGCAATCGCCGCGCGGGCTGGACCGCAATATCACCAGCGTCGGCCGCGTGTTGCAGGGCATGGAATATTTAAGCGTGATCGCGCGCGGCCCGGAACCGATGGGCTTCTACACCGAGCCCACACTGCGCACGCCGATCAAGCGCATCCGCCTAGGCAGCGACGTGCCAGAATCCGAGCGCGTCAATCTTGAGATCATGCGCACCGATGCCAAGCAATTTGCCGAGGCGGTGGAAGCACGCCGCAACCGCCGCGACACCTGGTATGTGCGCCCGGCCGGGCATATCGACCTATGCAATATCCCGGTGCCGGTGCGGGTGAAAGCGCCCGATTGATTCATCGCCAGTGCGCTACCCTGCGCCCAACACCTCATGCTGGAACAGGCACATCCGGTAGGCGCTGCGGTAGCGGCCATCGCTGAAATACTCATCGCGCAGCAGGCCTTCGCGCTGAAAGCCGCAACGCTCGTAGATGCGGATCGCCGGCATATTATCGATATCGACCAGCAGATACAGCTTGTACAGATTGAGCACACGAAAGGCGTAATTGATCGCCAGCCGGGTGGCGATACCGGCATAGCCGCGGCGCTGATATTCGGGCGCGATCATGATCAAAAATTCGGCGCGCCGGTGCAGATGATTGATCTCAACCAGCTCGACCAAGCCGACGCGCACGCGCTCACGGTCTTCGATGATGAAGCGGCGCTCGCTTTGGTCGTGGATGTGCTTGGCGAACAACTCTTCCAGCTCAACGAACGACTCATACGGCTCCTCGAACCAATAGCCCATCACGTTGCGATTGTTGTTGAGCTGATGGACAAAATGCAGATCGCCGCGCTCCAGCGGGCGCAGCACGACCGGGGTCACCGTATCCGTTGCAGAGCTATCCATCCGGCCAGCTTACGCGATGCCGATGACAATTTCCCGCGCGCGTCATTACCCCCGTTGATGCACGAGACTGATAGTCTGATCACACTCATTCGGAGACATTCCCATGCCCTTGCTACGCATCCGCATCACCGGCAGCGCCGACGATGTCCGCACCATCAGCAACCTGCTGCAGAGCTTGGATGGCATCGAGCATGTCGAGGAAGTCGCCGACCTGATGTCGCATATGGATGATGCCGATTCCAGCTCGGCCGGCCTCTCCGATTTGAGCGGCCCGGATGCGCACGAAATCGAAATCGATGTACCGAACGCGGCCACCGCGCGCCATGTACGGCAACTGCTGGAAGAACTCTCGTTCGATCTCGACGCGATGGTCGAATTCGAGGAAGACGAGGACTGATCGCGGCGGCCGTATGCGATCAGCCCATTTCAGTCAGGGCTGACGCGCCTCGAAGCGGGCCGTGATTTCGCGGCCATCGGCCAGCGTGAAGCGCAGCTCAACCTGCTCGCCAGCGGTGATCGGTTTGGCTGGGTCAAACAGCATCAGATGCAGGCCGCCCGGCTGCAGCACGGCATTGCCCTTGGCCGCGACCGGCAACTGATGTATCTGGCGCATGCGGCTGACGCCATCGACGCGGCTGGTTTCATGCAGTTCGATGCTGCCGTAGGCGCTGCTGGCCACCGAGACAATCGTGGCCGGATTGGCGCAGCGGTTTTCGACCGTGCCAAAGCCGGCATGCATCGGCATACCGCCGGGCAGCAGGCGGATCCAGCCGTGTTCGATCACCGGCGCACAGGCGGCCGGTTTCTTGCGGGCATCGGCGGGAGGGGCGAGCAGTGTGGCCGCAGCAAGCAGTGCGGCAAAAACGACGGGGCTGATTTTCATGGCGACAAGGATACGGTCTTTCGACGAATGAAAGATGGATCGATGCTGCGCTTGTCACGCGCAACGCGAACAAACGAAGCCCACATCAACGCGCTACCTCGCCGAGGGCGGTCGGCCGCGCCGGGTCGCTGATCCAGCCGCTCCACGAGCCCATATACAGCTTGCCGCCCTCAAGCCCGGCATGCGCCATCGCCAACAGATGATGGCAGGCGGTGACACCCGAGCCACACATCGCCACCATATCCGATGGCGTGCGCCCGCCAAGCAATTCGGCGAACTCGGCAAACAGCACATCGCGCGGTTTGAAGCGGCCAGCCGCGTCCAGATTGGCGGCAAACGGCCGGTTGATCGCACCCGGCACATGGCCGGCACGCGGGTCGATCGGTTCCACCTCGCCACGGAAGCGTTCCGGCGCACGCGCATCCACCAACAGGCCGCCATGCGCCAGATGGGCGATCACATCATCGTGGTCGAACAGGCGCGCATGATCGAAATCACCGGGATACGGGGCCGCTTCCGCCACGGCGATTGCGGCCAGTTGAGTAACCGGCAAACCGGCCTCGCGCCAAGCGGCTAAGCCGCCATCCAGCACGGCCGCATGTTGATGGCCAAACAGACGCAGCAGGCACCAGCCGCGTGCGGCATACATGCCATTGCCGGCGTCGTACAGCACCACTTGCGTGCGCGGGCCGATGCCCCAGGCGGCAAGCCTGCGCGCAAAACTGGCCGCATCCGGCCACGGGTGGCGGCCCTGCCCGGCCTTGTCCAGCGCCGATAGATCACGCTCAAGATCGGCATGGTGCGCGCCGGGCAGATGGCCATCGGCGTAATCGCGGGCGGCCGCCGTGGGATCGGCCAGATCCGCGCGGCAATCAAGGATGCACAGATCGGCATCATCCAGATGCGCGGCCAGGTCGTGGATATCGATCAAGGTCTGCCAGTTCATCGCACTGCCTCCAAACGTGTGCGCAGATTTTCCACGATCATCGCGGTCGCACCCCAGATGCGCGGGTGCGGGGCACCGGGCCAGGTACGCAGCTCGGCGAAGCGACGAACCCGCCCCTGCCACGGCATACGCTGGTGAAACAACGTATCGGCCTCAAGCAGAAAATCCAGCGGCAGCTCGAATACTTCGGCCACCTCACCCGGATCCAAGACCGGCCGGTAGCCCGCATCCAAGCGCGCCACCACCGGCAACACATGGAAGCCGGTCACGGTCGCCATCGGGTCGAGAAAACCCACTGGCTCGATGGCCGAATCGGGGATGCCGATTTCTTCGCCGGTTTCGCGCAGCGCGGTGGCGATGCGGCCAGCATCAACAGCCTCGGCGGCCCCCCCGGGAAAGCTCACCTCGCCCGCATGATGGCGCAGTTGGTCGGTGCGCCGGGTAAACAGCATGCGCAAGCCATCATCGCGCTCGACCAAGCCGACCAGCACCGCTGCCGGGCGTAGCTTTGCCGGCAGGATGTCCTCGATCGGCCCGCGATTCCACGGGGCAAGATCGGGCTCGCGCGCAAGCGGCCACAGCGCGCGGGTCAGGGTCGCCCAATCAGTGGGCATCGCCTGCCACCGGCACCCAGCCACGCGCGGGCAACACCACATCCAGCAAATGCCTGCGCTTGGCATCGGCCATCGTGCGCCGATCGCGGATTTCATCGCGGCGGCGGCAACAGCCCATGCACCAGCGATGTGGGCCGATCTGGCAAACGCCACTGCAGGGGTCGTCGATGGTGGCCGTGGTTGCTTGTATCGCCAAATGAAAAACGCCGACCCTAGTGAGCCGGCGTTCCATCATGCCACGTCGCTTACTGGGCGACGCTGACCAGTTTGATTTCAAACGTGACCGCCACATTCGGCGGGAAGCCGGTGCGCGGGTCGTTGCCGAAGGCCTTGTCGGCCGGCAGCACCACTTCCCACTTGGAACCGGCCGGCATCTGGGTGATGACATCACGCATGGCCTGCATTTCGATCTCGCTGACCTTGATGGTCGGGGTCTGCTGCGGCTGGGCCTGCTGCGGGCGCTGGCCATACGGGAACGGGCCAGCCACCTGCAGGGAGACGGTGTTGGTCTGCGCCGGCTTGGCGCCGTTGCCGTTTTCCAGCACCTTGTACATCACGCCGCCAGCCAGCGTGCGCACGCCCGCCTGCGCCTTGTACTGGTTCAAGAACTGAGTGCTGCGGGTCTGGTTTTCACCGGCAATCTTGTTGAATTCGGCTTCGGCCTGCTGGGCCTTGGCCTGCTGACGCTTCTGGAAGTTTTCCAGCGCCGGGCGGGCCTGCTCCGGGGTGATCGACGGCTGCTTCTTGGCCAAGCCGTCTTGCACGGCGCGCACCACGGCGGCGGTATCCAGATCCTCGCCGCTTTCAGCCAGATTGCGGGCAAAATCGTAACCGAAGGCATAGCTCAGCTTGGCCTTCTCGGAGCTCATGTCCTGCGCAAAGGCGGCGCCAGCGGTCAGGGTGATTGCCGCAACGGCAGCGGCCAGCAAACGCAATTTCATAGGTTTCCTCATGGGGATGGATCGGGCAAGCCCGCAGAACAACGCGATAGGATAATCAGTTGCGGCCTTAACCGCCACTGACGCATCAGACCATGGTTTGTTGCAGAGGTTCCCATCACTTCAACCCGCGAGGCTCCATGTCCAGTTCACCGCTTGCGATCAGCACCGCCGATGGCGTGCGCACCATCACCATCAATCGCCCCGACAAGCTCAATGCACTCAATTCCGCCACCCTCGATGCCCTGCACCGCGCCTTTGACGATGCCGCCGATGATGCCGATGTGCGTGTGCTGGTGTTGACCGGCGCCGGCGAAAAAGCCTTCGTGGCCGGTGCCGACATCAGCGAAATGAATGGCCTAAGCCCGGTAGAAGGCCGCGATTTCTCGCTGCGCGGGCAACGCATGATGCGCCGGGTGGAAAAAATGCCGAAGCCCGTCATCGCCGCGATCAATGGCTTTGCGCTGGGTGGCGGGCTGGAGCTGGCGATGTGCTGCCATCTGCGTATCGCCGCCGAGAGTGCCAAGCTGGGCCAGCCAGAAATCAACCTTGGCCTGATCCCGGGCTTTGGCGGCAGCCAGCGCCTGCTGCGTCTGGCCGGGCGCGCCGCCACGCTTGAGTTGTGCCTGACCGGCGCGCCGATCAATGCCGAGCGTGCGCGAGAGCTTGGCATCGTCAATCGCGTGGTCGCCGCTGCGGATTTGATGGCGGAAACCCTGAAGCTTGCCGGGCAGTTGGCCAATGCCGCCCCGCTCGCCCTGCGCGCCACGCTCGATTGCGTCAACATCGGCGGCGAATGCGGCATCGAAGAAGGGCTGGAATACGAATCCGCGCAATTTGGCTTGGTGTTTTCGACCGAGGACATGCGCGAACGCACCAGCGCCTTCCTCGAAAAACGCAAGCCCGCCTTCAAGGGCCGCTGAGTGGCACAGCTCCTCGATTTCACCGCACTCAACACGGCCGTGGCCGATGACGCGATTGACCGCGCCATCGAACTGGGCTTGCTGGATTGGGATGGCGATGCCCGCCCCGCCATCACCGCCGGCCTTGATGCCGCGGCCATCGCCCGCCTGCAGCAGGTGCGTCAACAACGCCTCGATGCACTGGCCGCCCGCGAGCGGCACCGCCTGCGTGCAGCACGTATGGATCGACTGGCCGACGAGCGCAAACAGCGGCAGGCCGAGAGCGTCGCGAGCGATACGGCCACCGGCACACCGGCCTTGGCCGGTGCCGCTGCGGCTGCCTTGGCGCGTGCCT
The DNA here is from genome assembly GCA_030538735.1 of Pseudomonadota bacterium. Lineage (GTDB taxonomy): Bacteria > Pseudomonadota > Gammaproteobacteria > Xanthomonadales > Xanthomonadaceae > Solilutibacter. The sequence goes on from JAUNTK010000035.1 coordinate 10,486, forward strand.
TGGCAAAGGCGAAACGATGAGCGGCACTCGGAAAACAGCCGGAAAACCCGCGCGCAAACGGGGCGAAAGCGCTACTCTGGCCGCCGCCAAAACCACGGCCAGCAAGAACGTCGGCAAACCTGCGCGAAAATCCAAACGCATGAGCGCGGCAGAAATCGACGAAGCCTTCCGTCGTTGGCACGATCTGGAACCGGAGCCGAAAACCGAGCTGGAATACAGCACGCCGTTTGAGCTGCTGGTCGCCGTCGCCTTGTCGGCGCAGGCCACCGATGCTGGCGTCAACAAGGCCACCCGCAAACTATTCCCGATCGCCAATACCCCGGCCGCGATCGCCGCCCTCGGCGTGGATGGTTTGAAGCCCCACATCGCCACCATCGGCCTGTTCAATACCAAGGCCGCCAATGTGGTGGCGCTATCGCAGCAATTGCTGGCACTGCACGGCGGCGAAGTACCGGCCGAGCGCGCAGCACTGGAAGCCCTGCCCGGCGTCGGCCGGAAAACCGCCAATGTGGTGCTCAATACCGCCTTCGGCCAGCACACGATGGCGGTGGATACGCATATTTTCCGCGTCGCCAACCGCATGGGGCTGGCACCGGGCAAGGATGTACGCGCCGTCGAGGATGCGTTGATGAAGCGGGTGCCAGCCGATTACCTCTACCACGCCCACCATTGGCTGATCCTGCACGGGCGCTATATCTGCAAGGCACGCAAACCCGATTGCACACTCTGCCCGGTGTTCGATCTTTGCCATTGGCCGGAAAAACCCACGCCATCGAGCTGAATCACCCCGAGCTTGTCGGTCACGGCATCAACAACGATTGGCGCGCGCTTCAGATACCCCTACGCGATCAGCAACATCGGTTGTCCGGCCACGCATCGGGGATGATGAGCATCGGTGAGCCCAGCTTCATATTTGCGTGCTTGGCCGCCCGCAGCGCTATGGCCTGCATTTGCGCCGTGCGGTGGCCGAGCGTATTCAAATAGCCGATGACCTGGCCTCGCTCGGGTTCAATACGATGGCGTCCATGGGCGGCCCTCGTTTGCCGTGGATTCCAGCGGTTTACCGTCGCGCAACACCGCGCCATCTTTCCAAATGAAGGTGACCGTTCCCCTGCCCTCGGCACCGGGCATGGCGAAGATCACGGTATCGCCAGACTGCACCGGCTCCTCGTAATCGCCGTGGCAGCTGCCGAAGTAGCGGCTGGCCCGTGCGCCGCGCGCGGTAACGGTGACGAAGCTGAAATTGCCCGGGCACAGCCGGCCTTGCGCCTGCTGGAACAGAATCACGTCGGATGTGCCGATGGCAAAGCGTGCCAGCGGTTGGTTGGCCGCAGAGCCCTCGTACAGGATTGGCGACTGGATGGCGCGGCCCTTGAAGTGCAGTTGGCCGTCAGAGCCGGACGTCAGGTTGCCGTAACGGGTGGGGATCGGCTTCGCGCCCTGCGCGGCGACTTGGCCGCACAACAGCGCGCTGAACAGGGCAATGGCAATCGATGTGTGTTTCATGGGGTCTCCCAGTGTTGGTATTGCGCTGGCGCGAGTGCCAGCGGGCGGTGGCAGGCGGCGAGGAAGGTGAAAATCAACCCGCCTCGACCCGCAGATAGGTGGCCTTCTTCGGGAAGCAGCGCAACACGACGATGGCCGCACCGATGGCAACGGGCAGGCTCATCGCGCCAAGCAACGTGTCAAGGATGCCGTACAGCACCACCCCGACAACGCCGGCCGCCAGCCAGCTCAGCGCCGGCCGCAGCTCCTTGCGGGTGGCACCGCAGCCGCTGCAGGTGGCATAGCCCGCCTGCATCGACGTGCCGCAATGGCCGCAGCGTTCACCTTGTTTCGCGCCCATGGCTCGCTCCTGGCAACTTCGGCCTTGACGGCGAACACCTGGCCGCACTGCGCCACGAAGCCACGGTGTGGCGGGTGCTGCACGAAAGTCTGGGCGAATGTTGTGGTTTCGTGCGCATCTTCGACTGGAACTTTGAATCCGAGCCGTGCTGGCTGGAATGCGAGGACGGTGGCGAGGCGCTGCAGGGCTGGGCCACGCCACAGCGGCTGGCGGCGATGCCACGCAATGGGCGCATCGCCTTCTTCCTGCGCATCGCTGCCACGGTGGAGGCCGCCCACGGCGTGGGCGTGCTGCACAAGGACATCAAGCCGGCCAATGTGCTGGTCGATGCGGGCGGACAGCCACGGCTGGCCGATTTCGGCAACAGCCGCCTGCTGCAGCCAGAGCGCCTGCTGGCGCTGGGCATTACCGCCACCGGCATGACCCTTGCCGACAACACCAGTGACAGCTCTGGCACGCCGCTGTATCTGGCACCGGAGTTGCTGGCCGGCCACGCGCCCACCGTGCGCAGCGATGTGTATGCGCTGGGTGTGCTGCTGTACCAATGGCTGGCGGGCGATCTGCGCAGGCCATTGGCACCGGGCTGGGAACGCGAGATCGACGATTCGTTGCTGGTGCAGGACATCGCCCGCGCCACCGATGGCGATCCGGCGCGGCGGCTGGGCAGTGTCGGCGAGCTGATCCAACGCCTCGAACACCTGCCCGAACGCCATGCCGCGCAAACGCACGAGGCCGAGCAACTGCGCGAGCAACACCGGCTGCGGCAAACCCTGGAACGCACACGCGCCCGTCGGCCGTGGTTGGCGGCAACCTTCGCCACCTTGCTGCTGGGCCTCGTGGCCAGCGCCGCACTGTGGCGGCACAGCGAGCAGCAACGGGAACTCGCGCAGCTGCAGGCCGCACGCGCCGAGGCGGTGGTACGTTTCCTCGGCGAAGACCTGCTGGGCGCGCTCAGCCCCGGCGGCGCTGCGTATGAGCGCGACCCCGGCGTGCGCGAACTGCTGCAACTGGCCTCGCAACGGCTGGAGCAACGTCTGGACGCGGGCCCGGCCACGCTGGGCAGCCTGCACGCGGCCATCGGCGATGCCTGGCGCACCATTGGTGAGCGCGAACAGGCGGCCCGGCACCTGCGGCAGTCGCTTCAGCACTATAAAAAGGCATTCGGCGAGCGCCACCGGCAAAGCTTGACCAGCCAATACCAGTTGGTGCGCAGCCTGGCCTGGCTGGGCAAGCCCGAAGCCTATGCCGAAGCCGAAACCCTGCTTGCACAGGCCGACACATGGGCCGGAAAACGTCTGCAGCAGCCGGGCGAATTGGCGCTGGCTGCGGCCCTGGCGCGCGGCCAACTGGCGTTCCAGCAATTGCAGATTGAACCTTCCCTGCTGGCCCACCAGCGCGCCGACGCCCTGCAGCGCCAGTTGCGCCCGGATGACGCGATGATGGCCGCGCTGATCCGCTCCAATCTTGCCGATGCCGAATTGCGCCTCGGCCGCAGCGATGCCGGCATCGCCCGCCTGCAGGCGATGCTGGCCGACCCATTGCTGGATGCCTCGCGCATCGGCGAATCGGCCCATGCCGGCCACCAGATCATGCTGGCGCGAGCGCTTCGCAACCAAGGCCAGTACGCGCAGGCGCTGGCGCTGGCCGCGCAGGCCAGCGCCACCTCCGAACGGGTGCTTGGCGCAGATCATTATTCGACCCTGATCCAGCTTTCCACCTTGGCCAGCATCCACGATGCCAGCGGCGACTGCCCAGAGGCGCTGGCCGTGGCACGCACGGTGCGCCAACGCATGGCCGACCGCTATGGCGCGCACCAGCAAGGCACATTGGTGGAAACCGGCAACCTCGGCTTCAAGGAATACACCTGCGGCGATCGCGAAGCTGGCCTTACCCATATCGCCGCTGCCGAACGCGGGTTGCGCGAACATTACGGTGAAAACAACGTCGCCGCGCACAGCTTCCGCTACGGGCTGGCGCGGGCGCTGGTGGAACAGAAGCGCTGGGGCCAGGCGCAGACGATGCTGGGCGGGCTGGACGTAGCCGCGCTGACTGCCGGTGATTCGCGCAGCGGTTGGGAGCATCGCCTGCAGGCAATGCGCGGGGAGATCCTGATCGGTCGCGGCGAAGTCGCTGAAGGTTCGGCACAACTGGCTGGCGCGCTATCGGCCTTGCAAGCGCAAGGCAGCGAGGATGCCGACGAACTGCAACGGTTGCAGGCCTTGCTGGCCGCCAACCCGGCATGAGTTTGGGCATCGTTGCGGCGTGGTCAGGATATCGCCGATTCCCGTTTCGCCGCCTCCAATCACTCCGCCACCGCAGCTATCCGCGCCCTTGCCATGCACGGCTTCGCATTGCTTGCTTGCGCACACTGCCCCGCGTGACCAGCTGATCCAGATTCTGCGGGATGAGCCAAGCGCCTGCTCAAAGAAGCTCTGTAAACCCCGCCATTCCGGCGAAAGCCGAAATCCATCGACATGCAAACGATTCAAAATATAACCACTAATCCCGGCTTTGGTCAGAGTGACGTTCCAAGGCGAGTTGCTCGGAGTTAACCAAACAAAAACGCCCCGGAAATCCGGGGCGTTTGGTCGTGCCGAATCGCAAGCGATCAGAACGAGAACTGGGTGCGCAGGGCGAACTGGTTGGTCTTGTCGCCGTTGACTTCATTCTCGCCGCGGGTGTAGTTGAACATGAAGCGCAACTGCGGGTTGATGTAGTAATTGACACCGAAGATCGCCGAGGTCGCTTCGCGGTTGGCGATGTCCTTGTTCTTGATGGTGTCGTAACGCGCGGTCAGCTCCCAAGCGCCGCCGGCCGGCACCGAGGCCGAACCAAACACGCCGTTGCCGGTCTTGTACGGCTTGTGGCCGCCGGTCAGCAGCCAGCTGCCCTGCAGGTACCAGGTATCGACCTTCTGGCTGCGGCCGATCGGCATGGCGAAATCGGCGCGCGCGTATTCCGACTGGAAGAACACCGGGCCAAACGAACCAGCCGCTTCCAAACCGACCACGCTCAGGCTCTTGCCACTGCCGGCGGTGATGGTGGCAATGTTCTGCGACGGGCCACGACGGCCAGCGTAGTTGGCGGTGGCGGAGAGGTTCGGGGTGCCTTGGTTGCTGTTTTCGTTGCTGTAGGACAGGCCGAAATGCAGGGTGCTGTCGGCATCATTGATCGGCGCCCAGGTGCCGCGCGCAGAGAAGCCGATGCCCTCGTTGCGTGCGGTCGGCGTGGAGCGCAAGTTGAACACCGCGCCGCCCACGGTGTAGTTCGGCGCGCTGACCAGATAGCTCACGCCCTGCTGGAACTGGCGGCCGCCGTACAGACCAGTGGCCGAGCCAAACGGGCGCTCCATCATCAGGATTTCGTTGGAGCTGGTCATTTCCTCCATCGAACGGAACGGCTTGAAGTGACCGATGGTCAGCTTGCCCGGGCCCATCGATTTTGCGATGTACAGATCACGCAGACCATCGAGGTTGCTGCCGGCGGCGAAATCCTGCTCCATCTTGTAATCCCAGCCCAGCGCCTTGCCCTGCAGGGTCAGGCGCGCACGGCGGAATTCGGTGGTGCCGGTGACCGGGGCGATGTCGCGGTCGAAAGCATAGGTATCGAAGTGGATGCGGCCACCCAGCGAGGCTTCAAACTTCTTGTCGGCCGAGGTGACTTTGATGCCGCCCTTGGTTTCCACCTTCGGCAAGGTATCGGCCAACTTGTCGTATTCCTCTTTGTTGGCGATGTTGATTTCCTGCTGGCCGTCGGCGCGCACTTCCAGCTCGGACACCTTGGCTTGCAGCTCGGCAATCTGCTGGCGCAGCGCGGCCAGCTCGGAGGGCGAAACATTCTGTGCATACGCCGGGCTGATGCCGGCGGCCATGGCCAGGGAAAGGGCCAGAACGGAAACGCGCATGGGTGACTCCAGATGATCGGGATGAAGGGAATGAATTGCCGATTCCGGCCAGGGCAGCCCGCAGCGTTAAGGAACCGTCAAACGGCGCTAGGTTGGATCAGGCATGTGACTGTTTGATTGATCCGATATTTCATTTCAATGACATCCCCTACCCGGTGTTGCTGACGGGCGTCCCCGCATCCCGAATCGAGGGCATTTGGCCGATCACGCGGGGAATGCCACGGCCGGACATCGGCGTCACGCAACTGTCATTTGACCAACATCGTTCTGTCATCGAACGGGCGTGCAATGGCGCCCCTGCAATCCCGCTTTTTCGACCCTTGGAGTCATCCGTGCGTCATTTCCTCAAGACCGCCCTTCCCGCACTGGCCATCGTGGCCGGCATGAGCGTCAACGCGCAGGCTGCCGAAGCCACTGGCGCTGGCGCTTCCTTCGTTTATCCGGCCATGTCGAAGTGGTCGAGCGATTACAACCGCGCCACCAGCAACAAGATCAACTACCAGTCGATCGGTTCGGGCGGCGGCATTGCCCAGATCAAGGCGGGCACGGTCAGCTTCGGCTCCACCGATGCCCCGCTGTCGCCGAAAGAACTCGGCCAATTCAAATTGGCGCAGTTCCCGTCGGTGATCGGCGGCGTGGTGCCGGTGGTCAATAT
>JAUNTK010000035.1:16917-23330 GCA_030538735.1 Pseudomonadota bacterium
CGTGGCGGCTGGCGCAATGAAACTTGATGGCGAGCTGCTGGCCGATATCTACATGGGCAAGGTCACCACGTGGAACGACCCGCGCATCGTCGCCCAGAACGGCGGCGTCAACCTGCCGGATACCAAGATCATCGTGGTGCGCCGCTCGGATGCTTCCGGCACCACCTTCAACTTCGTCAACTATCTGTCGAAGGTCAGCCCGGAATGGAAATCCAAGGTGGGTGAAGGCACCTCGGTGCGCTGGCCGGTCGGTATTGGCGGCAAGGGCAACGAGGGCGTGACCGGCTACGTCAAGCAGATGCGCGGCTCGATCGGCTATGTCGAACTCTCCTACGCGATCCAGAACAAGCTGGCCTATGCGCGCATGAAGAACGCCGACGGCAACTACGTGCTGCCCAGCGAGCAGAGCTTCCAGGCCGCCGCCGCCAACGCCAACTGGGGTGCGTCCAAGGATTTCTACCTGATCATGACCAATGCCCCGGGTGCCGAGAGCTGGCCGATCACCGCCACCAACTTCATGTTGATGCACAAGGATCCGAAGAACAAGGACGGCGCCAAGGCCGCCAAGGAATTCTTCCGCTGGGTGTATGCCAACGGTGGCGAATCCGCCCGCCAGCTGGGCTATGTGCCGCTGCCGACATCGCTGGTGCGCCAGATCGAGACCTACTGGTCGCAGAACATGGCGTACTGATTCGCCTGCCAAACTATCTCCAATGTGTGAACACTTGCGCGGGCTTTATGCCCGCGCTTTTTTGTTGGCTGAAGCGCGCCGCCTGCTTGCGTTTTGATGATGCGGCGAAAAACTTTCGGTACGTCGGAGCCAAGCCCGGCGTATAGCGACACACGCACAGAAACAGCAAAGGCCATCACTTCGACCCAGCCCAGCCTGCTGCACACCCGCCCCAAGACCGTGCACTACCTCCCAACACCACTTTCATGACAGCCCGTCATCTTCCTGTCACACAAAAGTCGTCCCATAGGCCCACCGCTGGCCGTCAGGCCTCATTCACGTTGTCAGGAGCTGACATGAAATCCCATTCTTTGCGCATCGCTGCCCTCGCCCTCGCCGTATCAGCATTCACCCTGGGCTGCAGCCCGTCCGGTGACGGCGCCTCGCAGGCTGCTGGCGGCGACTCCAGCGCCAACGCGGCCGCCAGTGGCGATCGCGTCACCCAAGACATCACCGGCGCCGGTGCCAGCTTCATCTTCCCGCTGGTCTCGCGTTGGTCATCCGATTACAACACTGCCACCGGCAACAAGGTGAATTACCAGTCGATCGGTTCGGGGGGTGGCATCGCCCAGATCAAGGCGGGCACGGTCAGCTTCGGCTCCACCGACCGCCCGCTGTCATCGGAAGAATTGACCGAAGCCGGCTTGGCCCAGTTCCCCTCGGCCATCGGCGGCGTGGTGCCGGTGTTCAACCTGCAAGGCATCGAGCCCGGCAAGCTGCGCTTCTCCGGCCCCGTGCTGGCTGAAATCTACATGGGCAAGATCACCATGTGGAACGATGCCAAGATCACCGCCGAAAACCCGGGTGTGACCCTGCCCAACGACAAGATCAACGTGGTGCGCCGTTCCGACGGCTCCGGCACCACCTTCAACTTCACCAACTATCTGGCCAAGATCAGCCCGGAGTGGAAGGACAAGATCGGCGAAGGCACCAGCGTCAACTTCCCGGTGGGCATGGGCGGCAAGGGCAATGAAGGCGTCGCCGCCTACGTGCAGCAGATCAAGAACTCGATTGGCTACGTCGAACTCTCCTACGCCGTGCAAAACAAGATGCCCTACGCATCGATGCAAAACAGCGCCGGCAACTGGATCGAACCGAATGCCGCCAGCTTCTCGGCTGCCGCCGCCAGCGCCGACTGGGCCAACGCCACCGATTTCAACCTGGTCATCACCGATGCCCCGGGGGCCGATGCCTGGCCGATCACCGCCACCAACTTCATGCTGATCTACAAGCAGCCGAAGGATGCCGCCAAGCAACAGGCCACGCTGGATTTCTTCAAGTGGGCGTTCGAGCACGGCCAGGAACAGGCCAAGGCGCTGGATTACGTGCCGCTGCCGGCCGAGCTGGTGCAGCAGGTTGAAGCCTACTGGGCCAGCCTGAAGTAAGGCTACGCCCGACACGGCGGCAGGCGGCCATCCCGCTTGCCGCCGCTGCCACCCCGCGACTCCCACGCAGATCGCCGAGCATCCCCGATGAATGCAGTTTCCCTGCCCGCAGCAAGCACCCGCGACGTCAAGGACGCGCGCCACGACAAGACCTTCCGGTGGATGTTGACCGCCGCCTCGATCTTCGTCCTGTTTACCTTGGCCGCCGCGGCCCTCTCGATGCTGTGGGGTGGCCGCGAAGTGCTTTCCACCCAAGGGCTCTCGTTCTTCACCTCAACCGAATGGAACCCGGTTGAGAACAAATACGGTGCGCTGGTGCCGATTTACGGCACGATCGTCACCGCGATCATCGCCATGTTGATCGCCGTGCCGGTCAGCTTCGGCATCGCCTTCTTTTTGACCGAAGTCGCCCCGCGCTGGATGCGTGGCCCGGTCGGCACCGCGATTGAATTGCTGGCCGGCATCCCCTCGATCATCTACGGCATGTGGGGCTTCTTCATCCTGATGCCAGTGATGCGCGAGCACATCATTCCGCTCTTGGATACCCATCTTGGCCCGATCCCGGTGATCGGCAAATTGTTTCAAGGCCCGCCGATTGGTGCCGGCATGCTGACCTCCGGCATCGTGTTATCGATCATGGTGATCCCGTTTATTTCATCGGTGATGCGCGAGGTGTTTTTGACCGTGCCTTCGCGCCTGAAAGAATCGGCCTATGCGCTCGGCTCAACCAAATGGGAAGTGAGCTGGGACATCGTGCTGCCCTATACCCGCTCGGCGGTGATCGGCGGCATCTTCCTCGGCTTGGGCCGCGCACTGGGCGAGACGATGGCGGTGGCCTTCGTGATCGGCAATAGCGTGCAGTTCACCAGCTCGCTGCTGGAGCCCTCCACCACCATCGCCGCGTTGATCGCCAACGATTTTGGCGAGGCCACTGAAACCTATCGCTCGGCCCTGTTGCTGCTTGGCTTCGTGCTGTTCATCGTCACCTTCGTGGTGCTGGCACTGGCCCGCCTGATGCTGATGCGCTTGTCCCAGAAGGAGGGCAACTGATGAACACGGCTTCGCTGCCTGGCAAAGATTTTAAGAAGGCCGATGCGCTGTTTCGTCGCCGCAAATTCGTCAACTTGATCGCGGTGACGCTGGCCAATCTGGCCGCGCTGTTTGGCCTGTTCTTTCTCGCCTGGATTCTCTGGACGCTGCTCTCCAAGGGCTTTGCCGCGCTTGATCTCAACTTGTTCATCAAAGACCAGCCACCGCCGATGGAAGAAGGTGGCGGCCTGCGCAATGCCATCATCGGCAGCCTGGTGATGTGTGTGGCGGGCCTGTTGATCGGCACCCCGCTTGGCATCGCCGCAGGCACATGGCTGGCCGAATATGGCGACCGCAGCAAACTGGGCACGGTGGTGCGCTTCGTCAACGATATTTTGTTGTCGGCACCGTCGATCGTGCTCGGCCTGTTTGTCTACGCGATGGTGGTGATCCAGACCGGCGGCTTCTCCGGCTTGGCCGGCGCGATTGCCTTGGCCTTCATCGTGCTGCCAGTGGTGGTGCGCACCACCGATGAAATGCTGCGATTGGTGCCGATCACCATGCGCGAGGCCGCGCTCAGCTTGGGCGTGCCGCAATGGAAAGTCATCATGCAGGTGTTGTATCGCTCGGCCCTGCCCGGCATCGTCACCGGCATCATGCTGGCCTTGGCGCGCATCTCGGGCGAAACCGCACCGCTGTTGTTCACCGCGCTGGGCAACAAGTTCTTGAGCTTCGATCTCAACCGCGAAATGGCGGCGATCCCGCTGGTGATGTTCAACTTCGCCGGTTCGGGTTTTGAAAACTGGGTCAAACTGGCTTGGGCCGGTGCCCTCGTCACCACCCTGTTCGTGTTGAGCGTCAGCCTGCTTGCCCGCGGCATCCTGCTGCGCAACAAGATCACCCATGACTAATCTTTCTTCCCGGACCCCTGATATGAACGACGCCCGCCCCACCATGCAGCCGATGCAGGTTCGCGAAGGCCAAGCCACCGTGCCGTCCTCAGTGAAAATTTCCACCCGCAATCTGGACTTTTATTACGACAAGTTCCATGCGCTGAAAAACATCAATCTGGATATCCCGGAAAAACGCGTCACCGCGTTGATCGGCCCATCCGGCTGCGGCAAATCCACCCTGCTGCGCATCTACAACCGCATCTACGCGCTGTATCCCAAGCTTGAAGCCAAGGGCGAAGTACTGCTTGATGGCGAGAACGTGCTGGACCCGAAGTACCCGATGAACCGCCTGCGCTCCAAGGTGGGCATGGTGTTTCAGAAGCCGGTGCCGTTCCCGATGACGATCTTTGAAAACGTCGCCTACGGCATCCGCCACCACGAAAAGCTCAACAAGAAAGAAATGGAAGAGCGCGTGGAACAAGCCCTGCGCCAAGGTGCCTTGTGGGATGAAGTGAAGGACAAACTGGGCCAGAGCGCGCTGGGCCTGTCCGGCGGCCAGCAACAGCGTTTGTGCATCGCGCGCGCCGTCGCCCTGCGCCCGGATGTGTTGTTGCTTGACGAGCCGACCTCGGCGCTTGACCCGATCTCGACCAGCCGCATCGAGCAACTGGTCGAAGAACTCAAGCACGATTACACCATCTGCATCGTCACCCACAACATGCAGCAGGCCGCGCGCGTCTCCGATTTCACCGCCTTCATGTATCTGGGCGATCTGATCGAGCACGATGAAACATCGACCATCTTCTCCAACCCCTCGAAGCAACAAACCGAGGACTACATCACCGGGCGCTTCGGCTAAGCAGCGCCGATTGCGTGGCACGGCCGCGCCCGGGTGCCGACTGGCCACGGATGGCCGCGACCAATCTGCCGATAACGCTTCATCACAGGACATACCCCATGCCCAACGAACACGACCATATCGTCCGCAGTTACGACGACGAGCAGCAACGCCTGACCCACGAAATCCAGCGCATGGGCGCGATGGCCGTGGCCCAGTTGGAAGCCGCGCTTGATGTACTGGATCGCCGCGACGATAACGCCGCCGAACGCATCATCGCCAACGATGAAGCCATCGACCAGCTTGAAGACGAGATCAGCCAGGACGTGATGCGGCTGGCCCTGCGCGGCCCGATGGCGAGCGACTTGCGCATCATCCTTGCCGCCTTGCGCATTTCATCCGATATCGAGCGCGTGGGTGATTACGCCGCCAATATGGCCAAGCGTTCGATGGCGCTCAGTGCCAGCGTGCCGCTGCCGCATATCGGTGGCCTGCGCGCACTTGGCCGTTTGGTTGGCCAGCAGATGCGCGATGTGCTGAAGGCGTACAAGGATCTGGATGCCGATGCCGCCCAGCAAGTACGCGAACACGATGCCGAGATCGACCTGCAATACACCATGCTGTTCCGCGAGTTGCTCACCTACATGATGGAAGACCCGCGCAACATCACCCCCTGCACCCACCTGCTGTTCATGGCTAAAAATCTTGAACGCGTCGGCGACCACGCCACCAATATCGCCGAGAACATCTGGTTCCGCGTGCATGCCGACAAGCCGCTGCCGCCGCGCGAAAAACGCGATGACAGCACCACCATCGCCAAGGCATGAGAGGCCATTTTCAGGCTACGGACAAGCCCGCTTCGGCGGGCTTTTTGTTGGCAGATAACGATTTGTTCAAACGAGGTAGCCGCAATGGCACTACCATCGGGCCTCCCTACCGTTTTTTGGAACCGTGATGAACGCAGCCCGCAAAACCACACTCGCCCTTGGTGCCTTGGCCGGCTCGCTGGCCCTCTCCGGCGGCGCCTTCGCCATGCAGCCGCTCAACGCCGGCTACATGAATCAAGACCCGCCCAAGCAAGCCGAAGGCAAATGCGGCTTCGCGCAGATGGATACCAATAAGGACGGCAAGATCTCGCGCGAAGAATTCGCCGCCGCCCACGGCGGCAAAGACGATAAGTTTGCCGCCCATGATCTGGATGGCGATGGCCATATCAGCGAAGCCGAAATGGCCGAGCATCACGCCAAGAAAAAAGCCGCCAGCGAAGACAAATGTGGTGAGGGCAAATGCGGCAGCGGCAAGACAGAAGAAAAGAAAGCCGGCGAAGGCAAATGCGGCGCAGGCAAGTGCGGTGCCGGAAAATGCGGCGGCAGCCTTTGATCACAACGATCACGCCGCACCGCAACGGGCGCTGGCAACGGCGCCCGTTTGCATGTGGTTGAGCCGCCGATGAAAGCCGCACTTGCCGATGCCAGCGTCGGGCTGGGCCTGCGTCGCGGCCTGCTGGATGTGATCGAAGCCGCGCCCACAGGCGATTT
>JAUNTK010000036.1:0-4574 GCA_030538735.1 Pseudomonadota bacterium
TTGTTCGACCATGTTTTCCCGGGCTTTGGCGTAATTGATCGTCATGATGTGGTGTTCGCTATCGGCAGAACCGCTGATTTTATCGCGACCGGGGCTCAGGATGCCGGTTGCGGCGCGCGGCGTTGAGTGCCGGAAGTCACCCGGCCCAAGGTCATGGGCGATAGGCGCGCAGGAAAAGCTCGACCACATCGTGCAGATGACGGCGGGTTTCGGCCGGGTCCAGCCCGCTGTCAAGCCCGATCAAGAGCCGCGCATGGGCATTGCCTTTGGCAAGCGCGAAGAAATGGTTGGCGGCTTGCTCGGCATCGTCGATGCGCAATTCGCCGGCGGCGTCGCGGCGCGCAAGCAGGGCGGCCAGATCGCGTTGGATGCGGGCCGGGCCAGCCTCCCAGAACAGGTCGGCCAATTTGCCGCATGTTGCCTGCGGTACGCACAACATGCGGTAGCCGGCGATTGCCTCGGGATGGGTCGCCATGTTGTAAAAGGCGGCGGCGATATCGCTCAGGCGCTCGCGCAGGGGCACCTCCGGCCGTGGCTCGAACATCTCGATCGGCAAATCCTGATCGCAATGCGCCTGCACCACGGCGCGCAGCAAGCCATCCTTGTCGCCAAAATGGCTGTACACGGTCAGCTTGGAAACCCCCGCCTGACGTGCGATGGCATCCATGCTCACGCCATCGAAGCCTTGCTCGGCAAAAAGCTGCTTGGCCGCTTCAAGGATCGCCGCCCGCTTGGCGGGATCCTTGGGGCGGCCGAGGGCAGGACGGGGGATGCTGACATCGGCCATGCTGGCAATGGTAAACCGTTCGGTTTGGCAATGTTGAATGTGTAGGTGTGGCTCTGGGCTGCGGCGGGTTGTCACCGTTGCGGGCCGGCATTTGATTCGTCATCCGCTGGCCAATGCGGTCTTGATGTTGATTGCAGGGGCAGCGCTGCAGCCGCGGGTGAAGCGCAGGCTTACATCAACCGCGCGCCCTCGGCATTGACCATTGACACCCAGCCTTGCGTGCGAACGCCTGCATCGCTGAACGCACCGCGCATCATCGGCAGGGCCGCCTCGGCTGCCGGGCGCGAATCGAACCATGCAAACACGCTCGGCCCAGCACCGGAAATGCTGGCCCCCAATGCACCGGCCGCCAACGCCGCCTGCTTGACCGCAGCGAAGCCCGGGATCAGCGGCGCACGGCGTGGCTCCACCAGTACATCGCGCAGCCCTTCGGCAATCAACTGGCGATCACCACGCTGCAATCCGGTCAGCAACAGCGCCAAGTGCTCGCAGTGCTGCACCACCTGTGGCAGCGGGTACGGCTCGGCCAACACCGCCCGCGAACGCTGGGTTTCCAGCACTTGGTCGGGATGCACTACCGCCACATGCAGCCAGTCCGGTACATCCAGCGCGATCATCCGCGTGCCGGTACACAGCACCACGCCACCCAGCAGCATCGGCGCGACGTTGTCGCCGTTGCGGCTGCCGCTGGAAAGCGATTCGCCATCAAGCGCAAACGGATACAGCGCCGCACGTGACAGCGGCGCATCAAGCAGGGCATTGGCGGCGACCAGCGCGGCCACCACCGAGGCCGCCGAGCCGCCCAGCCCGGAACCGAGCGGGATGCCTTTTTCCAAAGTCAGATCGAAGCCGAACGGCAAACCCAGCGCCTCGCGCAATGAAATCAACGCCTGCCCGGCGGTATTGCGTGCTGCCTCCCGCGGAATTTCGGCGATGCCGCGTCCATTGCCGTGTACGGCACTGATCCGCACCTGCGGCGTGTCGATGCGGCGCACTGTGGCGTGGTCACCGGGGCCATCGATGACATGGCCGAGGATGTCGAAACCCACGCCGATGTTGCCAACGCTGGCCGGGGCGAAGGCGCGGGCTTCGTGCGGGGTGTCGGTGCTCATGCGCAAATGGTAGCCGCTGGCCCCGCACGCCGCCGCGTGTTCCAATGGAAGCTGTTGAAGCAGGGGTACCGCCGCGGCGGTTGAGAAACACCCTTGGAACCTGATCCGGTTGAGACCGGCGTAGGGAGCTTCGTTGGCCCACCGTGGCCTGCACCGCTTCGCGCGCCGGTATCGCCCTACTTGCTGAGGACGCATGCCATGAACGCCCGCCCCGCCGATTTGCTGGCCCAGGCCGAACAACTATCCGCTGATGTCACCCGCCCGATTCCCGGCTCGCGCAAGATCCACGTGCCCGGGTCGCGCGAAGACCTGCGCGTGCCGATGCGCGAAATCGTGCTGGAGCAGACCCCGACCCTGTTCGGTGGGGAAGCCAATGCGCCAGTGACGGTGTACGACACCTCCGGCCCGTACTCGGATCCGGATGCGGATGCGGCCATCGATCTGGCCGTCGGCCTCGTCCCGCTTCGCCAGAAGTGGATTGCCGAGCGTGGCGACAGTGAGCAATTGCCCGGCATCACCTCCGAGTTCGGCCGCGCCCGCGAGCATGATCCGAAGTTGGCTTCGGTGCGGTTTCCCAATCGCCCGGCCCCGCGTCGTGCCTTGGCCGGGGCCAACGTCAGCCAGATGCATTACGCCAAGCGCGGCATCATCACCCCGGAAATGGAGTTCGTGGCGATCCGCGAGAACCAGCGGCTGGAAGCGGTGCGCGAAGCGCATTTATTGAACCAGCATCGCGGTGAATCCTTCGGCGCCAACATCCAGAAACTCATCACCCCCGAATTCGTGCGTGATGAAATCGCCCGCGGCCGCGCCATCCTGCCCAATAACATCAACCACCCGGAGAGCGAGCCGATGATCATCGGCCGCAACTTCCTCACCAAGATCAACGCCAATATCGGCAACTCGGCGGTGTCATCGGGCATCGCCGAGGAAGTGGAAAAGCTGGTCTGGGCGATCCGCTGGGGCGCGGACACGGTGATGGATTTGAGCACCGGCAAGCACATCCACGAAACCCGCGAGTGGATCCTGCGCAACTCACCCGTCCCGATCGGCACCGTGCCGATCTACCAGGCGCTGGAGAAGGTCGATGGCAAAGCCGAGGAACTGACCTGGGAGATCTTCCGCGACACCCTGATCGAGCAGGCCGAGCAGGGCGTGGATTACTTCACCATCCACGCCGGCGTGCTGTTGCGCTACGTGCCGCTGACCGCCAAGCGCGTCACCGGCATCGTTTCTCGCGGCGGTTCCATCCTCGCCAAGTGGTGTCTGGCCCACCACAAGGAAAACTTCCTCTACACCCATTTCGAGGACATCTGCGAGATCATGAAGGCGTATGACGTGGCCTTCTCGCTGGGTGATGGCCTGCGTCCCGGCAGCTTGGCCGATGCCAACGACGCGGCACAATTTGGCGAGTTGGAAACGCTGGGCGAGCTGACCAAGATCGCCTGGAAGCACGACGTGCAGACCATGATCGAAGGCCCCGGCCACGTGCCGATGCAGTTGATCAAGGAAAACATGGACAAGCAGTTGGCCGAATGCGGCGAAGCGCCGTTCTACACCCTTGGCCCGCTGACCACCGACATCGCGCCGGGCTACGACCACATCACCAGCGCCATCGGCGCGGCGATGATCGGCTGGTACGGCACGGCGATGCTGTGCTACGTGACCCCGAAGGAGCATCTGGGCCTGCCCAACCGGGCGGATGTGCGCGAAGGCATCATGGCCTACAAGATCGCTGCCCATGCCGCCGACCTGGCCAAGGGCCACCCCGGCGCACAGGTGCGCGACAACGCCTTGAGCAAGGCGCGTTTCGAATTCCGCTGGCAGGACCAGTTCCATCTGGGTTTAGACCCCGAGCGGGCGATGGAATACCACGACGAAACCATGCCCAAGCAGGCGCACAAATCCGCGCACTTCTGCTCGATGTGCGGCCCGCATTTCTGCTCCATGCGCATCACCCAGGACGTGCGCGATTACGCCGCCGAACACGGCATCAGCGAAGAAGACGCGCTGAAGGCGGGCATGGCGGAGAAATCGGCCGAGTTCCGCGAAGCCGGGGCCGAGGTCTATCACGCCGAGTAATTGGCTGCAGCAAGACGATGCCGGCGCGGTGGCGCGTCCGGCATCGGTGTGGATCAGCTGTTTTCGTTGTCCAGCGCCAGCATTTCTGCCGCCATTTGCTGCCACTGCGGCAGCTTGGAAAGCACCTGCACGCGCTGCAGGTAATCCTCGTCCAACGCGCTGCCGTGAACAAGGCCGGTGGCGGCATGCACGGCGCCCGGCACCCAGAAGCTGCGGGTGCTGCTGCGGCCCGGGCTGAGCTGGAAGGCGACTGCTTCGATGATCGGCATCGGCAGGCCCCACAGGCCAAGCAGATAGGCGCCGGCCTGGGTATGGCCGGGGCGGCGCTCGGTGACACTCGGCGCATCCTCGGCACGCTCGTTGTGCATCCCGGGCAACAGCAGGCCGACATCGGCCAACAGGGCTGCAGTCGCGCCCATTTCCGCGCTGGTATTGGGCAACATCTTGCTGGCCAACCGTGATGCAATCAGCGCACGGCGCTGCATCATGGCGACATCGGCATGTTTGAGGTTGCCGGAGAACACTTCGCTGGCCAGCACCAGATCACGCAGCGTGGCCGTGCCCAAACGGGTCACCGCGCTGCGCAGATCGCT
>JAUNTK010000036.1:4584-7645 GCA_030538735.1 Pseudomonadota bacterium
CTGCGGCCAAAGGAGAAAAACGCCGAGTTGCACAGCTGCATCACCTTGGCAGCGATGCCGGGATCACTGGCGACGATCTCGGCGATCTGTGCGGCGCTGGCATTGCTGTTGTCGGCCAGCGCGCGGGTCAGTTTGAGATACAGATGCGGCGGCGAGGGCAGCTTTTCGATCTTGCCGATTTCCGCATGCAGCCATGGGTTGCCCAGCAGATCGCGCAGTTCTTCCAGACTGCCGAGCGTGTCCATCAGGGTTTCCGCCGACAGCGGCAGCGGCAAGAAACGGTGCGCGGCATCAAGCATCAACGATGAACTCATGCGCGCGTTCTCGCCGCCTTCGACCAAGGCGATGCGGATCACCTGCGGCTTGAGATGACGGATCTCGTCCAGCATCTCCTCCGGTGCCATATCAGGCACGTCGGTGGAGGCGATGACCGCGTCATAGCCCTGCAATTCGACCGCCGAGATGGCCTCGACCCCGCCGCCGGTGGCGAACTCGAACTCCCATCCCGCCTCCATGTCGCGGATGTGATCGACCATATCGCTGGGCAGCACCCGGGGGCTACCGACGAACAGGATGCGCAATGTTTTTCTCCCAACCCGCCAAGCTGCGGGAAGCATAATCTAGCCGCTGGCGACGTGCGGGTCACCTTTGGCTTGTTGAAAACGTGACTGCCAGCAGCCTGCGTGGCGTTGCCGGTGAACGCCGTGCAACCTGCAGCACGGCCGGGCGGCGGGCTTCAGCTGGCCTTCGCCCGGGTTTTACTACACTTCACCCATCATCGACAGGAGACGCCCCATGCAACATCATCGAATCCGCCAAGCATCCCGCCTCCTGTTGCTCGCGCTGGCCGGCGTGCTACTGGCGGCCTGCGCCAGCGGGCCGACCGTGCGCACCGATTACGACCCCAGCGCCAACTTTGGTCAATACCGGACGTGGGGTTGGTATCAGCCGATTGCGATGGAGCAATCCGGCTATTCCACCTGGATCAGCGATCGGATCAAGACCAATATCGAGCGCGAAATGACCGCGCGCGGCTATCGCCATGATGCTGAAAACGCCGATCTGCGGGTCAATTTCCAAGGCGTGATCCAGGAGCGCAGCGATATCTACACCATGCCGCGCAGCGATATCGCCTGGTTCTACAACTACCGCGCACGCAGCTACGTGGCCGTGCCGGTCTGGTATGACGAGACCCAGATCAGCCATTACACCGAGGGCACGCTGAGCGTTGATCTGGTCGATGCCAGGCAAAACCGGATGGTGTGGACGGGTGATGCCATCGGCCGGGTGGTGCGCAAGTCGCCGGAGCAACGCGCGGCGGATGTCGATACCTCGATCACCGCGATCTTTGCCAAATATCCGTATCGTGCCGGTGAATCGCAGCCCGTCGCGCCGGCGCGCTGATTCGCCGGGTTTTGCGCCAATGCAACGGGCCGCGTCGTTGCCGGCGCGGCCCGTTGCGTGTGTTGATTGCGCTATCCGATCAGCCGATCAGAATGCCGGTTTGTCGGCATCCGGCACGGCGGCGTAACGCTTGATCGAATCCAGCAGGATCGCCTTGGCTTCCTCGGCACCGCCCCAGCCATCGAGCTTGACCCACTTGCCCTTTTCCAGATCCTTGTAGTGCTGGAAAAAGTGGCCGATGCGCTCCAGCCAGTGGCCGCTGACCTGCTCGATGTCGTTGACGTGGGCATAGCCGGCAAACACCTTGGCATCCGGCACCGCGACGATCTTTTCATCGCTGCCGGCTTCGTCGGTCATCTTCAAGACGCCCACCGGGCGGCAACGCACCACACTGCCCGGCACCAGCGGCAGCGGCAGGATCACCAGCACATCGGCCGGGTCGCCATCGCCACACAGGGTATGCGGCACATAGCCGTAGTTGCAGGGGTAGCGCATCGGGGTGGAGAGGATGCGATCAACAAAAATCGCACCGGATTCCTTGTCGACTTCGTACTTCACCGGCTCCGCGTCTTTCGGGATTTCGATGATGACGTTGATGTTGTCGGGCGGGTTCTTGCCGGTATTGACGAGGCTGAGGCCCATTGGGCGGCTCCATGACGGTAGGGACAGGCCGCCAATTCTAAGCCCTGTGGCGACGCAACAAAAACCGCGGCACCGAGGCCGCCGCTGCCAAGGAAGCGCTGAGCAACCTGTCTTGAAAGATCACCCCGGTGCAAGCCGGGGCCAGTGTCTTTGCTTTCAATCGTGTGCACGTCGATGGATTCCGGCTTGCGTCGGAATGCCGGGTTGTGCAGAGCCTCCCTGGCCTGCGTTGAGCGCGTGGGCCGCTGGCGCGGCTCAACGCAGCCGCACTTCCACCCGGCGTGCTTCTGCCGCATCACCGCCGCCGGTGGTCAATGCCGGCTTTTCGGTATCGATGCGGTTAGCATCGATGCCGGCGGCGACCAGCGCATCGCGTACATTGAGCGCGCGTTGCTTGGCGATCTCGGCATTGGCATCGGCATTGCCGCTGGCATCGTGGAAGCCGGCAATTACTATACGGCTCGCCGTTTCGGCCTTCATCGTTGCGATGATGCCCGAGAGCGCGGCCCCGGTTTCCACCGGCAGCTTGGCCGAGCCGAGATCGAAATACAGGCGGGCCAAGCGCGGGTCGCCATAGGTCACGCCGCGCGCCGTGTGGCTGGTGGCGGCCAGCGCGGCTTCGACGGCCTCGATCTGCTGGCTGGCACTATCCCTAGCCGCCGCCGTGTGTGCGGCATGCGGGTTGTTGGCGGCATCCGCTGCGAGGCCAGCAGCACCGACCGGCAACAGCGGCACGATCAACAGTGCGACGATATTGATGATCTTGATCAGCGGGTTCACCGCTGGGCCGGCCGTATCTTTGTACGGGTCGCCGACGGTATCGCCGGTGACCGCCGCCTTGTGCGCCTCGCTGCCCTTGCCGCCAAAGTGGCCGTCTTCGATGTACTTCTTGGCGTTGTCCCATGCGCCGCCGCCGGTGGTCATCGAGATGGCGACGAAGATGCCGGTGACAATCGTGCCGATCAACAAGCCACCCAGCGCCTGTGGCCCCAGCAACAGGCCAACCACCACCGGC
>JAUNTK010000036.1:7655-23069 GCA_030538735.1 Pseudomonadota bacterium
AATAACGAGGGCACGATCATTTCCTTGATCGCCGATTTGGTCAGCATGTCCACCGCGCGGTCGTACTGCGGTTTGGCCTCGCCGGTCATGATGCCCTTGATCTCGCGGAACTGGCGGCGCACTTCTTCCACCACCGCGCCTGCCGCGCGGCCCACGGCTTCCATCGCCATCGCGCCGAACAGATACGGGATCAAACCGCCGATCAACAGGCCGATGATGACCTTGTGGTCGCTGAGGTCGAAGGCGAAATGCACGCCCAGGTTGGCGGCTTGCAGGTGGTGGGTGTAATCGGCAAACAGCACCAGTGCGGCCAATGCCGCCGAGCCAATCGCGTAGCCCTTGGTCACCGCCTTGGTGGTATTGCCGACTGCATCCAGCGGGTCGGTGATATCACGCACTTCGCTGGGCAATTCGGCCATTTCGGCGATGCCGCCGGCGTTATCGGTGATCGGCCCGTAGGCATCCAGTGCGACGATCATGCCGGCCATCGACAACATGCTGGTGGCGGCGATGGCAATGCCGTACAGGCCACCCAAGGCATACGCGCCCCAGATCGAGAGACATACTGCGATCACCGGCAGCGCAGTCGATTTCATCGATACACCCAGGCCGGCGATGATGTTGGTGCCGTGGCCGGTGGTCGAGGCCTGCGCCACATGCTGCACCGGCTTGTATTGGGTGCCGGTGTAGTACTCGGTGATCCACACGATCACCCCGGTCAGCAGCAGCCCGATCAGCGCGCAGTAATAGATGTTCAACCAACCGTGGCCGTTGTCGGCCATCAACTCTTTGGTGATCGGGAAGAAAAACAGCGCCGCCAGCACCGCCGAGACGATCACCCCGCGATACAACGCGCCCATGATGTTGGGGTTGCTGCCGGAGACCTTGACGAAAAACGTGCCGATGATCGAGGCGATGATCGACGCGCCACCCAGCACCAGCGGATACAGGATGCCGTGGCTGCCAACCTCGCTCATCATCAGCCCGCCCAGCAACATGGTGGCGATCACCGTCACCGCATAGGTCTCGAACAAATCGGCGGCCATGCCGGCGCAATCGCCCACGTTGTCGCCCACGTTATCGGCGATCACCGCCGGGTTGCGCGGGTCATCCTCGGGGATGCCGGCTTCGACCTTGCCGACCAAATCGGCCCCGACATCCGCCCCCTTGGTGAAGATGCCGCCGCCCAGGCGCGCGAAGATCGAGATCAGGCTGGAGCCAAACGCCAAACCGACCAGCGCATGCAGGGCATCGTCTTGTTCCACGCCCAGCATGTTGACCAGCACATACCAGTAACCGGCGACGCCCAAGAGGCCCAGCCCGACCACCAACATGCCGGTGATTGCGCCGCCCTTGAAGGCCACGTTCATCGCCGGGCCCATGCCCTGTCGCGCCGCCTCGGCGGTGCGCACATTGGCACGCACCGAGACATTCATGCCGATATAGCCAGCCGCCCCGGAGAGTACCGCGCCCAGAAAAAAGCCGATCGCGGTATACCAACTGAGGAAGAAACCAACCAACACCATCAACACCACGCCGACGACGGCAATCGTGATGTATTGGCGGTTGAGATAGGCGCGCGCGCCTTCTTGGATCGCCCCGGCGATTTCCTGCATACGTGAGTTGCCGGCCGGTTGCCGGTTGATCCATCCGGCGGCCCAGAGACCGTAGCCGATGGCGACGAGGGCGCAGACCAGCGCCAAGATGAGACCGTACTGCTCCAGCATGAAACCCTCCCCGGGATGCGTGATGAACAAAACGACGAGGCGACTATCGCATAGCCGGCGCGGAAGTATTTGCTGTGGCGCAATATTTGGGGCGGGGGTCAGGGGGCAGGGGGCGATTTGCTGGTGGGGCGACGTAATCGCACCCGCAGCGGCGACTAGCCCGCGTTCAGGCCGCTCGTGACACGCTCGCCGCATTGATTCTTGAAGGAGCGCGCATGATGCGTCTTACCTTGGCTGCCCTTGCCATCACCCTTGCCGGTACGGCTTATGCGGCGGATGAAAAACCGGAAATCCAACGCCCGGCCAGCCCTGCGCAGGCGGTGGGGGCTCTGCATTCGCTGCGCACCATCCCCGAGGCCTGCACCCGCGTGCAAGGCCAGTTCACCGGCAATGCCGCCAATCCCTATGACATCGCCGTGGTCAAAAGCAGCGGGCGTTGCCAGCCGCGTGCGTTGATGGTGGAGCTGCCCGAATCCCGCAACGGCACTGCTGTTGGTTGGCGTCTCAACGATGTGGTGCGCGTGCCCAGTGCCGCCTGCCCAGGCCAGCAGGCGGTGTTGCGCGTATGGCGGCACCCCGGCACGATTGCCCCGCCCAAGTTGGATGCGCAAGGGCGCAGCCGGGTTTACTTGCAAGACCAGATGAAAGCGGGCCAGCCGGCCAATCTGCCCAAGTACGCGCTGGCGTTTCGCATCGAAGGCAAGGGCTGTTGAGTTGGTGTTGCAGCCTCAATCAGCCACCGTCACCCACTTCATCCGCCCACCGGCCCCGGCTTTGATCGTCACATCCTTCTTGCGGCAGCCGAAGTGATCGGCGATAAGCGCGATCAATTCGGCATTGGCCTTGCCATCCACCGGCGGCGATTTCAGTTGCGCCAGCCAAACGCCATCCTCGCCTTCGCTCAGCGATTGCGCGCGGGCATTGGGTTTGACTTTGAGTTGCAGGATGCGCATTCGGCGTGACTAATGCGGCTCAATCAAACTTGAAATCCGCGTATTTCGGCAGCCCATCGCGCGCATACGGCGGGTAGGCTTCGCCGCGAATGAGCGGTTGCAGGTAGCGGCGTGCGGCCTCGGTGATGCCGTAACCATCGGCGCGGATGAAATCTGGCGGCAGGGTTTTTTCGTGATTGGCGATCTCGACAAGCGGTGCCGGCTCAACCCGCCAGCGGTAGGGTTGGTCGCTGACCCGCTTGATCACCGGCATCACCGCGTTCATGCCCTTCAGTGCGTACTGCACGGCTTTTTTGCCGACGGCGCGGGCGTGTTCAAAATCGGTTTCCGAGGCGATATGGCGGGCCGAGCGTTGCAGGTAATCGGGCAGCGCCCAATGCACTTTGTAGCCCAACGCATCCTGCACGCGGCCAGCTAGGTGCGAGGCCACGCCGCCTAGTTGGGTATGGCCGAAGGCATCTTTGCCGGCGCCGGCATCGGCGATGAATTTGCCATCGCCATCGCGGATGCCTTCGCTGGCCACCACCACGCAGTAGCCGACCTGCTTGACGATGCTATCGACCCGGGCCAGAAATGCCGCTTCATCAAACACGTTTTCCGGGAACAGGATCAGATGCGGTGCATCGTCCTCGCCCTTGCCGGCGAGGCCGGCGGCGGCGGCCAACCAACCGGCATGGCGGCCCATCGCCTCGTAGACAAATACCTTGGTCGAGGTTTCCGCCATCGCCGCGACATCCAACGCGCATTCGCGCACGCTGACGGCGGTGTATTTGGCCGCCGAGCCGAAGCCGGGGCAGCAATCGGTGATGGCCAGATCGTTATCGACCGTCTTGGGCACGCCGATGCAGGTCAGCGGGTAATCAAACTCCGCCGCCAGCTGCGAGACCTTGAGCGCGGTATCGGCCGAATCATTGCCGCCGTTGTAGAGAAACCAGCGCACATCGTGCTTGCGGAAGGTCGCCAGTAATTGCTCGTACTTGGCGCGGTCTTCGTCCAGCGATTTCAACTTGACCCGGCAACTGCCAAAGGCACCACCCGGGGTATGCGCCAACTGGCGCAACTCGGATTTCGATAGCACCGAGGTGTCGATCAGTTCGTCATTCAACACGCCCAAGATGCCGTTTTTGCCGGCCAGCACGGTGACCCGGCGGCTGCGTGCCTCCTCGATCGCGGCGGCGGCGGTGGCGTTGATGACGGCGGTGACGCCGCCGGACTGGGCATAGACCATCGTGCCTTGGGGGTTTTTCGGGTGCTTGGACATAGTGATAAGGGCTGAAAACGGTGGGGATGCGTTAAGCTGGCGATCGACCAGCGCTGCCGTCGAGTGTAGCGCCCGCCCATGAACACGAATGGAGTGATGCGATGCGATTGGTTCTTCTTGGCCCCCCCGGTTCCGGCAAAGGTACGCAGGCCGCGCGCCTGAAAGAGCATCTGCAAGTGCCGCATATCTCCACCGGCGATCTGCTGCGCGCCGAAGTGGCCGCCGGCAGCAAGCTGGGTTTGGAAGCCAAGGAGGTGATGGCGCGCGGTGAACTGGTCAGCGATGCGATCTTGCTGGGCATGTTGGAAGACCGCTTCTCGCGCTCGGATACCGCGCAGGGCTTCATCCTTGATGGCTACCCGCGCAATCTGGCGCAGGCCGATGCGCTCGGCAAATTGCTGGAAAAAATCGGCCAGCCCTTCGATGCCGCCGTGCAATTGGATGTGCCGACTGATTTGCTGGTCGAGCGCATTGCCGGCCGCGCCCAGGCCGAAGGCCGCGCTGATGACAGCCCGGAATCGGTGCGCACCCGGCTCAAGGTGTATGACGACCAAACCGCCCCGGTGATCGAGTTTTACCGGCAGAAAGGCGAGCTGACCGTGGTTGATGGCGTCGGCGATCTGGATGGTGTGTTCGCCCGCATCGTCGAGGCACTGGGCGAGGGCAAAGAGGTCGGCTGATATTGGCGTCTGGCCGACCCACGGCTGCAACCGTAGCGCCGGGTTCGCCCGGCGTTTTACATTCTGACGATGGCATTACGAAAAGCGGAGCGATCTTGAAAATCCATATCCTCGGCATCGCCGGTACGTTCATGGGCGGCGTAGCTGCCTTGGCGCGCGAGCTTGGTCATCAGGTTGAAGGCAGCGATCAGGCGGTGTATCCGCCGATGTCCACCCAGCTTGAGCAACTCGGCATCACCTTGAAGCAGGGCTATCAGCCGGGCAACATCGCGCCAGATTGCGCGTGCGTGGTGATCGGCAATGCACTTTCGCGTGGCAACCCGGCGGTCGAGGCGGTACTGGATGCTGGCCGCGCCTACACCAGCGGCGCGGAGTGGCTGCGCGACAACGTGCTACCCGGCCGCGAGACGATTGCCGTTGCCGGCACCCACGGCAAGACCACCACCAGCACCATCGTCGCCTATCTGCTGGAAGCGGCTGGGCGTGCGCCGGGTTTTTTAATTGGCGGCGTGGCCGAGGATTTTGGCGTTTCGGCGCGGCTGGGCGGCACGCCCGGGCTTCTCGCCGCGGGCAAGATGGATCCGGGTGTGTCGGCAGCGTCGCCCCCCGCACCCCCATCCGGCGCTACGCGCCATCTTCCCCCGGAGCGGGAAGGGAAGCCCGCGTCGCCCCTATCGGGCCGAGCACTTTTTGTCGTGGAAGCCGACGAATACGACACCGCTTTCTTCGACAAGCGCAGCAAATTTGTCCATTACCGGCCCGCGGTCGCCATCCTCAACAATCTGGAATACGACCACGCCGATATCTTCCCCGACCTTGCCGCGATCGAGCGCCAGTTCCATCACCTGATCCGCACGGTGCCGGGCCGGGGCCGGTTGGTCGTCAATGGCGAGGACGACAACCTCAAGCGCGTGCTGGCGATGGGCTGCTGGACGCCGGTTGAAACCTTCGGCATCGGTGCCGGGTTTGATTGGTCGGCGGTGTTGGTAAACGCCGATGGCAGCGCTTTCGATTTATTGCATCGTGGTGAAAAAATCGCCACGGTTGAGTGGCCGTTGCTCGGCCGCCACAACGTGATGAATGCCGTTGCCGCCTTGGCTGCGTGCGCGGCCGTGGGCGTCGATGTGGCGGCGGTGGCCCCGGCCTTGGCCCGCTTCAACAGCGTCAAGCGGCGCATGGAAGTGGTGGGCCAGCATGCCGGTATCACCGTTTACGACGACTTCGCCCACCACCCGACCGCAATCGAAACCACCTTGGCCGGGTTGCGCGCCAACGTGGGTGATGCACGGATCGTGGTGGCGATGGAGCCGCGCAGCAATTCGATGCGCTCAGGTGCCCATGCCGATGCGCTGGCCCCCTCGCTGGCGCTGGCTGATACGGTGGTGTTCTTGGCCCGCCCGGAGCTGCCTTGGGATGCCGCGCAAGTGATCGCCAGCGTGCGTGGTGAGGCAGTCGCCGTGGCCGATGCCGATGCCCTGCTGGCCGAACTCGGCCGCCGCGTGGCCGCCGGTGACCATGTGGTGTTTATGTCCAATGGCGGGTTTGATGGCGCGCCGCGCCGGTTTGTGGCGCAGTTGCAGGCGGGCTGATTGGTTCAACGCCGACGCGGGGCGAGCAACGGGCTCAGGCGGTCGGGTGTATGTGCGATGCGTTGCAGATGCGGTTGGCACGGGCCATCGAAGTAATCGATGCTGACCGTGCGATAGGCATCAAGTTGGCGGACCAGCAGTGTGATCGGTTGGCGTTTTTGCATCGCTTCGCGCATCGCCTGCTCCATTCGCGTGC
Source organism: Pseudomonadota bacterium (assembly GCA_030538735.1). GTDB lineage: Bacteria > Pseudomonadota > Gammaproteobacteria > Xanthomonadales > Xanthomonadaceae > Solilutibacter. Next base: position 14,062 of record JAUNTK010000036.1, read on the forward strand.
CGTTATAGCGGCGGCCATTGACCGCGATCACCTGCATGTCGCGCGCCAGTCCGGCACCCCAGGCCGGGCTTTCCCAGCGCACTTGGCGGATATCGCCGTCATCGCCGATCAGCAACCCCAATGAATAACTGAAATCGCGCATGGCACCGCTGCGCTCGGCATCGTCGATGGCGATATTCGGCGCATCGCGCCAGACCAGTTGCCAGCCACTGCGGGTCAACCCATCAAGCGGTGCTTGATTGTTGCCATGCAGGCGCTGCTGCAAAAACAGGGCCCAATCTTCGTCTGGGGCCAGTGCGTGCAGGGCGGCAATGATCTCGGCTTGGTCGTGGATAGCCGGTGTGCGTTGCCCCGCCTTGCCGGCGAAGAAGGCGCGGGCGAAATCATCCAGCGTGTGTCGGCCAGCGCTCAGCTCGGCCAGCCGGGCATCGACCGCCAGCCACAGCAATGCGCCCTCGTTGTAGAAATCGTAGCCGCGCTGCCAATCCTCGTAGGCCTGCGGCGCATCGTTGAAATCGATGATGCCTTGATGGCCGGTATCGAGCAGATCACGCCACTGCCGGCCGCGCCGGGTCGCGGATTCAGCGGCATTCTTCGCCAATACCGCCAGCGCCTGCTCGCGTGTGTACAGCCCGCTGCGTGCAGCCAGCAGCCATGCCCAGTATTGGGTCTGGCCTTCGTACATCCACAGCAGATCGTTCTGCATCGGGGTGTGGTAATCGGGCGTCCAGCTCGGTGCCGGGCGCTTCCATTTGCCGTTCCAAGCGTGCACGTATTCATGGGCCAGCAGGTCGTTGTCGATGAAGGGCGGCTCACCACGCAGATAACCGGCATGCAGGCCGTTTTCGCTGGAGTTGGCGTGTTCCAGCCCAATCGCGGAAAACTGCGCGGAGACGGCCAGCAGAAAATCGTAGCGATCAAACGGACGCGGCCCGAATACCCAATCGGCCTCACTGATCAGCGCACGATGCGCGGCCAGCACGTGCGCTGCGATATCAAGATCGTGCGCAGTATCGGCCATGACATTGAGGCTGACCGGCTGTGCGCCCGAATCCAGCACGATGCGGCGCAGATGGCGGCCGGCGTAGACCGGCGAATCAACCACGGTTTCCAGCGATGTACGTGCATATTCGATGCGCCCATCCGGGTGATCGCGTTGCCGCTTGAGCGCGCTGGCCGATGCCCATTCGGCGGGCAGCAGCAGATGCGGTTTGACCGCGATAGTCGCGACGGGCGTGCCGGCCGGATACATCAGCACACGATGCCATTGGATGGCGAGCATGTCCGGCGTGCTGGCGATCCGCCCCTGATCGCGGGCGGTTGGGCTGAAATACTCGAAGCGCACATCCAGCCAGCGGCTGCCGGCGGGAATCTCGACATGAAAGGCATACACGTCCAGTGGGTCGCGCCGCCAGTGCAGGGGCTGACCGTTGCTGTGCAGGCGCAGCCCGGCGATCTGGTTGATCGGCCCGGTGGGTGCGTGGTGGCCGGGTATCCAGCGCGGGTAGAGCAAGGTCATCGGCCCGGCCTGCACCGGGATTTGCAGATGCACCCGCTGGATATTGCGCTGGATGTCACGCGCATCGACGCTCAGCACGATGGCGTCTTGCCGATCGGCGCGATAGCTGGCGCTGGCGGCCGCCGGCAGGGCCAGCAGGATCAACAGCGCGATCAGCAGAGGTCGAAATACGTTCATGGTGCCATGCTCGCGTCGGCCGAGCCGGACTGCAAGCATGGCCCTCAATCGCGCCGCAAGGTATCCAGCCGCAGCACGGTGATCCCGGCTTGATTGGCGCTTTCGTGCTGACGGCCGGTATCGGCGAGTGCCTGGTGTGCGGCGGCATAGGATTCGCCGTGGTCATTGGTCGGCATCCACAGGTTGGCGACGCCCAGCACGCGGCGGAACTCCATCGTTTGGATGGTGCCGATCCATAGCGGCGCATCCTCGTCCAGCCGCGCCGGGGCGGGCCATACACGCAGCACTTGGCGGCGCAGGCCATCATCGATCTCGCGCACCATCAGCAGGGTTTCCGGGCGGCCTTCCAGGGCGGCGGGCAGGATGGGTTGCTCGCGTCCCGGGGTGTCGCTGTTCAAGGCCCCCAACATATCGACCCAGCCCGCCTGCGGTTTGACCCGCCAACCGGCCACTTCCAGCGCGGTTTGCACCGGCACCAAGGAGCCGGCGATCTGCATATCCAGTGGCCAGCGGATCGAATCGCCGCGTGCATTGCGGGTGGCCGGCAGATGTTGCCAGCCGCCTTCCCACCACTCGTTGATCGATAGGGCTTCGGTGGGCGCGGGTGGTGAAAATTTCGCCAGCAATTCCGCGGTATTGCGCGGCGCATGCCACAGTGCGGCGGCCAGAAATACACCATAGAAAATCAACGCCAACGGGCGCATCCAGAACGAGCGCGAAACATGGCGGCGGTAGGCGATCCCCAGCACCATCACCCAGAGCAGGCCAAACAGTACGCCGCTGGTGACATCGCTCAACCAATGCGCACCCAAATACAGGCGGGCGAAGGCGACCAGCCCAACCAATGCGGCGGCGGCCAGATACGGCCAAATCCGGCGGCGGCCGGGCCATTCGCGGGCGATCAGCACAGCGAAGAAGCCGAAGCTGATCGTCACCATCACGATGCTGACCGAGGGGAAGCCGAAGCCTTCCGGTGCGGTCGGCGGGCGCGGCATATCGACGAAATGCTTGATCGCCAAACTGGCCAGCCAACCAAACAACAGCGCGGCAAACCAGTGCAGCGCCGCCATCCAGCGCCGCCGCCACAACAGCCAGCCAAGGCCAGCCAAGACCGCCGGGCCCAGAACGGCGGCATCGCCCAAGCGCGCCAGTGCGGCCATCAAGTTATCGGCCAGCGGGTTGCGCAGCGCGAACATCCCCTCGTACACGCGGTGATCGATGACCAGCGGCCCGCCACTCATCAACAAGGCGGCGATGCCGGCCACCACCGCCCACAACAGGCCGATCAGGCCGGCGATCAACAGCAGCAGCGAAGGCGATTCTGGCCGGTTCGGGTCCACCACATAGGCGGCCAATTTGCCCAGCCGTGGATGCGCCTTCGACCAGCGCAGGGTTTGCGTCAACAACTGATCGGCACGGCCGGCAAACCAACGCGAGGTATAGATCACCGTGGCCCAAGCCAGCGCCACCACCGCCGTCATCGCGATCAAGACCAAGGCCAGTTTGTCGGCGACTGCGGCGATGGCGTCATAGGATTTGCCAAACACCCAGCCCGGTGCCAGAAACAACGCTGCCCAACTGATACAGGCCGCCGCGCTGGCCGCTGCATAGCGCGAGAACGGCATCCGCAACATGCCGGCGATGGCTGGCACAAACGGCCGCACCGCACCGACATAGCGCGCGATCAGGATGCTCATCGCGCCGTGGCGATGGAACATCCGTTCACTGCGATCAAGCAATTGTGGGTAGCGGCGGAACAACCACAGGCCACGCATCTGCGGCCCCCAACGATGGCCGATCCAGTAGCTGACGCCATCACCGGCAAACGCACCGGCGGCCGCGCAGAGCACGATCAGCGGCCCGTTGGCATGGCCCAACCCGATCAAGGTGCCGACCGCAAACAGCAGTGGAAACGCCGGCACCAGAATGCCGATCACGGCGAGCGCATCGCCGAAGGCGATCAGGAAGGCGATGATCGCGGCGGCGGCGGGGTTGTCGCCGATCCACTGCACCAGTTGGTTGAGCCATTCAGACATCCGGCGATTATAGATTCGGCATTTGCCGGCTTGATTGCCGAGGGTCTCCCGCAGTTCACCTGCGGGCAGGGTGCGGCCGGTGGCGGCCTATACTTCCGGCGTCCAAATGGGAGCGCATCATGAGCACGCTTGCCGGTAAAACCTTGTTGATCACCGGTGCGTCGCGTGGCATTGGCCGCGCCATTGCGCTCGGTGCCGCCCGCGACGGCGCCAATATCGTCATCGCCGCGCGCTCGGGTGTGACCAATCCCAAATTGCCCGGCACCATCCACAGTGTGGCCGACGAAGTGCGTGCCGCCGGTGGTCAAGCGCTGGCCGTGCAATGCGATGTGCGCGAAGAAGACCAAGTAAAAGCGGCCATCGCCGCCACGGTCGATACCTTTGGCGGCCTTGATGTATTGATCAACAACGCCAGTGCGATCTGGCTGCGCGGCACGCTTGATACGCCGATGAAACGCTTCGATTTGATGCAGCAAGTCAATGCGCGCGGCAGCTTTTTATGCGCGCAGGCGGCCCTGCCGGAATTGCTCAAATCCGCCAGCCCGCACATCCTCACACTGGCCCCGCCGCCCAACCTCAACCCCGCGTGGTGGGCGCCGTATACCGGCTACACCTTGGCCAAGATGGGCATGAGCTTGGTAACGCTGGGGCTTGCCGCCGAATTTGCCGGCCAAGGCATCGCCATCAATGCGCTCTGGCCAAAGACCGTGATCGCCACCGATGCGCTCAACATGATCCCCGGCATCTCACTTGATCAATGCCGCACGCCCGAGATCGTCGCCGATGCCGCGCGCGAAATCCTGCTGCGTGATGCCAGCGCCACGAACGGCCAGTTCTTCATCGATGAAGACGTGCTGCGCCAAGCCGGGGTGAGTGATTTCGATGCGTATGCGGTGGATGCCTCGAAGCCGCTGCTGCCCGATCTGTTTCTGGATTGAGCGCCGATGCCTGCATCCGCGCCCGATTGTGTGTTCTGCGCGATTGCCCAAGGCCGTGCCGAGGCCAGCATCGTGGCGGAGGGCGATCATGCGCCGCATCACGCTGGATAAAATGGCGGCCCGGCTGCGCGATGCGATGAATGCCTGACGCATCGCGGCCCTTGTTCCGCCACACCGCGAGATACACATCATGAAATACCTGCACGCCATGCTCCGCGTCCACGATCTGGATGCCACCTCAAAATTCTTCACCGAAGGCCTTGGCCTCATCCAAACCCGCCGCATCGATAACGAGGCCGGCAAGTTCAGCTTGGTTTATTTCGGCGCGCCGGAAAACCCGGAAGCCGAAATCGAGCTGACCCTTAACTGGGGCAGCGATGAGGATTACGGCAGCGCACGCAACTTCGGCCATCTGGCCTTCGAGGTTGATGACATCTATGCCATCTGCGCGCATTTGCAATCGATGGGCATCACCATCAACCGCCCGCCGCGTGATGGTTGGATGGCCTTTGTACGCAGCCCGGATTTGATCTCGATTGAGCTTTTGCAAAAGGGCGAACGCCTGCCGCCACAAGAGCCGTGGGCATCGATGGCAAACAGCGGCGAGTGGTAACGGATGGCCAAACGTAAACAAACCAACGCCCTGCTGGCTATCGCCGCCGAGCGTTATCTGCCGGTCTATCGCCAGCGCGCGATGGTGCTTTCGCATGGGCTGGGCGCGCGCCTGTGGGATATCGAGGGCAATGAATATGTCGATTTCGCCGGCGGCATCGCGGTGTGCGCACTCGGCCATGCCGACCCCGACCTGATCGAAGCACTCACCACGCAGGCGAAAAAACTCTGGCACGTCAGCAATGTGTTCCATAGCGAGCCGCCGCTGAAACTGGCCGATGAGCTGGTGCTGGCCTCGCGCTTCGCCCAGCGCGTGTTCTTCTGCAACTCCGGCGCCGAGGCCAACGAGGCCGCGATCAAACTGGCCCGCCAATGGGCCGGCGCACAGGGCCGTGCGCCTGAGCGTCGGGTCATCATCAGCGCGCGTGGCAGCTTCCACGGCCGCACGCTGGCTACGGTCACGGCGACCGCGCAACCAAAATATCAGGAAGGCTTTGAGCCACTGCCCGGTGGCTTTCGCTACGTTGATTTCAACGATTTGGCGCAGATGGCAACGGCGATGGCCGCGGGCGATGTCTGCGCCGTTCTGCTGGAGCCTGTGCAGGGCGAAGGCGGCGTGATGGCGGCGGCGGAAGGTTATCTGCGCGGCGTGCGCGAATTGTGCGAGCAACATGGCGCGCTGTTGATGCTGGATGAAATCCAGTGCGGCATGGGCCGTACCGGGCCGTTGTTTGCGCATTGGGCCGATGCGGTCAAACCCGATGTGGTCACGCTGGCCAAGGCACTCGGTGCCGGCTTCCCGATTGGCGCGATGCTGGTGGGCGAGCGTGCCGCCGATGCCCTGCAATTTGGCAGCCACGGCACCACGTTTGGCGGCAACCCACTGGCGGCCGCGGTGGCGCGCGAGGCGCTGCGGCGGATCGACCGCGCCGAGATTTCCGAGAATGTCGATCGGCAATCGCGCGCGTTACGCGACGGGCTGGTCAAGCTGGATGACGAGTTCCACCTGTTCGCTGAAATCCGCGGCCGTGGCCTGATGCTGGGCGCGGCACTCAATGCGCAATACGCCGGCAAGGCAGGCGTGATTCTGGATGCCGCCGCTGCGCATGGCCTGCTGTTGTTGCAGGCCGGGCCGGACGTGCTGCGTTTTGTGCCGGCGCTCAATATCGGTGATGCGGATGTGGCCGAGGGATTGCAGCGTTTGCGTGCGGCGTTGGCCTCGGTCCCGCATTGAAGTCTGCGCGCTTCGCGCCCCATAAAAACGGCGGCCATCACAGGCCGCCGTTTGCGTATGCAGGCTGAGCATCCAACCAGCCCGGCCGCCTGTATCGATACAGGCCGCGGCCGGGCTTGGTTCGATCGTGCCTATCAGAACTTCACCCGCATCCCGATCGCAAACTCGCGCGGTGCATTGCCGCGTGCGCCATCGGCACCGCGATGGGTGATGCGCTGCTGGTCAAACACATTGTTGATGCGGGCATACACCTCGGTGTTCTGGTTCAGCGGGTAGTGGCTGGCCAGATCAACGGTGAACAGGCTCTGGGTTTGCAGGAAGCGGTTGTCCACGTCGCTGCGGCCTGCGGTGTTGCTGGTCCACGCCTTGGCCTGCCAGTTCAGCGCCAGATAGCTGTTCCAGCCACGGGTGGTTTCCAGCCCCAGTTGCACGGTGCCGATGGTTTTCGGGGTGTATTCGATCACGTCCTTTTTCAGCACCGCGCCGGTATCCGAATCGCGGGTGTATTCGCCATCGGTATACGTCCACGCCATCCGCAGCGGGATGCGCAGCTCGCCGTTGTCATACATCACACCGAATGCGCCCAGCTCCAGCCCGTACACTTCCTTGCGGCCGGTTTGCTCGGTGCCGTCAACGCGGCCGCCCGAGCACGGATTCGCCACCAAGCAGGTGCGCATCGAGTTGCGGTAATTGGTCAGAAAGCCGATAGCATCCACGCCCCAATCGTTGCTGCGCCAGCGCAGGCCGCCTTCGTAATTCAGACTTTCTTCGCCACGGGTGCCATCGGCCACGCCATTGCCCGGCGGCGCAAAGCCCTGATGGATGCCGCCCAGCAGCGTCCAGTTCGGGTTGATCGCGTAATTGGCACCCAAGCCGGCGGTGGTCTTGTTGAGGCTATTGCTGTTGCGTGCCGCGATCTGCGCGACGCTGGCATTGCGCGCCAGATTGGCCTTGCTGCGGATGCGCTCGTGGCGAATGATCGGCAGCACGTTCCACTGGCCGATATTGATGCGGTCGCCAACCCAGAAGGCCAGCGCCTCGGCCTCGCCCTGCGAGGGCGTGGCGGTGGCGGTGGATTGATACACCAGCGCGCCGTTGACCTGCCGATAAATGGTGTTAGAGATGCCCTTCACCGCGTTGTTGGTGGTGTCGTGGTGCCAACGCAGGCCGGCGGTCAGTTCGTGCTGCAGGTTGCCGGTGGCAAAGCCGTGGGTGAGTTCGGTCTGCACGCCCTTCGAGGTGAAATCCTGATGGTTATGCCCATAACGCACGCCATTGGCGTGGGTGGTATCGCGCGTGCCATCCAGAATGCCTTGGATCAGCGCGGCATTGCTGGCGCCGGTATTGACGATATCGGTCACGCCGCCCAGCCCGATGCCATTGATCTGGTTCAAGCGGTTGTAATAGCGATAGGTTTCCGCCCAGTAGGCGGTGCTGGTCAAACGGGTTTCGTCACCCAGCCAAATCTGATGCTGCACGCTGGCATTCTTGCGGCCGCGATCCATCCGCTCCAGTGCCGAGAGGCCATAACGGCGGTTGGGATCGGCGCGGAAATCAACATCGGTCAGGCCCAGATAGCTGACATCCAGATTCTCGCGGTCATAGCCCAGCTTGATGTCGATCTGCTGCGGATACGCCGCGCCTTCCGCGCTCTTCCAGCGCAGCTTGCCCATCCATTCGTTGATCTTGTAACCCGCGCCATCCTTGCTGCGGTCGATCTGGTGGAAGCCATCGCTGCCGGCTTGATAGGTTTCCAGCAACCAGCCCCATTGGCCTTTGGTGCCGCCAACATTGGCGTGGATCTTGTGGCTATCAAAGCTGCCGAATTCGGCATTCAACATGCCGCCGGTTTGATCGGGGATGCGGCTGCTGATCAGGTTGACCACGCCGGATGTGGTCTGCGGGCCATAGAACAGGATTTCCGGCCCCTTCAGCACTTCCACCATGCTCATCCGGCCGATATTGGGGAAGAAATAGGCCGAGGTATTGGCATACGGTGCCATCGCTGCCGGCACGCCGTCTTCCAGCACGCTGATGCGGTCACTGCGGCCAGCACTGGACGCACGGATACCGATGCGCGGGAACTGGCCCTGGCCGGATTCCTCGCGGGTATACACGCCGGGCACGGTGCCAAGGATGTTGTTGGCATTGGCCGAGCCGAACTTGGCCAGCTCGCGTTCCGACAACACATAGGCCGAGCCCATGCTCGATTGCGGGTCTTCGATCTTGCCGATCACCCGCACCACATCCAATTGCTGCGGGGTGGGCTCAGTGGCGGGCGCATTCGCGGCGAGCACGGTGGCCGGTGCGGCCAGCGCCAACCAGAGAGAACACGTCAGCGCACGGCGGCGTGGCATATCGGCAGATCGGTCGTACATGGAGAACTCCGTATCGAGGCAGAAAGATGGGCGTCGCAAGCTCGACTACACAAAGCTGGAGGCGCGATGAACGGAATTATAAACAATAATGATTCGCGTTAGTGATATCGAAGA
>JAUNTK010000037.1:0-14825 GCA_030538735.1 Pseudomonadota bacterium
CGATGCCCGCACCCTCCACGTGCACCACTTCCGCGTGCTTTGCCCAACCTGCGACAATGCAAGGCCAGCCCTGACCCGCCAGCCATCGCCTTGAACGCCGTCGAAATCGAAGAAGCCCTCTCGCTATTGGCCGCCGAGCCATTCGATGGCGCCGAATTTGCCTACGCATTCCTGACCGCCTTTGGCAACAAGGAGCTCACTCTCAAACGCCTGCGTCAAGGCAATACCAATGCCAGCGATATCGATGGCGGCGTACTGCAACGCAACAACATCCATATCGCCACGGGCCGCCCCGGCAGCACGGCCGATTTGATCGATGCCCTGCGCCAAAGCCCCAAAACCGTGCAGGCCAAGGCCAAGTTCATCCTTGCCAGTGATGGCGAAACACTGGAAGCCGAAGACCTCATAAGCGGCGAGATCCTGGCTTGCGGATTTGGCGAATTTGCCGATCATTTCGGCTTTTTCCTGCCTTTGGCCGGCATATCCACCATCAAAGAGATCAAAGACAACCCGGTGGATGTGCGCGCCACCGGCCGCCTCAACAAGCTGTATGTGGAACTACTGAAAACCAACAAAGCGTGGGCCAAGGGCGAACGCCGCACCGACATGAACCACTTCATGGCGCGCTTGGTGTTTTGTTTTTTTGCCGAAGACACCGATATTTTTGATGGCGAAGGCCTGTTTACCCGCACCTTGGATCAAATGACCCAGCGCGATGGTGAAAACACCCACAGCGTGCTGCAAACCATTTTTGATGCGATGAACACCCCGCGTGAAGCCCGCGATGCGGCCAAACTACCGAGCTGGGCCAATCGATTCCCCTATGTCAACGGCGGGCTGTTTGCCGGCAACACCGAGGTGCCGCGCTTTACCCGCACCGCGCGCTCTTATTTGTTGCGCAGTGGCACGCTGGATTGGCGCAAGATCAACCCCGATATCTTTGGCTCGATGATTCAGGCGGTGGCCGATGACGAGGAACGCGGCGCACTGGGCATGCACTACACCAGTGTGCCCAATATCCTGAAAGTACTGAACCCGTTGTTTTTGGATGGCTTGCACAAGGCGCTAGACGATGCCGGGCAAAGCAAACCCAAGCTGCTCAACCTGCGCAAACGCCTCGCCCGCATCCGGGTATTTGACCCCGCCTGTGGCAGCGGCAATTTTCTGGTGATCGCCTACAAGCAACTGCGTGCCATCGAGCACCAGATCAACCAGCGGCGGGGCGAGGCCGGGCAGAAATCCGCCATCCCGCTGACCAACTTTCGCGGCATCGAGCTGCGCGCGTTTCCGGCGGAAATCGCCCGACTGGCGCTGATCATTGCCGAGTTCCAATGCGATGTGCTCTATCGCGGGCAAAAAGAAGCCCTGCAAGACGTGCTGCCGCTGGATGCCGATAACTGGATCACCACCGGCAACGCCCTGCGGCTGGATTGGCTGGAACTTTGCCCGCCCACCGGCACCGGGGTAAAGCTTGCCGGTGATGGCTTGTTTGAAACACCGCACGACCAAGCCGAGGTTGATTTCGAGAACGAAGGCGGCGAAACCTATATCTGTGGCAACCCGCCGTACAAAGGCAGCAAGTGGCAGGATGATGAGCAGAAGTCTGACTTGGCGAATGCATGGCATCGTCATACCAGGCTGGCAAAAACCACTGATCTCGTAACTGGCTGGATTGCACGACTACTCGATTATGTTGAGCATGAGCCAAGCGCAGTCGGCGCGTTCGTGATGACCAATAGCATCTGTCAAGGCCAACAAGCGACCGAAGTCTGGCCAGCCGTATTCGAACGAAAATGCGAAATACGTTTTGCTCATACATCATTCAAATGGGCAAATCTTGCGACGCATAACGCAGGCGTCACTGTGGTCATTGTTGGAGTTGCGGCCAGCAGCAACGAGCCGAAGCATTTGTATGAAGATGATTTGGTCAAGACGTGCAGCACCATTGGCCCTTACCTCGTTCCTGATAGCTTGTCTTATGTACAGAAAGCCACCACTCCCATCGGGCAACAGGCGACGATGCTATTCGGCAACATGCCGCGCGACGGCGGCCACCTGTTTCCATCTTCACATGATGTCGCAGCACTTGAAGCTGCTGGGAGTCCGGCACGAAAGTTCGTCAAGCGCTTCGTTGGTTCAGATGAACTTATCAATCGACGAACGCGCTATTGCCTGTGGATTGAAGATGACCAAGTGAATGAAGCCAAGAAAGATTCATTCATCGCCACCATATTGGACGAGGTGGCAGCCAATCGTCGCAAATCGCCAGCGGCCTCGACTCAACAATTTGCGGAACAGCCGCACCGTTTTGTCCAAATCGCCGGGAAATCCAACCATGCCGCGATTGTCGTACCTCGTGTTTCGTCGGAAAACCGTGATTTCCTTCCCGTCGATTATTTAAGTAGCGACTACATCATCGGCGACCGCAACTTCGCTCTCTACGACGCCCCGCTCTGGAACCTCGCCATTATCGCCTCACGCCTGCATTGGGTCTGGATCGGCACGGTCTGCGTGCGTATGCGCACTGATTTTTCTTACTCCAACACCCTCGGCTGGAACACCTTCCCCATCCCGCTGCTGACCGAGCAAAACAAGGCCGATCTCACCGAATGCGCCGAGCACATCCTGCTGGCGCGCGAGGCGCACTTTCCCGCCACCATCGCCGATCTGTACAACCCCGAGACCATGCCCGACAACCTGCGCGCCGCCCACGCCCGCAACGATGAAGTGCTGGAGCGCATCTACATCGGCCGCCGCTTCAAAAACGATAGCGAACGGCTGGAAAAATTGTTTGCCCTCTACAGCCATGCCACCCGCAGCGCCGCGCCGGCGGCCGCTGCCCGAAAAAAAGCAAGGACGCCCCGATGACCCCCGAGCAGCGTGACCTGTTGATCACCGACCTGTTGCAGGCAGATAGCGAATCCGCCTGTGTCGAGTTCAAGCTCAACAACGCCGATGGCACCGCGATCGGCAAATACATCTCCGCCTTGTCCAATGCCGCACGGCTGGCGGACAAACCCGCCGCCTACCTGTTATGGGGCATCCGTGACGCGGATCGGGCCGTGGTGGGTACCGATTTCAATCCAGACAAGGCCACGCACAACAAGCAGCCGTTGCAACTGTGGTTGGCGCAATGCCTAAAGCCTTCGCTCAACTTTGTCTTTCATGCGGCTACGCATCGTGGCAAAGCATTGGTGTTGCTTGAAATCCCGGCTGCGCCCGGCACGGTGGTGGAGTTTGACCATCAAGCCTATCTGCGTATCGGCAGTGCCACCCCAAAACTCTCCGACTACCCAGAGCGGCAACGCGCGCTTTGGGCAAAACTGCAATCCCAAGCATGGGAGGGCGATGCGGCAGCACGCTTTGTTTCTGGCGATGATGTGTTGCAACGACTTGATTACGCAGCGTATTTCGAGCTTGTCAGACAACGCCTGCCGGATAACCGGGATGGCATTTTCACCATGCTTGAAGCCGATGGCCTGATCCGCTCCGATGCGGGAGGGCGCTGGATTATCACCCATTTGGGGGCCATTCTGTTTGCACGAAACCTGGCGGATTTTTCGCCTTCGGTCGCACGCAAGGCCATCCGCTTCGTCGCGCACGGAGGCACCAACCGGGCCGACACGGTGACCCATCGGCCGGATGAGCCAAGGGGCTACGCCATCGCTTTCTCCAGCTTGATGCGGTTCATTGATGGCTTGCTGCCACGCAATGAGTACATCGATGAGGCTTTTCGGCAAGAGCGCCCCCTGTATCCGGATATCGCCATTCGTGAGTTGTTGGCAAATGCATTGATCCATCAGGATATGGCGATCACCGGAACCGGGCCATTGGTGGAAATGTTTCATGACCGTATCGAGTTCACCAATCCCGGGCTTCCGTTGGTTCAACCGGAGCGGTTTCTTGATTTCCCGCCCCGCTCACGCAATGAGGCGATGGCTGCATTGATGCGCAGGATGCGCTTTTGTGAAGAGCAGGGCACGGGGATCGACAAAGTACTGGTGGCTGTTGAGCTTCATCAGTTGCCGGCCCCTGATTTCCGCGCCGAGGGCGGTGCAATGCGGGTGGTTTTATATGCGCCGCGCAGCTTTGCTGATATGACGCCCCAAGAACGTACCCGCGCCTGCTATCAACATGCCGCGCTCAAGCATGTCTGCGGCCAGAAAATGACCAATGCCACACTGCGACAACGGCTGGGAATTGAAGACAAGAACGCCGCCCAGGCCAGCACCGTGATCAAGCAGGCAATGGCAGCGGGCCTGATCCGGCCCGCAGACCCCGCCCATCCACGTGCGGGCTACGCGCCTTTCTGGGCTTGACCCAAAGATTTGATCCACTTTTGATCCCCCCCCCTTCAGACGGCTCCCACGGAACCAATAACTAGAAAATTTCCTGTGAAATCAACAAGATGGAATCCTTCTCAGCCGGGCGTGACATTTGATAGGGTTTTGATTTCCAGCGCTGTCTTCTTCACCCTACGCCCCATACGCCAGACCAACCCATGACCACCACCCATCCCAGCAATCGCCACCCCATCCCCTCGGTCTCGATCAACACCGCCCGCACCGGGGTATCAAGCAAGGCCAATGCGCTGGGCATGCGCCCGATGCAGGAGCGCGCCTATGCCAAGCGGGGCGAGCAATACCTGCTGATCAAATCGCCGCCGGCCTCTGGCAAATCCCGGGCCTTGATGTTCATCGCGCTGGACAAGCTGCGCCAGCAGGGGGTGCCACAGGCGATCATCGTGGTGCCGGAGCGCAGCATCGGCGGCAGTTTTGCCGATGAGCCGTTGTCGCAGTTTGGCTTCTGGGCCGATTGGCAGGTACGGCCGCAATGGAACCTGTGCAATGCACCAGGTGATGACAACGGCAAGGTTGCGCCCTCCAAGGTGCGTGCGGTGGGTGAGTTTCTGGCAAGCGATGACGAGGTGCTGGTCTGCACCCATGCCACCTTCCGCTTTGCGGTGGATCAGTTCGGCATCGAGGCCTTCGACGGGCGGCTGATCGCCATTGATGAGTTCCACCATGTCAGCGCCAACCCGGACAACAAGCTGGGCCAGCAACTGAGTGAATTGATCGCCCGCGACCGGGTGCATGTGGTGGCGATGACCGGCTCGTATTTCCGTGGTGATTCCGCCGCCGTGCTGAACCCATCCGATGAGGCGCGCTTTGAGACGGTGACCTATACCTATTACGAGCAGCTCAACGGCTATACATGGCTGAAGGCGCTGGATATCGGTTATTTCTTCTACACCGGCGCGTACATGGATGCGGTGACCAACGTGTTGGACCCGGCGCTGAAAACCATCGTGCACATCCCCAACGTCAATGCCCGCGAAAGCCTGAAAAACAAACACCGCGAGGTGGAAGACATCATGGACAAGCTGGGCACATGGAAAGGCGTGGATGGCGATACCGGCTTTCATTTGATTGAAGTGGGGGATGGCCGCGTGCTGCGTGTGGCCGATCTGGTGGATGACAGCGATGCCGCCCGCCGCAGCAAGGTGTTGGCGGCGCTGAAAGACCCGGCGCAGAAGAACAACCGCGATCACGTGGACATCATCATCGCGCTGGGCATGGCCAAGGAAGGGTTTGACTGGATCTGGTGCGAGCACGCACTGACCATCGGCTATCGCAGCAGCTTGACCGAGATCGTGCAGATCATTGGCCGCGCCACCCGCGATGCCGACGGCAAGGAACGCTCACGCTTCACCAACCTGATCGCCGAGCCTGCCGCCGATGAAAGCGCCGTCAGCGATGCCATCAACGATACGCTCAAGGCCATCGCCGCCTCGCTGTTGATGGAGCAGGTATTGGCCCCGCGTTTCGAGTTCAGCCCCAAGGACAGCGGCCCGAAGGCGGGTTTCGATTACGGCGATGACGGCTATCGACCCGGTGGCCGCAATATCGGCGTGAACAACGCCAGCGGCCAGGTGCATCTGGAAATCGCCGGCTTGGTGACACCGACATCCGCCGAGGCCCAGCGTGTGGTGCGCGAAGACCTCAATGAGGTCATCACCCGCTTTGTGCAGGACAAAAGCGCGCTGGAGCGCGGCTTGTTTGATACCGAAAACACCTTGCCGGAGGAGCTGACCCAGTTGCAGATGGGCAAGATCGTGCGGGATCGCTACCCCGAGTTTTCCGATCACGACCGCGAGGCGGTTCGTCAACACGCCGTGGCCGCGCTCAACATCACCCAACAAGCCAGAGAAACCCTGCGCGTCGCGGAAGAGCGGGCCCATTACGATGTAAGCAAAACAGGGGATACCTCGTTGATTGATGGGGTGCGCAGGTTTGTCAACGTGCGCGATTTGGATATCGACCTGATCGACCGCATCAACCCGTTTGAGGCGGCGTATTCCATCTTGGCCAAGGCGATGGACGAGAACGTATTGCAACAGGTGCAGGCCAGCATCGCCGGCAAGCGGGTAGCCATCGACCCGCTGGAGGCACGTGAGCTGACCGTACGTGCGCTGGCATTTCAGCAAGAACGCGGCCGGCCACCGCAACTCAATTCAACCGATCCATGGGAGCAAAAAATGGCCCAGGGTGTGGCCGCGTTGGCACGCTACACCGCGCAAGCCAGGGCCGCCGCTGCACGAGGGGGCGGCAATGAGTGAGCTGAGCAATGAAGACCTGTTGGCCGCGCTTGGGGTTGATATCGCGCCGCTCAAGCCGGCCGCGCATACGGCGCTTGAAGAACGCCTGATTGCCGGCTTTGAAGACATCCAACGCTTTGTCGATAGCCACGGCCGGGCACCACTGCATGGCGAGGATCGCGATATCTTCGAGCGCCTCTACGCCGTGCGGCTGGATCGCCTGCGCGCGATGGCGGGCGCCCGCGAACTGCTTGCTGCATTGGATACACAGGGCATTCTTGCGCCGCCCGCAGCAGGCATGGATGCAGCAACTGCGGCGGAACTGGATGATGCCACGCTGCTGGCACAACTCGGCATCAACGCCGAACCCGTTGCCAATGACATCACCCAGCTGCGCCACGTGCGCTCATACGCCGAGCGTCAGGCCGCCGAGGCGATTGCCGAACGCATGCCGTGTGAGGATTTTGAGCGTTTTGCCCCATTGTTTGCCGAGGCCCACGCCGGCCTGCAGGCAGGTACATGGATGAGCAAAACCTTTGCCCGTGATGCCAGCATCGATATCGGCGATTTCTTCATCGTCAACGGCCAGACCGTGTATGTGGCGGATGTGCTGGAAGCCAATACCACCCGCGATGGCCGCAACAATCCACGCCTGCGGTTGATTTTTGACAATGGCACCGAGGGCGATTTATTGCTGCGCTCGCTGTCACGATCGCTCTACCCCGATGGCGATACGCCGGTGGGGCGGCGCTTGATCCGCAAGGATGATGGCCCACTGTTTGCGGCCACGGGTGATGCCGACATCGCCGGGCCGGAGGCGGCAGCCTCGGCCATGTTCGGTGACACATTGCAGGCAGACGACATCATCAACGGCACCATCTACGTGCTGCGCAGCCTCTCCGACCATCCCTATGTCGCTGCGCACCGCGAGGTCATCCACAAGATCGGCGTCACCGGCGGCAAGGTGCAAAGCCGCATCGCCAAGGCGGCCAGTGACCCGACCTATCTGATGGCCGCTGTCGAAGTGGTCGCGACTTACCAACTGGCACAGATCAATCGCGGCAAACTTGAACGCCTTTTTCATCGCCTGTTTCAAAGCGCGCGGCTGGATTTGAGCATTGAAGACCGCTTCGGCAAGCCGGTAAAACCGCAGGAGTGGTATGTGTTGCCGTTTGACGTGATTGATGAGGCGGTGCGGCGCATCGTGGATGGCTCGATCACCGCGTATGCTTACTCGCCGCAACAGGCGGCGCTGATAGCTGCCGACTGAACCGCCAAACCAGCCGTAACTGTTACTCTCACGCCGCGCTCCTTTGGCGCGAATTTCAACCCGTCCCAGCCCTGCCCCCATGTACGAACTTCTTTCCGCGCTGCTGCTCGGCATCATCGAAGGCATTACCGAATTTTTGCCGATTTCCAGCACCGGGCATCTGTTGATCGCCCAGCATTGGCTGGGGCCGCGCAGTGATTTGTTCAATATCGCGATCCAGGCCGGGGCGATTCTGGCCGTGGTGTTCATCTATTGGCGCAAGCTGCTGGCGTTGGCTGCCGCGTTTTTTGGCCAGCCCGCGGCTGGGGCCGATGGCGAGGCCGCCACCGTGGCCGGTGCGCGCGATTACCTGCTGAAGTTGGGCGTGGCCTTTCTGGTCACCGCGATTGGCGGCTTGCTGGTGAAAAAGTTGGGCTGGAGATTGCCGGAAACCGTGCATCCGATTGCCTGGGCGCTGATTATCGGCGCGGTCTGGATGGTGTTGGCCGAGCAACTGGCCGCACGCCGCGCCGCGCGGATCGGTGAGCGCACCCATGTCGCGTGGTTGACGGCGGTACTGGTTGGCATCGCCCAGGTGGTGGCAGGTGTGTTCCCGGGTACCTCGCGCTCGGCATCGACCATTTTCGTCGCGTTGCTGGCCGGCACCACGTCGCGCGCGGCCGCCACCGAGTTCGCGTTTCTGGTCGGTATCCCGACCATGTTTGCCGCCACCGCCTACGAGCTGATCGATGTGGTGCGCAGTGGGCAGGCTGCCAACGAGGATTGGACATCGCTGGCCATCGCCTTCGTCACCTCGATGATCACCGCCTTCATCGCGGTCAAATGGTTGCTGCGCTACATCCAGACCCACCGCTTCACCGTGTTTGCGGTTTATCGTTTGATCCTTGGCATCGGCCTGCTGCTGTTTTTGCCGGCGGCGGCCTGACCGGCAATACCCCGCACAGGGCGGCGTCGCATTGCGGCGGATGGCTATCGGAGAACCTCATGCGCAAGAATTTGGCCCGGCTGTTTGCCCTCCCCGTTGCGCTGGCACTGGCCGCCTGTGCCGGCCGGCCAGTGACCGGCCCGTCCAATCCAGATGCGGTGGGTGTGCCGCTGCTGACCGCGCACGGGGCCTGGCGAGTAGTTTCCGTGCACGATGGCAAGGGCCAGCCGCTGCCACCGACCGATGCCAATTACCGCCTGCAATTCGTCGGTCAGGAGATCACCATCCACGGCGGCTGCAACCGGATGTTCAGCCGCTACCGGGTTGACCGCGACATGCTGCGGATCGAGCCACTGGCCTCGACCCGGATGGCCTGCGCGCACGAGTTGATGGCGATGGATACCGCCATCGGCGATTTGTTGAGCCCCAAGCCACTCACGCTCGCCATTGCCGGCACCCAGCCCTTGCTGCTCACGTTGACCACCGCTGCCGGCGATGTGCTGCTGCTCGCCGCGATGGCGCAGCAATGAGACGATGCCGTGCGCGTTCTGCAACCATGATGCTGAAACCCGCACAGGGGAGTCATTGATGCAACGCTTCGGTCCTGGTTTTCTCGCCATCGCCGCACTTGGGTTCAGCGCTTGCACGGCGGATGTGCCGCCAGCCAACCCCGCCGGGATGCTCAAAGACGCAGCCGCGCCAGCGCCTGCCCGCCGCCAGGCCGACCCGGAGTTCACGATTCTGGGGCCAATGCACGACCCGGCCCTGCCCGACCCGATGCAGGGCCAGTTATGGCGGCTCAAAACGGCACACGACGCGGACGGCCAGCGCCTGCGCACACTGCTGACCAAACCGGGCATGCCGATCAGCCTGGTGTTTGCCGATGCCCGGGTATCGGTACGCAACAGCTGCAATCACATGAGCGCCAATTACCGCACTGGCGATGATGGGCAGATCTCGATCTCGGCCCTGCAGCAGACCGAAAAAACCTGCCCAGAAGCCGGCGCGATGGCGGCCGAGGCCGAGCTGATCCGCCTGTTGCAGGCCAGCCGCAGCGCCAGCGTCAGCAGCCGGCCACCGCTCACATTGGTATTGACCACCGAGCACGGCGAAACCGTGCAGTTCGACGCAGTACCGCTGCCCAGCCGCTGACGGGTACTGCGCCCGCGCGATCAAAGAATCGGTGCCAAGCCGGCACCAAACGCGGTCAGGATGCGGGTCGCCAGCCATTTGACGCCGATGTTGACCTCGGGGAAATCACCCACTGCGCGATAACAGCGGCGGAAATCCGGGTCATAGGGGCGCAGCGGCATCGGGCAATCCGGGCCAGGCTGGAACTCCCAGCTGGTCGCATAACGGCGCGGCATCAGGTCGAAGATCGGCAGATGCTCGGAGACTTTCAGCAGCGAATAACCCACGCCCGGCAGGATCGGGAATTTCTCGTGCGGGGCAATCGTCCACGAATTTTCCGGGGCGATATCGCGATGGATGCTGGCGGCAAGCTCGGCGGCAAAATCGGCATCGTGCACGATCACTGCGCTCTCGGTGTTGTAGTTGTCACCCCGCGGGTCGAAGTTGTGGGTGCCGACCACGCCCACCCGGCCATCGACCACCATCGATTTTGAATGCAGCCCGATCCGCACCCCGGCCCGCTGCAATGGCGCGGGTGTTGCCGCCGCGTTCAACAACCAGCGGCGCTTGACGTTGTACTCGCGCAATTCGGCTGGCGGCTGCCCGCGTGATCCGGTCAGTGGCGCAAATGGCTGCGGTTCGGCCTCGGCCACGGCCAGCGCGCGGGTGGCATCGAGATCGATCGGCGCATCCAGCGGGAACGGCTTGTACTCATAAATCTCGAAGCCGAACGTGCGCAGATAGCGCCGTTTGTACTTGTGCGAAAGCGCGTACACCATGAAGGCATCGGTGGCGGCAAGGCTGTTGGTCGAGATCACGACCCGGGGCGATTGTGACCGCCTGCGCATCTCGGTGAACAGTTGCTGCGCCGGTTTGGACAGCACCAGATAGGGCGTCTGCAGCAGCACTTCGTCGCGGGTGGATTGCAGCAAGGTGTAGAGTGTGCCGGTCGATGGTGCGACCTTGACCGGATCGCGGTCACGGCGGTGCTTCTGCGGCAGGTCGGCAACAAACTCAACCTCCTGCACCGGCCGGCTCGGTGCCACCAATCGTTCATGCAGGATCGAGGCGTCATTGGCAGCGGCCTGCATCAGGCGTGCGCGCTCGGGATGCTGATACGCCCGTTTTGATAATGGCGGCACGCCGTCACGGCGCAGCATCCGGGCCACATCACGCAATTCGTAGACCGGGATGCTGCGTGGCGAGTTCCAGAACGCCTCGAAATTTTCCGCCATAGCGAGCGTGACCGGGCCACTCAACAGAATGTCGCGATCGCGGTAGTTGTAATCGGCATCCCAATCGAAATAGTCATCCTGATAATTGCGCCCGCCGGTCAGGCCAAGCCGGCCATCGACCAGCAGCAACTTGTTGTGCATGCGCTGGTTGAGGCGGCGGAAACAACACAAGGTGCCGACTGCGTAATCACTCCAGCTCATGTGTCCACGGCCAAACACCGGGTTGTAAAGGCGCGTTTCGAGATTGATGTGGACACCGGCCAGCGCGGCCAGCGTCTCGGTGCTGCGCATGGCGTAGAGCTGATCGATCAACAAGCGCACCTTGACCCCACGCTTGGCCGCGCCGACCAGTTCGCGGATGATGACGCGCGCCGAATCATCCTCATCGAAGATGAAAGTTTGCAGATCGATGCTGTGGCGGGCGGCGCGAATCATGTGGATGCGGGCCAGCAATGCATCCTGGCCGTAATCCAGAATCAATACCCGATGTTGATCCGCCGGGTCGCTGGCGGCGGCATCAAGTAGCGGCGAACGCTGGGCGCAATGGTCTGGTTCGTCGCATTCGATCTCGCGCGGTTGCTCGGCGGCGATCACATACGCGGCATCGGATTTCAGCCGCGGCGAGACACTGGTGCAGGCGACCAGCAACAGCAGCGGCAACAGCAGCAAACCCCGCATGACGCGCATCAATCCGCCCCGATCAGCAGGCTGAAGCGGTAGTTGACCTGATTGCTGGCAATGCTGCGGAACCCGTCACTCTTGTACCGGCTGCGCAGCAGGCTGCCACTGACGTGCAGCGCACAGCCGTGCATCGGGTTTGCGCACTCGGCAGGTTGCAGCTCAAGTTGCTCGCGGCGGGTAATGCCGCGCAAGGTGAGATCGCCCTCGAAGCGGCCGCCACGGCGCAGGCGCTCCCGATCGAAGGGCTGCGAGACGAATTTCACCTGCGGGTAGTGATCGGCATCGAAAAAGCCGCGCCCGCGCAGGATGCGGGTATAAAACGGATGACCGGGTATTTCCGCGGTGTCCGCCGCCAGATGCAATTCGATTTGCCAGTGGCCATCGTCGCGTTGGTAGACGCGGCCTTCGATGTTGTTGAAACGGCCGGTGACATCGCGGCTGCGCGAGATCGCCAAGTCGAACCCCGCCTCCGAGCGCAGGCCATCGATGCGGTATTCCGCCGCCGATGACATTGGCGCGGCCGCCGCCAGCATCACCGCGAGCAATACGCCACGGATCATCTCAAGGTGCCTGATAGGCAGCCAAACGGTAGCCCGATGCCGCATCATCGCGATGCAAGACGGCCAACCCCGCCGTGGCCATGCCGCCTGCCGGCAACCGGCTGCTCAATGACGCGATCAGCAATTCCAGCCCCGGGTTGTGGCCGATCAAGCAGACGCGCCCGGCATCGGGGCGCACCGCGCACACCGATTCCAGCAACGCCAGCAGGCTGGCTGCGCTGGCCTCGTAGATATGCGGCTCAAAGCCCGGCTCGGGCAGCGCGCACCCGGCATCGACCACGCCTTGCAGGGTTTCCCGGGTACGTCGCGCTGGCGAGCACAGCAGCACGTCCGGGGCATCGAGATGTTGCTTGATCCACCCGCCAACAGCCGCTGCCTGACGCACGCCACGTGGCGACAAGCCCCGATCGAAATCCTCTTGCCCGATCGCCGCCGGCAACGCCTCGGCATGACGCAGCAAAACCAGTTGGTCGGGCAATCCAGACATCAGCGACTCCATGCGAATGAGTGATAAGCGGGGATCGGTCAGCGCTCAGCGCGGCCGATACAGCCAGCGCAACAATGGCTGCCAATCTTCCTGATGTTGCTTGACCGCGGTGGATTGATAATCGAACAGGCTGCGGCCGAGGCCGGTCAGCAATACATAGGATTGGCTGTCGCGCAATTCGGCTACCAGCGGCACGCCCCAGGTCTGCAGGAATTCAATCGATTGCTGCGAGGTGCGCGTCCACGGCTTCAGCTTGTTGCCGACCAGACCAATCGGCAGCTCGCCCTTGCGCACACGCGGGTGCTTGGCCAGCGCGTTGATGAAGGGTACGGTCGCTTCGATATCAAGCGCCGAGGGCGGCACTGGCACCACCACGGCATCGGCGCGTTCCAGAAACTTGTCGAGATCACCGGGCATCGCCCCGGCCGGGGCATCGATGATGATGCGCTGGGCATCCTCGGGCAGCCGCTTTTTCCAGCCTTTCTGGGTGCCGTCGATGGGCAGCACGGCACTTTCCAGATCGCTGCGGCGCTCCGCCCAGCGGGTCGATGAACCTTGCGGATCGGCATCGATCAGGACCGTGTTATGGCCTTCGAGGGCCGCCTGCGCTGCCAGATGGGTGGCGATGGTGGTCTTGCCGACGCCGCCCTTGGAGCTGGCCACCAGGATCGTTTTCATCGTGCATCCTCCAGATGGAAGCGCAAAGCCTATCACCGTCGCCTGTGCGCTTCCCACACGCCCTGCGCCAGATCAGGGGCGCACCCGACCGATCTAGGGCCAGGCGGGTGGATTGGCAGCCCAGGCGCGCTGTACTTCCAGCAGATCGGCGCGCTCCTGCTCACGCCAATCGGGCAACAAGGCGGCCAGATCGGTGGGCGATGCCCAGACCGAGGGTTCGGTGCGCGCGGCGGCGGCATACCAAGCCACGGCCTGATCCTTGTGGTCAAGTTTCCACAGTGCCAGCGCCATGGTCGGCGGCAACCACTGTGCGCGTAGCGGCCCATCGATCAACGATGCCCACTGCGTCAACGCGGCCTGCGCATCGCCACTGCGATACAGCGACCAGCCGTAATGCCAACGCAGGCGGCGGCTGGCGCCATGTTGCGCGCCGGCCCCGGCAATCGCGCGATCATAAAACCCGCGGCCAGTATCCTCGCGGCCGCCATCCATCGCCAATTGCCCCAGTTGCGCCATCGCCTCCCACGCACGCGGGTCACGTTCGATCTGGCGGATCAAACGGTTGACCAGCGCATCGCCTTCGCCGCGCTGCGCCGACAAGGCGCGGGTGGCGGTGGCATCTTGATCGAAATAGAACTCGGCCGGCCTCGGTACGTTCTGCGCCTGCGCCAGCGGCACCAGCAACGCAAATGACAGGATCAGGAAGGTCGAGGCCCGGCGCAGGCTGCGGGCGGAAGATGTAATCGAGAACATGCGGAAAATAGTAGCAAACATCATGCCGACGCTCTCTCCATACCAAGGCGAATCCACCGCCCCCCTATACTTTGCGGTTGCCCGCGCCGGCAGTGATTGCCCACGCGCCCCAACGTCAGAGCCATCGCCATGACCAGTACCGCTGAACTTTCCTCGCCCGCCTCTGCCGGCCTCGCCCTGACCCGCGGCTTGAGCGACCCCGATTACACGCTGGAAGACAAATACGCCCGCACCGAGGGCCGCATTTATCTCTCCGGGGTGCAGGCATTGGTACGCCTGCCGATGATGCAGCGCCTGCGCGATATCGCCGCCGGCCTCGATACCGCCGGTTTCATTTCCGGCTATCGCGGCTCGCCCTTGGGCGGCTTCGATCTGGAACTGTGGCGGGCCAAGAAATATCTGGAACAGAACCACGTCACCTTCAAGCCCGGCCTCAACGAAGACCTTGGCGCGACCATGGTCTGGGGCAGCCAGCAGACCAATTTGTTCCCCGGGGCCAAGGTCGAT
>JAUNTK010000037.1:14835-23037 GCA_030538735.1 Pseudomonadota bacterium
GGCGTGTTCGGCATGTGGTACGGCAAAGGCCCGGGCGTGGACCGCTGCGGCGATGTGTTCAAGCATGCCAATGCCGCCGGCACCTCAAAACACGGTGGTGTGTTGGCGCTGGCCGCCGATGACCATGCCTGCCGCAGCTCCACCCTGCCGCACGGCTCCGAGCACGAATTCGTCAGCGCGATGATGCCGGTGCTGAACCCGGCCGGGGTCAAGGACATCCTTGAAATGGGCTTGCTTGGGTTCGCGATGTCGCGCTTCACCGGGCGCTGGGTCGGCTTCAAGACCATTGCCGAAACGGTGGAATCCTCGGCCTCGGTCGATGTCAACCCGTTTGCGCAGACCATCATCCTGCCGGGTGATGAGGATTTTGAAATGCCCGAAGGCGGCCTCAATATCCGCTGGCCGGACCCGCCGCTGGATCAGGAAATGCGCCTGCATCGCTATGCGGTGAAGGCCGCGCAGGCCTTCGCCCGGGTCAACAAGATCGACCGCACGGTGATCGATTCGCCCAATGCGCGGCTTGGCATCGTCACCACCGGCAAATCGTATTTGGATGTGCTGCAAGCGCTGGAATATCTGGGGCTGGATGAGCGCGCCTGCGCCGATCTTGGCATCCGCGTGTACAAGGTGGGCATGACCTGGCCGCTGGAGCCGGTTGGCATCCGTGCGTTTGCGCGTGGCCTCAATGACATTTTGGTGGTGGAAGAAAAGCACAGCTTCATCGAGAGCCAGATGAAGGAGCTGTTCTACAACTTTGAAGGCCAGCGCCCCAGCATCGTCGGCAAATACGATGAGGAAGGCCGCTGGATTCTGCCTTCCACCGGCGAGCTGACCCCGGCCACGATTGCCGGCGTGATCGCGCGGCGCATCCAAAAGTTCCACGATTCCGAGCGCATCCGCGAAGTGCTCGGCTGGATGCAATCGAAGGAAGGCGAGCTGGCACTGCCGCGCGCCAACTTCCCGCGTGTGCCGCATTACTGCTCGGGCTGCCCGCACAACACCTCGACCAAGGTGCCGGAGGGCTCACGCGCACTGGCCGGGATCGGCTGCCATTACATGGTGACGTGGATGAACCGAGATACCGATACCTTCACCCATATGGGCGGCGAAGGTGTCACCTGGGCCGGGCAGGCAGCATTCACCGACACCGCCCACGTATTCCAGAATCTGGGCGATGGCACCTATTTTCATAGCGGCTCGCTGGCGATCCGCCAATCGATCGCGGCTGGCGTCAACATCACCTACAAGATCCTCTACAACGATGCGGTGGCGATGACCGGCGGCCAGCCGGTAGACGGCACGCTAACCGTGCCGCAGATCGCCCATCAGGTATTGAGCGAAGGCGTGCACACCATCGTGCTGCTCTCCGACGATATCCAGAAGTGGTTGCTGAAGCGCTATCTGTTCCCCAAGGAAGTGGAGTTCCACGACCGCAAGGATCTGGACGAAGTGCAGAAAAAACTGCGCACGGTCAAGGGTGTAAGCGTGTTGATCTACGACCAGACCTGCGCCACCGAGAAGCGCCGGCGCAGGAAGCGCGGCAAGATCGAAGACCCGCAAAAGCGCGTGATGATCAATACCCTCGTCTGCGAAGGCTGTGGCGATTGCGGCAAAAAATCGTTCTGCGTCTCGGTGCTGCCGAAGGACACCGAATTTGGCCGCAAGCGCGAGATCGACCAATCCAATTGCAACAAGGATTACAGCTGCGTCGAAGGCTTCTGCCCCAGCTTTGTCACCGTGCATGGCGGTGCGCCGAAGAAGGGCAAGAAAGTCAACGCGGCGGCGCGTTTGGAAAACCTGCCCAAGCCGATCATCGCCGGTGATTTGTCCAAGCCGTGGAATATCCTGATCACCGGCGTCGGCGGCACCGGCGTGGTCACCATCGGTGCTCTGCTCGGCATGGCCGGCCATCTGGAAGGCCGTGGTGCCACCGTGCTTGATCAAACCGGCCTCGCGCAAAAGGGCGGCGCGGTCACCACCCATATCCGCATCGCCAAAACGCCTGCCGATATCCACGCCGTGCGCATCGCCGCTGGCGAGGCCGACTTGGTGCTGGGCTGCGACATGGTGGTGGTGAATGACTATTGGGCGCTATCGAAGGTGCGCGCTGGCCGCACCGAAGTGGTGTTGAACACCTACGAGGCGATGCCCGGCACCTTCACCACCCGCCCGGATATGCAGTTCCCGGCCGCCGATATCGTGGCGGCCGTGCGCGCCGCCTTGGATGGCAAAGAGCCGCTGAGCGTCGATGCCACGCAACTCGCCACCGCGCTGATGGGCGATGCGATTGCCGCCAACCTGTTCATGCTGGGCTATGCCTGGCAGCGCGGGTTGGTGCCGTTGTCATTTGAATCGCTGATGCGCGCGGTGGAATTGAACGGCGCGGCGGTGGCGATGAACAAGACCGCGTTCGCTTGGGGCCGGCTTGCCGCGATCGACCTGCCGGCGGTGATCGAGGCCGCCGGCATCGTCAGGAACGCACCGACCGCCGCCGAGAAAACCCCGCACGAGTTGCCACTGCTGGCCCCCACCGCCAACGAAGGCCACGAATCCGGCCTGTCACCGCAGGGCGCGACATACGAAGAAGACGAGCTGCGCCATGTGCCTGCGCATGGCAGCGATGGCGTGACCTTCCTGCCGCTGGATGATGCGCGTCTGTCGAGGTCGCTGGATGAAATCGTCGAACGCCGCGTCGCCTTCCTCACCGAATACCAAGATGCTGCCTACGCCCAGCGTTATCGCGATTTTGTTGCCCGCGTGCGTCAGGCCGAAGAACAACGCGCGCCCGGCACCACCGATTTGTCCGAGGCCGTCGCCCGCTACTTCTTCAAGCTGATGGCCTACAAGGACGAGTACGAAGTGGCGCGCCTGTATTCCGCCCCCGACTTCAGGCGCAAACTGGCGCAGCAATTTGAAGGTGATTACACCCTGCGCTTCCATCTTGCGCCGCCGCTGTTTGCCAAAAAGAACGCCAAAGGCGAACTGATCAAGCAGGAATTCGGCCCGTGGATGCTGAAGGCATTTGCCATCCTCGCCAAACTGAAGGGCCTGCGTGGTGGCGTTTTCGACATCTTTGGCCGTACTGCCGAGCGGCGCATGGAGCGCCAGTTGATCGCCGACTACCAGACCACCATCGGCGGCCTGCTCGATCAACTCGACGCCGGCAATGTCGCGCTGGCCGCGGAAATCGCCTCGATCCCCGAGCACATCCGCGGCTTCGGCCACGTCAAGGAAGCGCATTTTGCCGAGGCCAAGGCGCGCGAAGCCGAACTGCTGAAGGAGTGGGCCAACCCGCTGCGGGTGGTGGTGCAGGCAGCGTAAGCCGCCATCGGAAACGGCAGGAGCGGGCGCGGCTCGCCCCTGCCGCGCGGCCCGAGGCGATCAGCCCGCCTCGGGCAGGCGGAAAAACGCCGCACTGGTGGCCGTGGTCGCGGCGATCACCGCATCCAGCGATTCGCCGCGATCACGCGCCAACTCCTCGGCGATATGCGGCAGGAAGGCCGGCTCGTTGCGGCGGTCCTTCGGCATCGGCCGCAAGCTGCGCGGCAGCAGATACGGCGCATCGGTTTCGATCATCAACCGGTTGGCCGGGATGTGCCGCACCAGCTCGCGCAGGTGCTGACCGCGACGCTCATCGCAGAGCCAGCCGGTGATGCCGATATGCCAATCCTGATCGAGGTAATCGAACAATTCCTCGCGGCTACCGGTGAAGCAATGCACCACCGCCGGGCCAAGCCGGCCATCGAAATTCTTCATCATCGCCATGAAATCGGCATGGGCATCGCGCTGATGCAGGAATAGCGGTTTTCCGGTATCGACGCCAATTTGTAGCTGCTGCTCGAAGGCTTTTCGCTGCATCGGCCGCGGCGAGAAATCGCGGAAGTAATCCAGCCCGCACTCGCCCACCGCCACCACCTCTGGATGCGTGTGGAGGGCGCGCATCTCGGCATCGCACTCGGCGCTGTATTCGCTTGCATGATGCGGATGCACGCCCGCCGTGGCGAACAGCTCACCGCGATGCCGCTGAGCCAACTCCAGCGCCTTGGGCGAATGCTCACGCGACGCGCCAGTGATGATCATCCGCGTCACCCCGGCATCGCGCGCACGCTGGATCACCGCCTCGCGGTCGTGGTCAAAGCTGTCGTGGGTGAGGTTGGCGCCGATGTCGATAACTTGCATGAATGGTGAAGAGTTTGTTAAAACCCCATTGGGGTCATGATTGCGGCTCTGAACATTGTTTCAATTACCACCACTTCGAAGGGGAATCGAATGAAATCCTGCTCAATCCAGCGCCACCCATTGGCATTTGCCATTGTGGCCAGCTTATTGCTACCAGCTACTGCATTCTCGCAGTCCAACCAGCAAACCGAAAGCCAAGCATCGCAATCTCTCGACAAGATCACTGTCACCGGTACCCGTATCGCGCGCGAGGGCTTCGAGACGCCATCGCCGGTAACCGCGATCACCGCCGAAGAAATCCGTGCAACCGGTGCTGTCAACATCAGCGACTTGATGACGATGATGCCGCAATTGACTCCAACCTATACCTTGGGCAATTCGACTCGCTTCATCGGCACGGCCGGTCTGGGCCTGCTCGACCTGCGCGGCATGGGCACATCCCGTACCTTGGTGCTGGTCAACGGCCGTCGTCATGTCGGCGCGACTCCGGGCTCCACTGCTGTTGATGTCAACACCATCCCGGTTGAGTGGATTGAACGTGTTGAGGTCATCACAGGTGGCGCCGCCGCCGTGTACGGCGCGGATGCTGTCGCTGGTGCCGTCAACTTCATCATGAAGAAGAACTTTGACGGCTTCGAGTTCCGTGCCCAAAAGGGCGAGGCTTCCGAGGGTAGTTTTAGTCGTTCGTTTGCCAGCTTCTCGGGTGGCAAATCGTTCGACGAAGGCCGCGGCAGCGCTGCCATCGCTCTTGAATACAGCAAACAGGACCGCTTCGGTCGGGGCAACCGGGCCATCGGCCGTCAGTACAACGTGACTGTCCCCAACCCCAATTTCGATCCCTCGAAACCGCCCAGCCAAAGCAACCCGCAGACGGTTTTTGCGCGCCCCGGTGGCAACCATGCAATCTCGACCGGCGGCACCTTTACCATCGGCTCATTCCGCCCCGGATCGCGCTACCTGTTCAATCCCGATGGCAGTTTCCGCGCCAATCGCTATGACGGCGTGATCGTTAGCGCCTCTTCTTGTGTGGACTGCGATTTTGTCGATCTCAATGCCGTTGCCGATTTGCAGCCGGCGTTTGATCGTTTCAGCGTCAATACCGTATTCAACTATGACCTGTCCGACAACCATCGGTTCTTCTTCGAAGGCAAGTACACCAAGACCGAATCGAATTACTATGGTCAGCCGACCTTTGACCAACCGATCCGCATCCGTCGGCAGAATCCGTATGTGAGTGCCGAGTTGGGCACCCTGATGGATACCAACAACTTGCCGCAGTTGCTGGTATCGCGCTTCAATACCGATGCAGGGCGCCGCGGTGAGTTGGTTGATCGCCAGACCAACCGTTATGTTGCTGGGCTGGAAGGCGATCTGAGCGACACTTGGAGTTATGAAGTCTCCGCCAACTACGGCGAGAGCCGGATCAGCCGCCTCAACCTCAACAATCGCATCAATGAGCGTTGGCATGCCGGTCTGGATGCAGCCCTTGATGCCAATGGCAACATTGTCTGCCGCGCCAGCATCGACCCGACTGCAGTCAACCCACACACGGGTGCTGTTTACTCCGCATTTGCCCGATCGGGCTGTATCCCCTTCAGTATTTTTGGCGATGGCGCTGTCAGCCAAGAAGCGGCGGGCTGGTTCAACACCAATTCATTGAACACGTCAAAACTAACCCAGAAAGTGTTCTCCGCCGCAGTCAACACCAACCGTCTGTTCTCCCTGCCAGCGGGTGATGTCGGCTTTGCCGGCGGTGTGGAATACCGCAAAGAGCAGAGCCAAGAGAACACCGATCCGCTGGCTGCCCTTGGCCTCACCTTCCTCAATGCGATCCCAAGCCGTGGTGGTCAGTATTCGGTCAAGGAAGTCTTTGCCGAAACCAGCATCCCGGTGTTGGCAGGCCTGCCGGGCGTCGAGCGTTTCGCCATCGATTTGGCGGGCCGTTATTCTGATTACAGCACGATTGGCTCGGCAACCACCTGGAACATCGGCCTTGACTGGACGATTCTGGAAAATCTGCGTTGGCGCTCCACCTATGCGCGTGCCATCCGTGCGCCGAGCATTGGTGAACTGTTCAACCCGCAGTCGCAAAACTTCACCACCATTGCCGACCCCTGCAACTATCTGGCCACCAATGGCAATCGCCCGAATAACGCCAAGGATCCGACATTGCGTCAGGCCAACTGCTCTGCACTTGGCGTCCCGGTTGGCTGGATCGATACCTACAGTGCCAACCGCCCGGGTGTAAGCGGCGGCAACCCGGATCTAAAGCCGGAAACGGCCAACAGCATGTCGATCGGCTTTGTCTGGCAGCCCAGCTTCATTGAAGGATTCGGCTTGTCCATCGATTACTGGCGGGTAACCTTGAACGATGCGATTGGGGCGGTCAATGCCCAGACCAACGCCACGCGCTGCGTTGACTCGCCCGGCGGCATCAACAACGTCTTCTGCAGCTTCATCACACGCGCACCGACTGGCGGCTACACCGATTCACAGGGGCGTCAATTCCCGGAACACAGCATCACCGGATGGACTGCACTCAATGAAAACCTGCAGAAATCGCGGCGCATCGGTATCGATATCGAGGCGGATTACCGCTTTGATCTCCTCGGCGGCAAGATGGTGACCCGCTTCGTCGGCACCCGCATGCTGCAATCGCGCGAATGGGCTTTCCAAGACTTCCCGGATGAGTACAGTGAATGGCTGACCGCGGTTTCCGACCCGCGCTGGCGTGCGAACCTGGAGGCCAAGTACAGCCGCAATGATTGGCGCGCGTCGTGGACCATGAACTACATGCACCACAACCTGCGTGTTTCGCCGAGCAGCTACAATACCAACCCCGGTTCGGTTTCACCGATCAAGAATGGTGCTTACACCTACCACAACACTCAGGTCGGGTATAAGTTCGCCAAGATCGGGCTTGATCTGTATGCCGGTATCGACAATGTGTTCGACAAGGATCCGCCGCTGAACTACTTCGGTTCAGATGCAAGCTCCGCGTTCTACGACAGTGTCGGTCGCTACATGTATCTGGGCGTGACCTACAAGTTCTGATCATCGCTTCGTGTTCGGAGAAGGCCGGCATTTTTTGCCGGCTTTTTCTTTGGGTAATACTCATCAAATGGTTTGAAGAGGGCAAGACGCTCCATGCTCCCCATCGATGACGTTTTGCCCGCGATCCGCGAGTCGCTGGCCCAGCATCCGCGCCTGGTGTTGGAAGCGCCGCCCGGTGCCGGCAAAACCACGCAGGTGCCACTGGCTTTGCTGGATGCCCCTTGGTTGGCGGGGCAGAAAATCCTGATGCTGGAGCCGCGGCGGGTGGCGGCGCGTGCGGCAGCTGGTTTCATGGCCAAGCAGTTGGGCGAGGCGGTGGGTGAGACGGTCGGCTATCGCATCCGCTTTGAGAACAAGGTATCGAAGGCGACCCGGATCGAGGTGGTCACCGAGGGCATCCTGACCCGCTTGTTGCAGGATGACCCATTGCTCGAAGGCATCGGCGCGATCGTGTTCGATGAGTTTCAC
Source organism: Pseudomonadota bacterium (assembly GCA_030538735.1). GTDB lineage: Bacteria > Pseudomonadota > Gammaproteobacteria > Xanthomonadales > Xanthomonadaceae > Solilutibacter. The sequence continues at coordinate 22,537 of JAUNTK010000037.1, forward strand.
GAGCGCCATCTGGCCGCTGATCTGGGGCTGGCGTTGGCGCTGGATGTGCAGGCCAGCGTGCGCGATGAGCTGCGCATCGTGCTGATGTCGGCGACGCTCGATGGCGAAAAATTGGCCAGTTGGCTGGATGCCCCGCGCATCAGCAGTGCCGGCCGTAGTTATCCGGTTGAGATCACGCACTTCCCGGCGCGGCGCGATGAGGCATTGGCGCTACAGGTTAAGCGGGCGATTCACCATGCGTTGATCGCGCACCCGGGTGATGTGTTGGTGTTTTTGCCGGGGATTGGCGAGATCCAGCGTGTGGCGCGGGTGTTGGAGGCGGCTTCGTTCGACCATCGCGATGCGGTGCCGCCGTCGGCAAGTTCGCTTTTCCCTCAGTCGGGGCATCCTGCCCCGATTCGGGCGCGCACCATCCATGGCGCGCTGGGCGCGAACCCGCCAACACCGTCCCCGCCTGACACTTTTGACGTTCTCCCGCTGCACGGCGATCTGCCGATCGAG
>JAUNTK010000167.1 GCA_030538735.1 Pseudomonadota bacterium
ACATCCGGCCTGCGATGAAAAACGCGGGTCGGTTCAAACCATTTTGGAGATTGCAAAATCAGTACGTTCGACTCGAAACAGAACCGCAAGAACAACGAAATCCGCGTGCCACGGGTGCGCGTGATCGGCAGCGACGGTGAAATGATCGGCGTCCTCTCGCGGGATGAAGCCTTGGCGATGGCCGAGGAAGAAGGGCTCGACCTGGTCGAGATCCAGCCCAATGCCGATCCGCCGGTCTGCAAGATCATGGATTTCGGCAAGTTCAAGTTCGAGCAGCAGAAGAAGGCCAACGAAGCCAAGAAAAAGACCAAGCAGGTCGAGATCAAGGAAGTGAAGTTTCGCCCGGTCACCGACGAGGGCGACTACCAGATCAAGCTGCGCAATATGCGCCGCTTTCTTGAAGAGGGCGACAAGGTCAAGGTCAATATTCGCTTCCGTGGCAGAGAAATGAGCCATCAAGAGCTGGGCCGCGAAATGGCCGGCCGCATCGAAGCTGATCTGGGCGAAGACATCGTGATCGAATCGCGCCCCAGGCTGGAAGGCCGGCAGATGGTGATGATGATCGCGCCGAAGAAAAAATAAGTGCAACGGGCCATCGGCCACGCATATCGCACACGCAGCGCCGGGCATGTCCCGGCGTTGTTGTATCCGCCGAAGACCGATTGCACGCATCGGTACATCGCCTGCGCAGGCAAAAAATTGACTTGGATCAAATTCATGGCATGATGTCAATAATTTCAGTAATTGCTGAAAATTGAGAATCACCATGTTGAGTCCGTTGGTTCAAGGCTTCGTTCTGCACTTCGGCGAGATGGGCAGCCGTTGGGGCATCAATCGCACGGTCGGCCAGATCTATGCGCTGCTGTTTGTCTCCGCCCGTGGGCTCAATGCCGATCAGATTGCCGAGGCGCTGGGGTTCTCGCGCTCCAATGTCAGCATGGGCCTCAAGGAGTTGCAGAGCTGGCAACTGGTGCGCCTGCAGCATCAGCCGGGTGATCGGCGTGAATATTTTTCCGCGCCGGAGGATGTCTGGGCGATTTTCCAGACGCTGGCCGCCGAGCGCCGCAAGCGCGAGATCGAGCCGACATTGAGCGTGTTGCGCAGCGCCTTGCTTGACAGGCCCGAAAGCGCGGATGATCGTCATGCGCAAGCACGGATGCGCGAGATGCACGAGTTGATCGAGCTGGCCACCGGCTGGTTTGACGAATTGCAGCGGCTGGATCGTGAACGTCTGGTCGAATTGATGCAGATGGGCCGTAAAGTCGGCAAATTGCTTGATGTGCGTGATCGCATCATCGCAGGAGGTAAACCCCATGCTTGAAGGACTCGATCCCCTGTTGCTGGCACGCATCCAGTTCGCCGCCAACATCAGTTTCCACATCCTGTTTCCCACCCTCACCATCGCGCTGAGCTGGGTGCTGTTGTATTTCAAGCTGCGCTGGAACCGCAGCGGCGATGCGCGCTGGATGGATGCCTACGGTTTCTGGGTCAAGGTGTTTGCGCTGTCGTTTGCGATGGGCGTGGTCAGCGGCGTGACGATGAGTTTCCAGTTCGGCACCAATTGGCCGGGCTACATGAACACCGTCGGCAACATCGCCGGGCCACTGCTGGCGTATGAGGTGCTGACCGCGTTTTTCCTGGAGGCCGGTTTCCTCGGCATCATGCTGTTCGGCTTTCGCCGGGTCGGCAACCGGATACACACGTTGGCCACGTTTCTGGTGGCCTTCGGCACCCTGCTTTCGGCGTTCTGGATATTGGCGCTGAATTCGTGGATGCAGACCCCGGCAGGTTTCGAGCTGCGCGATGGCGTGGCCCATGTCATCAGTTGGCCGCAGGTGATTTTCAACCCGTCGATGCCGTACCGCCTGAGCCACATGGTGCTGGCGTCGTTCTTGACCGTGGCGTTCGTGCTGGCCGGGATATCGGCGTGGCGCTGGTTGCGCGGTGATCGCGGTGCGGATGTGCTGGCGGCGATGCGTACCGGGGTTTTCCTGGGCGCGATCCTGATCCCGGTGCAGATTTTCATTGGCGATCAGCATGGCCTCAACACGTTGGAGCACCAACCGCAGAAGATCGCCGCAATCGAGGCAGTCTGGGAAACCGAGCGCGGCGCGCCGCTGGTGGCCATCGGCTGGCCGGACGAAGCCGCGCAGGAAACCCGCTACGCGGTGAAAATCCCCAAGCTCGCCTCGTTGATCCTCACCCATTCGCTGGATGGCGAGATCGTCGGGCTATCGGAATTCAAGGGTGAGCATCCGCCGGTGGCCCCGGTGTTTTTCGCCTTCCGGGTGATGGTTGGGATCGGCATGTTGATGCTGGTCGTCGGCCTGTGGGGCGCGTGGCGTCTGTGGCGTCATGGTGAGCCATCGCCGTGGCTGGCGCGCGCCTTGGTGATGATGACGTTCTCGGGCTGGGTCGCCGTGCTGGCAGGCTGGTATACCACGGAAGTTGGCCGTCAACCGTGGCTGGTGCAGGGTGTATTGCGCACGGCCGATGCCGCCTCCAGCGTGCCGGCCAGCCACATCGGCCTGACCTTGGTTGGCTATCTGAGCTTGTATCTGCTGCTGCTGACCGCCTATCTGGGCGCGCTGCGCCACCTGGCTGGCAAGGCGGTGAGCGCGCATGGCAAGCCCGAGGCGGCAGGCCCGGCCGTGATGCCCTTTGTCGATGGCAAGGAGAACCGTGATGACGGCTATTGATCTGAGCACGCCGGCGGGTTGGTTGCCGCTGGCTTTCCTTGCGGTGATGGGCCTGTCGATGCTGCTTTACGTGCTGCTCGATGGCTTCGATCTGGGGGTGGGCATGTTGCTGCGGCGTGCCGATGATGCGCAGAAAGACCGGATGGTGTCCTCGATCGGCCCGTTCTGGGATGCCAACGAAACCTGGTTGGTGTTGGGCGTGGGCGTGTTGCTGGTGGCATTCCCGCGTGCGCACGGGGAGATTCTGGGCGCACTGTATCTGCCGGTGGCCTTGATGCTGTTTGGCCTGATCCTGCGCGGCGTCGCTTTCGATCTGCGGGTGAAGGCGGCCGTGCAGCACAAGGTCTGGTGGAATCGTGCGTTCTACGCCGGATCGCTGACGGCGGCGATATCGCAGG